>NZ_JBVVQB010000032.1:0-74973 GCF_055811775.1 Mesorhizobium sp. WSM4844 | reverse complement strand
CCCTGTGATTTCAATGGGGGAAAGCTAGGGAGTAAAAAGGCGCACTCCCCAGCATTGGAGAATATGGGCCGACAGTGGGCAAAAAAGGCACCTTCACTACCAGCAACAGTCCCCAGCTTTCGGCCGAACGGCCTGCTGTTCTGCGGGGTTTCGGGGCGACCAAGTCCAAGCAGAGAACATTGTGGAAAAAATTAGGTGGTAGCGGGAGAGGGACTTGAACCCCCGACCCCAGGATTATGATTCCCGTGCTCTAACCAACTGAGCTACCCCGCCAGGGCGGCGAAAGGCCCGAAATCCGCCTCAAATCAGAGGGCATGTCGAAGCGTTCGCCAAGGTCGGGCGGATATAAGGTTGGGACGCCAAGCCTGTCAAGCATCGATGCAGCCGGTGTCGATGCAGCCGGTCTGGCGCCACACTCCATCGCATCCTGTCGCGTCGCCAAGCTTCACGGTCTTGAGACGTACTTTGTGTGTCCAGGCGGACGCACGTCGCTCTGATGCCGAAAAGCTTTGCCGGGCAGATAATCGGGCACAGAAATGCCGGGTTGAGTTCGGCGGGGCGCGCCGCTATGTCTCGGCCACGAAATTCTAGAGTTGGAATGATGAAACCGCGCATTGCAGTCCTCGGTTGCGGATACTGGGGCAGCAACCACATCCGCACCCTCAAGGCGCTCGGCGCGCTGCACGCGGTCTCGGACGTCAACCCTGCCCGCGCCGAAGGTTTCGCCAGTGAGCAGGATTGCCTGGCGATCGAGCCGGAGGCGCTGTTTGTGCGCAGCGACATCGACGCCATCGTGATGGCGCTGCCGCCGCAGTTCCACGCCGATATGGCAGTGCGCGCCGTCCAGGGCGGCAAGGACGTGCTGGTGGAGAAGCCGATCGCACTGACGGTGGCCGATGCCGAGCGTTCGGTGAAGGCGGCGGTCGACAATGGCCGCGTCTTCATGGTCGGTCATGTGCTGCGCTTTCATCCCGCCTTCGAGACGTTGAAGGCGCTGATCGACAATGGCGAGCTCGGCGAGGTCCGCTATATCCATTCGCACCGGCTCGGGCTCGGCAAATTCCACACCGAGAACGATGCGCTGTGGGACCTGGCGCCGCACGACCTGTCGATGATCCTGGCCATCACCGGCACGGAACCGATCGAGGTGCGTGGAGAAGGGGCAGCGCTCCTCGACAATCTCAGCGATTTCGCGCATCTGCACATGCGTTTTCCCAACGGTCTGCGCAGCCACCTATTCGCGTCGCGGCTCAATCCCTACCGCGAACGGCGGCTGACCGTGGTCGGCACCAAGGCGATGGCGGTGTTCGACGACGTCGAGCCGTGGGAGCGCAAGCTCGCCGTCTACCGCCACGCGGTCTGGCAAGACAGCGGCCAATGGGCCTTCACTACCAACGAGCCGTCCTATGTTGCAGTGGGCGAGGGCATGCCGCTGACGCGAGAGCTCGAGCATTTCATCCAGTGCATCGAGACGCGGGCAGAACCGCGTACCAGCGGCGAGGAAGCCATCAGGGTGCTGCGCATCCTGACCGCTGGCACGGTTGCCCACACCGGATCGTCTTCCTGAGAAAAAGTGCGGGCTGAGAGAAGTGCGGCTGTATCAGAGCCTGATCGATCCCGATAGATCGGGATTATCGTCTATTCGGCGGGAATCTGCGCCGGCCGGGCCGCCAGCCGCGTCAGCATCGCCTCGGCCTCGGCGCCGCGTTCGGAACGCTCGATGAAGCCGCCGCCGAACACGCGGGCCTCGTTGCCGTCGTCGGAATAGAGCACGCAGGCCTGGCCGGGCGCGATACCGGACTCGCCGTCGACCAGTTCCACCGAAGTGATCCCGGCGTTGTGACGCAGCACGGCCGGGCGTGGCGGGCGTGTCGAGCGGACCTTGGCGAAAAGCTCCAGCCCGGCGGCCGGGATATCTGACAGCGCAGCGTCGCCCAGCCAGTTCATGTCGCGCAAATAGATCTTGTGCGTTTCCAGCGCCTCGCGCGGGCCAACGACGACGCGGGCCCGGTCGGCGTCGAGATGGACGACGTAGAGCGGCTCGCCCGAGGCAATGCCGATGCCGCGGCGCTGACCGATCGTGTAGCGCAAAATGCCTTCATGGCGGCCGAGCACGCGGCCGTCGATATGGACGATGTCGCCCGGATTGGCAGCAGTCGGCTTCAGCTTGGCGATGATATCGGAGTACTTGCCCTGCGGCACGAAGCAGATGTCCTGGCTGTCCTGCTTGGCAGCGACCGTCAGCCCCATTTCCTCGGCGATGGCGCGAACCTGCGGCTTCGACAGACCGCCGAGCGGAAAGCGCAGGTAGTCGATCTGCGCCTGTGTGGTGGCGAACAGGAAATAGCTCTGGTCGCGATCTGCGTCGACCGGCCGGTACAGCGCGCGATGGGCGCCGTTGGCGCCGGAGCGGATGTAATGGCCGGTGGCCAGCGCCTCGGCGCCGAGTTCCTTGGCGGTCGCCAGGAGGTCGGCGAATTTCACCGTCTGGTTGCAGGAAACGCAAGGGATCGGCGTTTCGCCGGCCACATAGCTCTCGGCGAAGGGGTCGATCACCGCCTTGCGGAAACGCTCCTCGTAATTGAGCACATAATGCGGAATGCCGAGCGTTTCGGAGACGCGGCGGGCATCGTCGATGTCCTGGCCGGCGCAGCACGAGCCGGCCCGGTGCGTTGCCGCGCCATGGTCGTAGAGCTGCAGCGTGACGCCGACGACATCATAGCCTTCATGCTTCAAAAGGCCGGCAACAACCGACGAATCGACGCCGCCCGACATGGCGACAACGATGCGGGTATCTTCGGGGCGTCCGGGAAGGTCGAGGCTGTTCATGGTTCTTTCGTTCTGCACGGCGCCTGGATGACGGCGCCTGAATGCCAATGGCCGGAATATAGGTCAAGCTTTCCGGGTGCGCCAGCTTCGCGAACCGGCCGATTTTTTTGAACGGATTCGGGCGCTTGCTGGGCAGATGCCTCAAATGCCGACGAAAAGACTAACGCGGCGTTCATGATCCTTACCTAGCTATTAGGGATCGCTTAGGCAAATTTTAAAGCTGTGGCGGTAATGTGGTGGGGATTGGGTCTTTGAGTTTTTAGTAGAGAGTACGATGACCGATCTTGTTAGACCGCGCGTCAAATATGTTATCGGGCCTGACGGCAGCCCCCTTACGATTGCCGATCTGCCGCCGACGAATACACGTCGCTGGGTTATCCGGCGCAAGGCCGAAGTGGTGGCGGCGGTGCGCGGCGGGCTTTTGAGCCTCGAGGAGGCATGCCAGCGCTACAAGCTGACCACCGAGGAATTCCTGTCCTGGCAGGCGTCGATAGATGAATATGGCCTTGCCGGCCTGCGCACGACGCGCATCCAGCAATATCGGCATTAGGGCTGGTTCAAGGATGTCAAAAGGCGCGGCAATCCGCGCCCTTTTTGCTTTGCCGACAGGGTTTTCTCTGCTTCAGACGGTCAGCACCACCTGCCGATCGGGCTGACAAAAGGCATGAGCAGCGCCTGCTTCTTGGAGCAAGCATTTTCGCGTCGACCTTGCCGAGTTCCACAAGCCTGCGCGGTCGGCCCCGAGCCGAACTCGGCCGGAACCTGGTGGGCTGCTCAATCAGATAAGGTCCTGGCCGGAATCGCCTGCGCCCGACATCAGGATGCCCAGGTGCGGGCGGTCGCGGAGCATCAAGGGGATTTGGCAGCGTAGGCCTGAAACTGGCAGTTGCTCGACCTATGAGCGGCGACATTCCAGATGGGCAACGACCTGATCGCTGGGTGCTGACCGGCCTTAAAGCCTTGTTTTCAGCCGATCATGGCGCTGCGGCCGCCGGTCTCGGCGTCACGGATCTTGGTGTCGCGTGATTCGAGCATTTCTGCTTTGGAAAGCTCCGCTTCGGCTTCGCCGAGCAGTGATTCGGCAACGCTACGCTGCTGGGCGAGGTCGCTTTGCGAATTTCTGAGATTGTCGCGGCGCAAGCGTGCTGCCTTGGCGAAGGTCGGATAGGCAAAATGGTTGATGTCGGTGATGCCGGCTTTCTTTTCTTCGGCAGTGATCTGGAGTTCCAGTTCGACAGCCATGCGCTCGAATTCGGCGATCATCATGTCGAGTTGCAGCAACTGCCGCCGCTTCTCGTTCACCTGAAACTGCTTCAGCCGAACGAGGTTTTCACGTGACTTCATGATTCGGTACTCCTGGAAACGCACACCTGCACATATCGTCTAATCCGCCTGGCAAACTCAGGCTTCGACCCGCTTCCACCGACTTTACCAGAACTATGGGAAACAAATTCCTAAAGTTTTTTGCCGGCGGTAACCATTCGTTTACGGGCATTGTTAATCATACGGCTCAGGACTTAAGGCCGGGTAAAAATTCCGGCCCCGACGCGGAAGCACGGCTAGCGAGTCCCTGGAGTCACTTAGTCTGGCTTATTAATGTTTTGCATTAGCGGTTTGGTTCTTAGATTCGCTATTAGATTCAACAAGGTGTAGAAAAGGGTTAAAAAATCTGGTACCGTCAACGGCACGGAATTAGGTTTTGTTAACCATTCGATGGCAGCCTCTGCTCAGGCAATCACTGCTCCGGT
The DNA here is from genome assembly GCF_055811775.1 of Mesorhizobium sp. WSM4844. NCBI lineage: Bacteria > Pseudomonadati > Pseudomonadota > Alphaproteobacteria > Hyphomicrobiales > Phyllobacteriaceae > Mesorhizobium > Mesorhizobium sp. WSM4844. The sequence continues at coordinate 70,396 of NZ_JBVVQB010000032.1, read as the reverse complement.
CCTGGACGGGTCGTGAAATGGTCCGGCAGCAGAAAAGGGGAATGAAATGCGTGTTCTGCTGATAGAAGATGACAGTGCGACCGCACAGAGCATCGAGCTGATGCTGAAATCGGAAAGTTTCAATGTCTATACAACCGATCTTGGCGAAGAAGGGGTCGATCTAGGTAAGCTCTACGACTACGACATCATCCTTCTCGACCTTAATCTCCCCGACATGTCGGGATACGAGGTGTTGAGAACACTTCGCCTTTCCAAAGTGAAGACGCCGATCCTTATCCTCTCCGGCATGGCCGGCATCGAGGACAAGGTACGTGGCCTCGGCTTCGGCGCAGACGACTATATGACCAAGCCGTTCCACAAGGACGAACTGGTCGCCCGCATCCACGCCATCGTGCGGCGTTCCAAGGGCCATGCCCAGTCGGTCATCACCACCGGCGACCTGGTGGTCAACCTTGATGCCAAGACCGTCGAGGTCGGTGGCCAGCGCGTGCATCTGACCGGCAAGGAATACCAGATGCTGGAGCTGCTCTCGCTGCGCAAGGGCACCACGCTCACGAAGGAAATGTTCCTCAACCACCTTTACGGCGGCATGGACGAACCGGAACTGAAGATCATCGACGTCTTTATCTGCAAGCTGCGCAAGAAGCTCGACGCTGCTTCCGGCGGCCAGAACTACATCGAGACGGTTTGGGGTCGCGGCTACGTGCTGCGCGAGCCGGAAGACATCCGCGTCAGCGCCTGAGCTGACGACGCCGATCCGATCGATTTTTCCGACAAAAATCCGGCTTCGGCCGGATTTTGCGTTTCTATGTCGCAGATATTGGAGCGCCGATTTCCGCGGCCATGCGCCAGCGGCGGCGAATCAGGCGGCAAATCTCAAGGTGCGGAAGCGCTCGAGAAGCTGCGGCCGAGTGAACGGCTTCAGCAGATAGCCTTGGGCGCCGGCGCGCTTTGCCCGCATGATCGAAGCGACGTCGACCTCAACCAGCAAAATCAGGATCTGGGGTTGTATCGGACTTTCCATGGCGCGTACGCGGCGAATGACGTCCTCGGCCTGCATGTCCGGCAAGGCGCCGTCGACAATGATGATATCCGGCATGTCGGCAGTGCACATCTCAACCGCATCAAGCCCGCTGGCAGCTTCGATGACCAGCATGTCGGAACCACCCAGGATGCGTTTTGCAACCCTCCTGATGACGCTCGAATCGTCGATGAACATGCAGCGTTTCATTTCCGGGCCCTCTTTGCCATGCGGCAATCCGGCAGCGTCGCGGTCTGGAAGGCACCGTATGGTCAATCCGGTAAAGAAGCTGAAAAGCCAATAGGTAAAATTCTTGAAAGAACAGCTTTTACGAAAACTTCTTTACCGATGCATCGATCGATCTAGCCTTTGGGGTTCATTTCATTCGACCATGATGGTGCGGTAAATATTGTCTGAACAACGCTCGTCTGTTCGTTCAATCAGCTTGGTAACTTCAAGCAGCCGAGAGAACGATTTCTTCTGCGGTCGCGTGGATCGATATTGTCATGTTCGCCTCGCGCGCCAAAAGCAGTGTGTAGTAAGGCTGCACCGAATGCGCGTCGATCGGTTCTTCAGGCTTGTTGCCGGAATGGAGCTCCAGGAATTTGGGCGGCACGCGCAGCATCGGACCGCTCGCGGCGAGCGCAAAGCGTGGTTCCGTGTCGAGGTTTTCAAGCGTGACCGTAAGCTTGCCGCCACGCGGAATGGCAGCGTTGGCGACGAGAATGAGGTTGAGCAGCAGCTTTACCTTGTTCTTGGGCAGCAGCGCTCGGGGTCCATTCCAGATCAGTTCCGGCTTCTCGTTCTTCAAGAAGGCGATCGCAACGGCCTCGGCATCGCCGGTGTCGATCATCATGCCGGCAGAACCGGCTGCGCCGAAGGCGATGCGGGCGAATTGCAGGCGGGCCGAAGCGTTTCTGGCGCTCTGGCGAATCAATTTCATGGCGTCTTCGTCGGCGCCGCCTTCGTCGAGCAGCTCAAGCCCGTTGTTTATGGCGCCGACCGGCGAAATGATGTCGTGGCAGACCCGGCTGCACAAAAGCGCGGCGAGATCGGGTGCGGAAAGGGTGAAAAGCTCGGCCATCGGCGAAAGTCCCTGCAAAATTTCACTGGAAATGGCCGGGCGATCAACGATCACGCCTGTCCACACGAATCACGCTCGCTCTCCCAAGGCCCACTGAATACACAGCGCCTGAGCGTGCAGCAACAAATCCGGAATTGTCGCTATCGAAAATGGTGTGTTCACGCAGGGTGCGGATACTGCGGGCCGACGCGAAATCAGCGCGAAACCAGCCTACGAACCGCCATCTTCATGTGAAAGCTTAATGGTTGAAAAAGGATTACGGCATAGTTTGTCCTTAACAGTCATCCTTAACGGCCACCAAAGAGCCGCACGGATGCGAGGCGTCGGCGAAAGTGCTCCCTGACGGAGATTGGAAGCATGTTTTCCCGATACTACGACCGGAGTTTTTTCCGTGTCTTCACAGACCGGAGTTTTCTCCGTGTCTTCTCAATGGCGATCGCTCTCATGGGCCTTGTCGTCTTTTCAACCTCGCCTTCGCGGGCCCAGGAATACACCGCTCAGGAGATCGTCGATTCCGGTCATAAATTCTTCGGTGCGACGTCGGGCGGGCTCGCCACCGTCGTGGAGAAGATTTTCTCCTCCTATGGCCTGCCCAATGGCTATTTGCTTGGGGAGGAGGGCTCGGGCGCCCTGATCGGTGGCCTGACCTATGGTGAAGGCACACTCTACACCAAGAATGCCGGCGATCACAAAGTGTTCTGGCAGGGCCCGTCGCTCGGCTGGGATTTTGGCGGCGAGGGCTCGCGGGTGATGATGCTGGTCTATAATCTCGACGATGTGAACAGCCTCTACAATCGTTTCGGCGGCCTTGCCGGCTCCGCCTACCTCGTGGCTGGCGTCGGCTTCAACGTGATGAAGAACAACAATGTGCTGCTGGTGCCGATCCGTACCGGCGTCGGCGCCCGGCTTGGCGTCAATCTCGGCTACCTCAAGCTTACCCAGCGCGCCACCTGGAATCCATTCTGAGCAAGCGGTTGCCTCGTCACCGCGATTGTTTCCAGGATCGACGGTCTGAACAATGCTGCGGCAGACCCTTGCCGCGGCACTGGAATTCCGTCATGCGAACGTGGCACAGTCCCTTACGGTTGTTTGCCGTTCATAACGGATAGTCACCTTGGTTCAGTCGGTCCTGTTCTTTGTCCTCGGCTTTCTCTGCGCCGGCTTTCTGGCGCTGATGATTGCTCCGGCCATCTGGCGGCGGGCCGTGATGCTGACGCGTAAACGCATCGAGGGCTCGATGCCGCTGACGCTGGCCGAGATCCAGGCGGAGAAGGATCGCATCCGCGCCGAGTTCGCCATGGCGACACGTCGGCTTGAGATGAGCGTCAAGGCGTTGCGCGAGAAATCGGCCGAACAGCTTGTCGAGATCGGCCGTGGCCGCGAAGCACTGAAGGAACTGGCGCTCGAGCGGAAGGACAAGGAACACGCCCTTTCCGCGCTCGAGGCCAAGGGCGAAGACCTTCGGCAGCGCAAAGACCAGTTGCAGCTTTTGTCGGATCGGCTTGCTCAAACCGAGCATGCCCTGGAAAAACGTGTGCTCGAGCTGAAAAAACTGGAGCACATGTATGACGACGCCAGCTTTTCTTCCAGCAGCCGTCAGATCGAACTTGTGGCGCGCGAATCCGAATTGCAAAAGCTGGCCGATGATATTTCAGTGCTGCGCGGCCAGCGCAAGGAGGCGGACAGGCGCCAACAGGAGATCGCGGCCGAGAGCAAGGCCGCGCGAGACGCGTTGAAAGCCGAGAAGAAAAGGACCGGCGAACTGGACAAGAAGATCGAGCGCCTGCTCGCCACGCTTGCCGATCGCGAGGACAAGCTTGAACGCCGCGAAAAGGAAATCGCGCGGCTTCGCGAAAAGCTGAAAAGCGAAAGCGTGGAAAATGCGTCGGCAGCGGTGCGTCTCGTCGGAGCGCAAGGCGGTCAGGCCGATGTGGCCGTCAAGGGCGATATGGAAAAAGCTATCGCCAAGCTCGACAGCGACCGGGAGCAATTGGAGGCGAGATTGACGGCACTGGCCAGCGAGAACAAGAGGCTGAAAACGGATCTTGCCGCCGACGCGGCATCCAGATCCGAAGGCGCCAGCGCTGCGTTGCGCGAGCAGATGAGCGACCTGGCGGCGCAGGTCGTAGCCCTGACGGCGAAGCTCGACGGACCGGAATCGCCGATCGCAAAGGTTCTTGCGGCACCCAACCCACCGGGAAGCGGTGAACGCAGCCTTGCCGATCGCGTGCGGGCGCTGCAGCAGGCTGAATCGGCGCATTGAGCCCAGGCAGTGATGCTGACTTCTGCGGCTCAGGTCCTGCTTGCCGAGAAATGATGCAAGGCGATGGCTGACGCGGCGGCGACATTCAGGCTGTCGAAGCCTTCTGTCATATCGATCCGCACCGTCCGCAGGCGGGCGAGCAGCATCTCGGGCAGGCCTTCGCCTTCAGTGCCGAGATAGAGTGCCAGCCGTTCGGTCCTTTTCGCATCGCGGATGTCGGTTTGTCCGCGCGGCGACAATGCGAATTGGCCGAAGCCCAGCCGATCGAGCGCCGCGGTAAAGCCGACGGTCTCAGCGAAGGAGGCAAAAGGAACTTTCAGCGCGGCGCCGACCGAAACGCGGATCGCCTTGCGGTACAGGGGATCGCAGCAGGTCGCGTCCAGAAACACGGCATCGGCGCCGAAGGCGGCGGCGTTGCGAAAGATCGAGCCCATATTGTCATGGTTGGCGATGCCGACCAGCACGACGATCAACGCGCGGGCGGGCAGGGCATCCAGCAAGGCCTCTGCAGGCTGCGCCTCGCCCTTGCGGCCGATCGCCAATATGCCGCGATGCATGTGAAAGCCGGCAATCCTGTCCATAACCTCGCTGGGCGCCACGTAGACCGGAAGGTCCGCGGGCGCCTTGCGCAGGGTTGCGTCGATGCCTGCCAGCCGGTTTTCGAGCACCAGCACCGATTCGGCGGCAAAGCGTTTGGCCGCGAGCAACGTTTCGAGCACCACCTTGCCTTCGGCAACGAAACGACCCTGCCGGCCGGCAAGATCGCGCTCGCGAATGTCGAGATAGGCGGCGACGCGCGGGTCTTGCGGGTCGTCGATACGAATGCTGCGCATGCTTGCCTCAACTGACCCGCATCGGCCCGATCGTGGTGGGTTTTGCGACAGCACGACGCGTGGATCCAAAGTGTCAGAGCGTACCTTCTGCGTCCAAGTGGACGCAAGTCGCTCAAAAGCGCGTCGCGTTCGACCGACCTCAACCGACCTCTCGCGACGCGCTTTAGGTTGTTGTTTATGCATGTCGCTATCGCAAAACCGCTGCACGGGCATGCTTTTGCGCGACATGCATCAGGAGTCGTCAGCGAGGCAAGGGGCGCTCGGACCAGTTCTTATCTTATGCATGTGCCGGCTTTGGGCGACATGCATTGGCCGGTCAAGTCCCGGAGCGACGCGAGCGGTATGCCATCTGCGATAGCTCACCCTCGCCGAAAACCCCGTCCAGCGTGTTGAGAAGTTCGCGCACGGCATCGGATTTGCAGGAATAGTAGATCATCTGCCGGTCGCGCCGGGTCTCGACGAGATCGAGCGCCCGCAGTTTGGCCAGATGCTGTGACAGGGCGGATTGGCTGAGCAGAACCTTTTCGGCGATAGCGCCGACGGACATTTCACCTTCGGCCAGGTGGATCATGATCAACAGTCGTTTCTCGTTGCCCATCAGCGTCAGAAACGAGGCCGCTGATTCGGCATTGGCGATTAGCTTTTTCGAGACCATCGATCCCCCATACCTTCCTGCTCCTCCGGCGCTATGGGGGCAATAGCGTCTGATTCCATAGGCTCACTTGCGAATTTGCGCTGGCGATTCAACGCGACCGGGAAAGCGTAGAACATCTAGCTCAAACCTCAAGACTTGCTTTCGACCCGGCGCGATTAACTGTCGGACTGTGTTTAATCCGCCACTCGGCCGGTTTTTGCCATGTCGACCAGAACATGCCTGAGCTCGCGCGCCGTCCTCAATGGCTCGGGAAAGAACACCCGGCAGATATCGTCGCCCAATGCCAGGTCCATGCCGTCGGCGTCAAAGCCGGTGACGACCCAGCCGTCGCCCGCCGCCTTGGCGAAGTGGCGCGCGTAGACGGCAATTGCGTCGCTATGGTCGGCATTCATATGGTCGAGGGCGGATTGTTCGCCAGCGGCAAGCTCTTCGACGATCGGCGCGGTCGTGACCAGATCGGCGCGTTCGAGCAGGTAGGCCTTGCCAAAGCCGCCGTTGAGACTGGCGCGCTCCAGCTCCAGGCGGAAGATCGAGAAGTCGCCAAGGCCGGCATAGAGCTTCGCCTTGGGGTTGCGGTTGAGATAGCGCCGTTCGGCGCCGGCGTGCTCGTCGGATCCACGCTCAAGCCGTGCCGCCCGACTGACGAGCGTCAACCGTGGGTGCGCCAGCGGGTCGCCCCTGCCGGGCTCGCCGACAAGCAGCGAACAGCGCGGGTCGGCAACGATCGCGCCGGTATGGGCGGACAACATCGATACAAGGATCAGCGGCGTGCCGTCGATATCGGTGGCGACACCAACCCTGCTGGCCAGCGGCGAACCGGTGCCGGGCTCGATCACCGCCAGCGCGCCGAAACGGGCACTGCGGATCAGCGTCTTCGCCAGCCTGATCGCTTCGGCGTCGGTCTCGCGGATCACGTCCTTCTTCCGATCGTTCAAATCCACAGCGTCCTAAGCTGATCTTTGCTCTCCAGTTATCAACCTATCACACGGGATTTGACAAGGGCCCCAGATTTGAAAAGGGCCTCAGTCTCGCTTTCCGAAAGACCGAAGCGTGCCAGCACCGTCGCCGCCTGACAATCGTGATCGGCCGGCATGGCGGCAAGCGTCGGCCGGGAGCGCGAAAAGCGCGGCGCTGGGGCGGGGCGCTCAAGCGCACCCGACTTCAAGAAGGCGTTGCGAGCGCGATTGTGCGGATGATCCCTGGCTTCCCGCAGCGACAAGACCGGTGCGACGCAAGCATCGGTCGCAGCAAAGAGACGGTCCCAGTCGTCCCGTGACTTTTGCCCGACCCGATCGACAATGGCGGCCCGCATCTGCGGCCACAAATTCCTGTCGTATTGGCCGCGTACAAAAATCTGGTCGAGCGGCAGCAGTCTTGCGAATTCGGCGAAGAACCGGGGCTCAAGGCAGCCGACGGCGACGTGCCGTGCGTCCGCGGTCTCATAGGTGTCGTAAAAGGGCGCGCCGGAATCGAGCAGGTTCGTGCCACGCGTGTCACTCCACAGGCCCGCCGCCATCAGGGCGTGCACAGGTGTCGCCAGCATTGAAGCGCCCTCGGTCATCGCGGCGTCGATCACCTGACCCTTGCCGGAGCGCGAGCGCTCAAACAGGGCGGCCAGTGCGCCGGCGACCAGCATCATGGCGCCGCCGCCGTAGTCGGCGACAAGATTGAGCGGTGGGACCGGCCGGCCGCCTTGCTGGCCGATGGCATGCAGCACACCCGAATAGGCGAGGTAGGTGATGTCGTGGCCGGCACGTCCCGATAGCGGACCGTCCTGACCGAAACCCGTCACGCGGCCGTAGATCAGGGCCGGATTGCGCGCCAGAACCGCATCCGGCCCGAGACCAAGCCGCTCCATGACATCGGGACGAAACCCTTCGACCAGCATGTCGGCCTTTTCGGCAAGGCGCAGCACCAGTTCGGCGCCTTCCCAGCGCTTCAGGTCAATCCGCAGGATGGAGCGGCCGTGACAGTCGATGTCGTATTCGTCCGGTAGCGCCAGAAACGGCTGGCTCGACCCAGCCCGCTCGATGCGCAGCACCTCGGCGCCCATCTCCGACAGCATCAGGCCGGCCAGCGGCACGGTCCAAGCCCGGCCATCTCGATCACCGTCAGGCCGGCGAGCGGGCCAGTCTTCGCCTGAAGGGCGACTTCGGCACTCATGGTCGGCTACTTCGGCGCCATGCGGATGGCGCCATCGAGGCGGATGGTCTCGCCGTTGAGCATCTGGTTTTCGATGATATGCAGCACAAGGGCTGCATATTCGGAAGGCTCGCCGAGACGGGACGGGAAGGGCACCGCGGCGCCGAGCGTATCCTGCACCTCTTGCGGCATGCCGGCCATCATCGGCGTCTTGAAGATGCCGGGCGCGATGGTGCAGACGCGAATGCCCGACCGGGCAAGATCGCGCGCCACCGGCAGCGTCATGCCGACGACACCGCCTTTGGAGGCTGAATAGGCCGCCTGGCCGATTTGACCGTCATAGGCGGCGACCGATGCCGTGTTGACGATGACGCCGCGCTCGCCGCCGTCCAGCGGCTCAAGCTTCGCGGCCTGGTCGGCGACGAGGCGGATCATGTTGAAGGTGCCGATCAAATTGACCTCGATCACCTTGCGGTATTGGTCGAGCGGGTGCGGACCGTCCTTGCCGATCGTCTTCATGCCGATGGCGATGCCGGCGCAATTGACCAGGATACGGGGTTCGCCGAACTTTTTTACCACTTCTGCCACTGAAGCAGCACCGCCGTCGGCGCTGCTTACGTCGCATTGGATGGCGATGCCGCCGATATCGGCCGCGATCTTCGCCGCACGCTCGATGCCGAGGTCGAGGATGGCAACGCCGGCGCCCTTTGCAGCCAGTGCACGTGCCGTCGCTTCTCCGAGGCCGGAGCCGCCACCGGTGACGATCGCAATCTGGCCGTTCGGGTTCATGTCGGCGTCCTCCGTCTAAAGCGCGTCGAACTTGAACGGACTCAATCGAAGCGCTTTAAATCTCTGTTTTTATTGCATCTCGTTACCCAAAACCGCTGCGCACTTTTGGGCGACATGCACCATCGGCAACATGCTACGAAGCCTGACAGTATGGCGCAACAGCATCCGGATGGTCACGCCATCGCGGCGATTTGCGCGGCAATCCTTGCCTGATCGGCGTGGCAAACCTCGCCTACCAGCCGTGCCATCGCGCCCGGCACGATCTCATGCGACAACAGCCGGTCAGGATCGACCGGGCGCGGCATGGAGATTTGCCCACGCGGGATTCTCTTGAAGCCGAGCGGGCGGTAATAGGGCTCGTCGCCGACAAGCATCACCGCCGGCATGCCGGCCTTGGCGGCTGCCTCCAGCGCGATCGCCACCAGCCGGCGGCCAATGCCGAGATTCTTGTAGGCCGGCCGCACGGCAAGCGGTCCGAGCATCAGCGCGCGGCCGGCGCCGGCCGCGATGCGCGTCATGCGCACAGAGGCGACGACGATATCGCCATCGACGGCCACGAAGGACAGAGCGCGTTCATGCGGGCCGCCCTCACGGATCTTGTAGGCGCCCAGCACGAAACGGCCCGGCCCGAAGGCTTCGTCGTTGATGGTTTCGATTTCGGGGTCATGCGCCGGAGTTTCCGGCAGGTATTTCACGTCGGCAAGGCTCATGGTCTTTGCGTTCCGGGTAGACGGGGAAAGGTTTGCTGCAAACGGCAGCGTTCGCCAGTCAGCGCTTCATCAAGCGCGGGCGCCCTTTCGTCGTCGGTCGAACCGGATCAAGGCAAAGTCAAGCATCGGGATTTTCCGCTAGCACCAATCTTCAGCCACTGCAATCGGCCGTTTGCTGCCGCCATTCGTTTGCCGCCTTCGTTTGCCGTCATTCGTCTGCCGCACCGGGCGATTGACGAACTGTTCAACGCCTGGCGATTTCCGCATCGTCGGTTTGTGCCTACATCCCTACGAAGAGGAAAGGACATCACATGGGATTGCTGGTCGAAGGCAAATGGCAGGACAGCGGGTACGACACCAAGGCGAGCGACGGCGAATTCGTGCGGGCGCAGTCGCAATGGCGCGACTGGGTCACGGTTGACGGCAGGCCCGCCGAAGGCCGCACGCGCGGCTTCAAGGCCGAGCCGGGCCGCTACCATCTCTATGTCTCGCTTGCCTGTCCCTGGGCGCACCGGACGCTGATCTTTCGGGCACTGAAAAAGCTCGAGGACGTGATTTCCGTCTCGGTCGTCCATCATTTCATGGGCGCCAACGGCTGGACCTTCGTGGCCGAGGACGGCGCCACCGGCGATACGCTCTACGGCCTCGACTTCCTGCATCAGATCTACACCAAGACCGATCCCGCCTATTCCGGCCGCGTGACGGTGCCGGTTCTGTGGGACAGGCGAGAACAGACAATCGTCTGCAACGAGTCCTCCGAGATCATTCGGATGCTCAATTCAGCCTTCGACAAATGGGGCGATGCCAGCCTCGATTTCTATCCGAAAGCACTGCGCGGCGAAATCGACGCGGTCAACGCTCTGGTCTATCCATCAGTCAACAACGGTGTCTATCGCGCCGGCTTCGCCACCACGCAAGCGGCCTATGAGAAAGCGTTCGGCGAACTGTTCGCGGCGCTCGACCAGCTCGAGGATCGCCTATCTCGCCAGCGTTATCTCGTCGGTGACCGCATCACCGAGGCCGATTGGCGGCTGTTCACCACGCTGGTTCGCTTCGACCCGGTCTATGTCGGCCATTTCAAGTGCAACCTGCGCCGCATCGCCGACTATCCGAACCTGTCGAACTATCTGCGCGACCTCTACCAGGTCCCGGGCGTCGCCGGCACGGTGAGCCTGCACCACATCAAGGCGCACTATTACGGCAGCCACGCAACGATCAACCCGACGCACATCGTGCCGGTCGGGCCGGAACTGGACTACGCGGCGCGGCATGATCGGGCGCGGTTCAGGAAGGCAGCGTGATCTACCAGAAGGGCGATGCCGCCGCGCCGCTGAAAATCTCGGCAATCCGCCGCAACGTGGCCGGCGTCGTTGCTTCCGGCAGGCGGTCGAGCGGAAAGAAGCCGGCTGCGGCGATCTCGCGGTCCGGCAGCTTCGGCGCCGTCTGATTGAACTGCTCGACCAAATAGAGGCCGACATGGTCGCGGCGGCTGGCCCGACGGTTGAAATGCATCGATTTCAGCACCGGCGGCGCGGTCAATGCAATGTTGCCCTCCTCGGAGAGCTCGCGCGCCAACGCCTCGATCATCGTCTCGCCCAGCTCGACGCCCCCGCCGGGAAGCTGCCAGCCCGGTACATAGGTATGGCGAATGAGGAAGACGGAACTGGACGTGCGATCGTGGATCAAGCCACGCACCCCAAGCGTCATCGGCCGCCGCAGCACGAAGTACAGATGAAACAGCCTTGCCCTGAGACCCGGCCAGCCGGTCTGGCGGAAAGCTTGCTCCGGATCGGGCCGCATCATCACCCACGAAACCGTGGGTGGAAAGCAGCGCGTGCGTCGCTTATGAAGGAGGGATGTTCAGGCTCGCGCATATTTCCGATATCCACTTGGGACCGCTTCCCGGTGTAACCTATCGCGATCTCGCCTCCAAGCGGGTGGTCGGTTACGTCAACTGGCAGCGCAATCGCCGCCGCCACATGCGCGACGCCGTCATCGACACCATCGTCGCCGATATCAAGGCGAGCGCACCCGATCACCTTGCCGTCACCGGCGATCTGGTCAATCTGGCGCTCGATGGCGAGATCGAGATGGGCAAGCACTGGCTGGAGACGCTGGGCTCCCCCGACGATGTGTCGGTCGTTCCGGGAAACCACGACGCCTATGTGCCCGGTGCTTTCGACAAGTCCTGCCGGTCGTGGACGGCGTGGATGACCGGCGACGGCGTCAATACGCCGGTCGACCGCGAAGCCTTTCCCTATCTGCGCGTGCGTGGCAACGTCGCGCTGATCGGTGTCACGACGGCGCGGGCGACGGCTCCGTTCATGGCCAACGGCTTTTTTCTGGAAGACCAGGCGGAAAGGCTGCGGGACGTGCTCGATGCCACGGCCAAACGCGGGCTGTTCCGGGTGATCATGATCCACCATCCGCCGGTGCGCGGCGCCGTTTCGCAGCCCAAGCGGCTGTTCGGCATTGCCCGCTTCCAAAAGGTCGTTCAGCGGCACGGGGCCGAGCTTGTGCTGCACGGCCATTCGCACGAGCCGACGCTGTTCTCGATCAATGGGCGCGGCGCCAAAATTCCAGTGGTCGGCGTCGCTGCCGCAGGGCAGGCGCCAGGCGGCAGGCGTCCAGCGGCGCAATATAATCTGCTGGAGATCGATGGTGAAATAGGCAACTGGCGGCTCAGGCTGACGCGACGTGGCCTGACCGGGCCGGCCATCCCGCCTGCCGATCTGGAGGTTGTGGAGCTTGGCGCGGACGCTATGGCGTGAAACTCAGTCCCATCGCAACGAGGCGGTCCCAGAACAACACGATCGATACCGCCAGCCCGACCAGGGCGCCGGCAGCGATCAGGCTGAGACCGGAGAGAAAGGCTGACCAACGCTTGCGGCGCTTGACGGATCGCAGCGGCGGCTCGGCTTCCGGGACCAAGGCACGTTTCAGGCCGGCAGCCTGCTCGACCCCGCCTTCCAGCATTCTCTGGCGTTCGATGACGCGCTCCGCGACGTAGCGCGTCACCTGATCGGCAACCGGTTTCATCTCGGTCGATTCGGCGAGCACCACGCGGCCGATGCGCGTGTCCTTGAGGAAGCGATAGGTGCGGCGGTCGCGCCCCATGGCGACATGGCTGACGGCGTCGATCCAGAGGCGGGGCTGCAGCCCGGACGAGACGGCGAAGTCGAAATTGTCCATGTCGGCGGGCACGTCGGCGAAGACCGGCGCGAGTTCGGCGGCAAGCAATTCGAGCCGCATGCGATGCGCTTCGCGCATGTCGACCACGACGTCGTCGCGGTCGGCGAAAGCGTTTTTCACGTCGCGGATGGCGTCCGACAATTTTCGCGACTCATCGGCCTGGCTTATGGTCTCGGCTGCATCCTTCATCGGCGTTGCCTCGCGTTTGGTTAACACCGAATTAACATAGTCGTTGGCAAAATGCAGCAAAATGCGCTTGCGAGATCGATAGGCGGCTTGCAAAATCCGGCCCGAAGCCGCGCTTTGACAGGGATCAGCCCGCTGCGGGAGCGGAGTTTGGACGAAGCGGCCTGCTGCGGCGTTTCATGTTGCGGCGGACGATCTCGGCGATCAGGCCGGGCGCTTCCTCGACCAGCATATGGCCCGCCTCCGACACGTGGTGCAGGTGGAAATGCGCCGGCAGACCATCGGCTTGGCTGAAGGGCAGCACCGCGTCATCGGTCCCCCAGACCACAATCACCGGCATAGCCAGGGTTTCGAGCCGTTCGCGCGGGATGACGCCCTGCCGATCATCCTTGGTCATGGCGGCCGCGATCTCGACAAGTTTGTGCAACTGGCCGGGACGGGCACGCATTTCGCCAAGCATATCCACGATTCGCTCCGAGGGCGGGCTTTGCGGTCCGGACATGGCGGCGAGGCAGGCGCGAATTTCACTTTTCCCGGCTGCTGCGGCGTAACGGCGCAACAGCGGGCCATTGATCTCAGTGCCAAACCCACCCGGCGCCAGAAGCGTCAGCGAGGCTATCCTTGCGGGTTCGGCCAGTGCCATCAGCACAGCCGCCGCCCCGCCCATCGAATGGCCGACGAGATGCACCCTCCTGATTCTGCGTGCGGCGAGGTCTGCCAGAACAGCCCGGGCGGCCGCCTTGGCCGGACCGCCACCCGGGAACTCGAGGGACAGCCCATGGCCCGGAAGATCATAGGCCAGCGTCCGTGAATCAGGTGCCAGTGTCGAAATCACCTCGTGCCAGTCGCCGTGGCAACCGCCGAAGCCATGCAGAAATACAACCGTCTTCGGGCCGGCGCCCCGTTCGGCAGCGTAAAGCGATGAAATCATGAAATCTATGGTTTTACGCGAATTCGGATGTGGCGGGATTGCGTCTTGTACCAAGTTTTTGCGATCGGCCGTGCTGGTCGCAAGGACTAGCTGGCATTGCCGAGCCCGGCGGCACGCAAAGCCTCGACCAGCCGCTCGGTCAGATCGGCGGGGTATCTCCGCTCGACAAAAGCCGCGCGCGGATCGGCAGCGAATTTCGGGAACTTGACAGTCAACTCGTCCAGAAGTTCGTGCGCCAGTTGATCGCGGCCGGCGGCCTTGGCAGTGATCAGCCGCGCAGCCAGATAGTGCGATTTCGTCGGCGTCGCTTGCAGCGCATCGCTGGCAAGCGCGGCCTTGTTCATATCGCCAGCCATGAACTGGCCGACGAAAAGCCCGTAATCCCACCAGGTCGGATGGGCGCTGGAGGTTTCGGCGGCGTGAGCAAGGATCGGTGTCCCCTCCCTGTACCTGCCGGCGAAAATCAGCCCGTAGGCGTAAGCTGCTGCCATGCTGAGGTCGTAAGGATTGAGTTCGTAGGCCTTGCGCATCCAGCGGATCGATTCCTCCGAATTGCCGAGGCGGGAATTGAGATAGCCATAGGCACGGTGGGCATAGGGGCTGGTCGGCCCCATCTGCACGGCGCGACGCGCCAGCGACATCGCCTGTTCGATCGTTGCGCCGGCTGGATAGGCGTAGTGATCTGTGCCCGCCTCGAGATGCAGGGTCGCCAGCTCCGAAAAGACCAGCGACGATTTCGCATCCCGATCGACCAGGATTTCGAGGCAGCGATAGGCAGCCTCATGGGTTTTGGCGCCCTGGTCGAGATAGTATTTGTCGTTGAGCAGCAGACATTCCGTCAGGCCGGTCTGAAGGCCGCTCTGTTCGATATAGTTGTAGATCGCGCCCGAGGCGGGAACGGCCGAACTCAAAATGCCGGCGACACTGTCCTCGACGGTGGAGGGTGTGCTGTCGGCGGCAGTCAAGTTGCGCGACAGCAGGACCCGCCCGGTCGCCACGCTTTGAAGCTCCAGCGTGACGTCGCCTGCCGTTGGCCCCGGCAAGACATCGAATACGAAGCTGATCGCATCGGCGACCGAATCGGGCTGGCCGTCAGCATCGCGACCGATGAAGCTGACCGTGTCGAAGCGGCTGAGGCCGGCGCGCAGCGATGCGGCGACGCGGGCAGCCTCGGCACTGTTGGTTTTCACCGCAATGTAGACGAGCGGAAGGCTTTCAGCCGGAGCCCATGGCGCAATGCTGCCGGTTGCCACCGCATTTTCAATCGTCGGCGCGGCATCGCTTCCGGCCAGCAATGCGCTGCCTCCCTGACGAAGGATCAGCACGCCCAGCATGGCGATGACCAGAGCGATCGCCAGCCAGAAGAACTGGAGATGGCGCAGCAGCGAGGGTGCCGGCTGGCGAACGACGGGGGACATCAACGATGCGGCAGGTGCGGCCATGCCGGGTTCTTCGGGCGATTCCGGCAAGGTGGCCGCCGCTTCGACGTGTTCCGCCGACGCCGGCTCGACCGGCAGGCGGATCGCGTTGAGTTCATAGGATGGAACATAGCCGCCACGCGGAATGGCAATGCGGATCGGCTCGGCAACACCCTCATTGGCAAAGTAATGCTGCAGAAGCTCGCGCAGCCTGCCCGCCTGCACCCGCACCACGGCGTCGGTCGACGGATCGAAATCGCCGTCCTTGCCGAAAACATCCATCGCGATGGAAAAGCCCTTGAGCTTGTCGGCTTCGCCTGCCTGCTCGCGCTCGACCAGATAGCGAAGCAGCTTACGCGCTCGTTCGGATCTCCCGAACGTTTCGCTGGCTAGCAATCGCTCCAGCGTCTCGCGCACTGCGGGGGCGGCAGGCGTGGCATGCTGCAAGTGTCGATCCTCTCGAAGTCGGCACAGGTTAAGACGCAATCATATAGCGCCTGCACTGCCATACAAGCATGCATCCATTATGCGATCGCGTACCCCACCGGATAATATTCCGGTGGTTAATGGCGCGAAAGACTGGGGCAGGATGATACCATCCGGGGTCATCTTGCTCCAGCTCAGCTCCTCTAGTCGGCCTTTCCGCCGACGATGCGATTGGCGGCGGAAACCACGGCTTCCAGCGAAGCGGCGACGATATTGGTGTTGATGCCGGCGCCGAACAGCTTGCCGCCGGGATGCTCCATCTCGACATAGGAGATGGCCGAGGCATTCGAGCCGCGCTGCATGGAGTGCTCCGAATAGTCGAGCACCGACATCGGCACGCCGACATGGCGCGACAGCGCGTCGACAAAGCCGTCGATCGGGCCGGTTCCGGAGCCTGATATCGTCACCTCCTTGCCGCTGTCGAGGATGATCGCCTCCACCGCGCGCCGCCCCTTGATCTCGATGTCGGGATAAGTGTGGTGGTCGAGGAATTTCAGCCGCGCGCCGGGCTGATCGACGTAGGTTTCGAGAAAGCGCTCGTAGATGCGCTTGGCCGGCACCTCCTTGCCTTCGGTGTCGGTGATCGCCTGGATCGCTTGACTGAACTCGATCTGCAGGTTGCGGGGCAGATTGAGGCCGTAGTCCGCCTGCAGCACATAGGCGATGCCGCCCTTGCCGGACTGCGAGTTGATGCGGATGATCGCCTCGTAGTTGCGCCCGACATCGGCCGGGTCGATCGGCAGATAGGGCACTTCCCAGTACGGCGTGTTGGCCTTGCGCAACGCCTTCATGCCCTTGTTGATGGCATCCTGGTGCGAGCCGGAAAAGGCGGTGTAGACGAGCTCGCCGACATAGGGATGGCGCTCGGGGATCTTCAACTGGTTCGAATATTCGTAGACGTCCTTCATCCGGTTGATGTCGGAGCAGTCGAGCTCGGGATCGACGCCTTGCGTGTACATGTTAAGCGCCAGCGTGACGATGTCGACATTGCCGGTGCGCTCGCCATTGCCGAACAGCGTGCCTTCGACGCGGTCCGCGCCCGCCATCAGGCCGAGTTCGGTGGTGGCGATCCCGGTGCCGCGGTCGTTGTGCGGATGCAGCGAGATGAGCAGGTTCTCGCGGTTGTCGAGATTGCGGCACATCCATTCGATGCGATCGGCATAGATGTTGGGTGTCGACATCTCGACCGTGGACGGCAGGTTGATGATCAGCTTGTTTTCCGGCGTCGGCTTCATGATTTCGGTGACGGCGTTGCAGATTTCCAGCGCCACTTCGAGCTCGGTGCCGGTAAAGCTCTCCGGCGAATATTCGAAACGATAGAAGCCGCCGGCCTTCGCTGCCATGTCGGTGATCATCTTGGCCGCATCGGTGGCGATCCGCCTGATGCCGGCGACGTCCTTCTCGAAGACGACGCGGCGCTGCAGTTCGCTGGTCGAATTGTAGAAATGCACGATCGGGTTGGTGGCGCCCTGCAGCGCCTCGAAAGTGCGGGTGATCAGTTCCGGCCGGCACTGCACCAGCACCTGCAGCGAGACATCGTCTGATACATTGCCCTCTTCGATGCACCAGCGGGCGAAATCGAAGTCGGTCTGCGAGGCCGACGGGAAACCGATCTCGATCTCCTTGAAGCCCATGTCGAGGAGCAGGGCGAACATGCGCGCCTTGCGCTCGTGGCCCATCGGATCGATCAGCGCCTGGTTGCCGTCGCGCAGGTCGACCGAGCACCAGATCGGCGCCTTGTCGATGACCTTCGAAGGCCACACGCGGTCGGTGAGACCGACGGTCGGGTAGGGTTGGTATTTGCGGGCTGCCTCCGGCATGCCCCGGGCTGCCCCCGGCATGGCCCGGGCATCCTGGCCCATCTCCCCGCTGTCTGAGCGGATCTCTTCTCGTGCGTTCATTGTCGTCTCTCCCGGCGGCTCGCGGGATCCGCCTTCAGGCGGATTTGGTGTCGAGCGGCGCCTTTACCAGATGTTCATTTGATGTTGACTTGCCAATTTTGAAACTGGCCAAGGAGCATGCGCGTGAGCGGCGGTTCGACCGCCGGGCGCTCCTTCAGCGAACCCGGCGATCGCCGATAAGGCCGAGCAGCAGCAGAGCGGAAGCAAGCGCGCGCACGGTCTCGCCAGCAAAGCCGGTCTGACGGGAAGCGACGGAGGTGGCGCGGTTGGTCATGGCGGTTTCCATACAGGAGCAGCCAAAGCGAGGCAAGTGGGGCCGAACGACAGTGTCGTAAGCACACGAGTTGTCCGGATTAGGTAGCACGTGAGTTGACCGGTTTTATTACCAGCGGATGGTGGCTGGGGATGAGACGGACAGCATGGCAACCCAGCGTCGAACACTCGCGCCCACAGCGACATCGGCCGTCTCTCGATCGAACCTGGCGCCGACTGGAACAAAAAACGTTCCTGCGTTGTTCTCCAACCGTCCCGATGTTCGAAGGGGCTGGGTTATACGCCGGCCAGAGGCGATCCTTGCGGCAGGCGCTCGGTGGGCACGCAAAGCCAAGGGATGGCGAGGCAAATGGATCCTGACGATCTCAACACAGAACGGATCGTCACTGTGTTCGGCGGGACGGGTTTTCTCGGGCGCCGGATCGTGAAGCGGCTCCTGGAAAGGGGTTTCACGGTCCGCGCCGCATCCCGCCACCCGGCTCGGGTGGGCCAGGTTTTTTCCTCGACGGCAAGGCCGCCCGAGGCCGTCGAGGCGGACATATTGGATGCATCCTCGATCGGCACGGCCATTGCCGGATCACAGGCGATCGTGAACGCCGTCAGTCTCTACGTCGAGCAGGGCGCCCAGACGTTTGAGCGCGTGCATGTGGAAGCCGCAGCTGAACTTGCCGCCGCGTCGCGCGCTGGCGAGGTCGACCGGTTCGTCCAGATTTCGGGGATCGGCTCCGATCCTCAATCGGATTCGAACTACATCAGGGCACGTGGGCTCGGAGAAGAGGCGGTGGCGAGCGCATTTCCCGGCGCCATCATTGTGCGTCCCGCCGTCATGACGGGACCTGACGACGTTTTCCTCACGACGATTGTCAGGCTGATACGTCTCCTGCCGGTTTATCCGCTGTTCGGCGATGGCGGCACACGGCTTCAGCCGGTCTATGTGGAAGACGTCGCAGACGCAGTCAGCCGGCTGATCGGCGGGCGAAACCACAAGGGCTCATCGATATTCGAATTCGGCGGCCCGCGCATCTACACCTATAAGGAACTGCTGCGCGAGATCGCCCGACAGCTCGATACCCACATCAGGCTGATGCCGGTGCCGTTTGCGGCGTGGGACGCCTTGGCCGGCGTCGCGGAACTCCTTCCGGGAGCGCTGATAACGCGCAACCAGGTCGATCTTATGCGGCACGACAATGTGGCCGCAATCGGCGCGCCGGGCCTGAAGGAACTCGATATCGCGCCGCGCGACATCGAGGAGGTGATCCGCTTGATCGAACGGCGGGCGTGAGGCTGCTCGGGCCGGTCTCCTGTTTATTTAGCAAGACTTCCTGCTTGGCAGGACTCTACGATCCTGCCGGGAACCTATCGCCATGCGGCGGGTTGGTCGAGTTTGAACCAATGAGGAAGAAGGAAAAGTACCATGGCCAGATGCGATCAATGCGGGAATGACTACGACAAGGCTTTCGAAGTGACGCTGGCTGAGGAAAGCTATACGTTCGACAGCTTCGAATGCGCGATCCAGAAACTTGCGCCGCTCTGCCCGCATTGCGGGTGCCGGATCATCGGACATGGTGTCGAACAAGATGACATCATCTACTGCTGCGCACATTGCGCCGCGGAGGAAGGTGCAAGCGCGCTGACCGATCGCGCGCCTTGATGATTTTGGCCCCGCTTCGTCAAGTTCGCTCCGGTGCGATCGCGTTGATGGTGATGGGGTGATGCGCTCAGCGGCAGTGGAGCACGCCAGCCTGTGCAGGACCACATGCGGCTCGAGATGGTGCAATTTTCCCGGCAGTGAGCGGCTATTCCAGATTGATACAACCTCGCCCTGGCGGAACGGAAGGTGCAAAGCTTGACAAGATTTAAACTTGTCAAGGTTGCCAAAGTTGACAAAGTTGCTCGCAGCGCCATATTGTCTCGTCAGGAGGCAGAACCCATGGCAGGCAAAACGCGAGCCGAGGCACCGGCCGTCACCGCGAAGACACGGGGCCCGGGCGTGCTGACAATGTTCACGATGAAGGGTGACCCGATCAAGGCGCTGTCCGGGTTCAAGCTGCCGGCCGGCGCACATGTGGCGATCGTGTCCGGAAAACCGGAGTCCGTCAATGCGATCAGGAAGTCGGTGCGCGGTCGTGTGGTTCGCATCACCGAGGTTGTCGAGCGAGCCCCGCAGCATACTCAGGTCGAGCGCAAGCCGTTAATGGACAGGTCCGCATTCGAGCCTGACGCGCGCAGCCGCGCGATGCTTGAAGGTGTCCGTATTGCACAGCAGGATCTGCGCGACGCAGGCGGTGCCTATGACCTCGATCAGGTCCGCACCCTGTTGCACGGCGTCTCCCGGCAGGCGATCGACAAGCGAGTGCAGGACGGCTCCTTGCTTGCCGTTCCCGGCCCCAGCAACCGTCGCAGCTATCCGACGCTGCAGTTCAACCGCGATGGCACAGTTGTACCCGGGCTTAAAGCCGTTCGTGAGGCTTTGCAGACCAGCAATTCCTGGGCGGTGCTCAACTTCCTTTCCCAGCCGGATGCAAGGCTGGGCAATCGCAAGCCCATCCAGCTTCTCAAATCCGGCCAGATCGAGCTCGTGCTTGAAGCCGCGAGGCGGCACGGTGAGCAGGGGGCGTGAGCGGGCCACTCCCTCCCGCAGACCTGGACAGGCGCCTGCCCGAACTGGTGAAGCTACCGGCAGGGCAGGAGGTTCACCGCTTCTACACGGCCAAGTGGGAGCCGATCTTCTTCGACAGGTCGACCGAAGGGCGGTTCAATGCTCCCGACGCCTCCTATGGGGTTCTCTACGCCGCAAAGGAGATCAACGGCGCGTTCGCCGAGACGTTTCTGCGAACTCCTGGGCACACGCTCATCGACGCGGATCTGCTGCAGCGGAAGGCGTACGTTCGCCTCATCGTCCAAAGAGACCTGAAATTGATCCGGCTTGCCGGGCCCGGTCTCGCCCGCCTTGGGGCGACCGCAGAAGTCGCCCATGGCGGACTGCCCTACGACGTGCCGCAGGTTTGGTCGACCGCATTGTCGGGTCATCCAATTGGCGCTGATGGAATTGCCTACCATGCCAGGCATGACGACGCCGAAGTCTGCTACGCGCTGTTCGAGCGATCGGCAGATGCAATCGCGGAGGCGGCACGCGAGATCGACCTCGACCAGGATTGGTTCTGGCGGGTCGCCGAACGCTACCGTGTCGGCCTGGCTCCATAGGGCGAGCCGGTCGTCGAGCCTAGCTGTCCTTCCTCGGTCTCTCGGCGACGATATTGCCGCGCTTCTTCCACTCCGAGAAGCCGCCGCGCAGGCTGCGCGCGTCAAGACCCATCTCCTGCGCGATCTTGGCGGCGAGCAGCGAGCGCCAGCCGGACGCGCAGTAAAACACAAAGGTCCTGGGCTCGGCGAATATCGGCTTGTGGTAAGGGCTTTCCGGGTCGATCCAGAATTCGAGCATGCCGCGCGGCGCATGGAACGCGCCGGGGATCATGCCCTCGCGCTCCAGTTCCCGCGGATCCCGGATGTCGACCATGACAACGCCGTCGTAAATGGCCGCCATGTCCGCTGCCTCGACCGAGCGGACGACCGCATCGGCGTCGGCCAGCAGATCCTTGTATCCCTTCGGCATGGTCAGCGCCCCATCGCGTAGAACTCGTCGTTCGGCCTCATGCTGGTGACGTTGGCCAGCCGGTTTGACATGGCGAAGAAGGCGGCGATGGCCGCGATGTCCCAGGCGTCCTCGTCGGTGAAGCCATGCATCTTGAGGTCCGCGATGTCCGCGTCGCCGACCTCGTAGGCGCGCGCGGAAACCTTCATGGCGAAATCGAGCATCGCCATCTGGCGCGGGGTGATGTCGGCCTTGCGGTAGTTGGTGGCCACCTGATCGGCGATCAGCGGGTTCTTTGCGCGAATGCGCAGGATCGCGCCATGGGCGACCACGCAGTACTGGCACTGATTGGCATTGCTCGTGGCCACGACGATCATCTCCCGCTCGGCCTTGGTGATCGGGCCGGGCTTGTCCATCAGCGCGTCGTGATAAGCGAAGAAGGCGCGGAACTCGTCCGGCCGATGCGCAAGCACGAGGAAGACGTTGGGCACGAATCCCGACTTCTCCTGCACGGCGAGTATCCGTTCGCGGATGTCGTCGGGAAGGCCGGCGATCTCGGGAACGGGGAAGCGGCTTATGGCGGGCGCGGTCATCTGTGTTCTCTCCCTTGCACGGCCGTCAACGCGACCAACTTTAGGCCATCGAAGGCTTTTCGGCGAGCCTCATGGAAGGGCTGGAAGAGGGCGTTGAAGAGGATGCGGTGGTCTCGCAGTCGCCGCGCGAGTTCCAATCGCTGTGGACGATGCGGGACGCCTGCGCCGATTATGTGCGCACGCGCGATCACATCGTCGGCGGGGTGGAGGCGGTGTATCGCATGGTTGCGGAGAGCGGCGGGTCGATCGCGGCCGAACATGGCACAGCGCGCACTAGCGAGAATGACAGCTATCGCTATAAAGTCGGAGCGGCCAGCCGCCGGCCAGGTTGAAAGGCGCCACCCCAGGACCATGGCTGCGAAAGTCGGGAACATTGATCGACACGGGCTTATTGGCAAGCACGGAACCGTGCTAGCAAAACCGTGACCAGCAAAAGCAACAAAACGGCGGTTTGGCCGTTCTGATCAGCCGCACAAGCGGCGGGGCATCCGAAGACATGACTACGCCGCAAATTCTGTCGTTCGCCGTTATCTTCATAATGATGGCGGCGCTCGTGTGGGGTCGGTATCGATATGATCTGGTTGCAGCCGCGGCACTGTTGTCCGCACTCGCGGTTGGCATCGTGCCTTTTGACGAGGCCTTCAGCGGGTTCAGCGACGATATCGTGGTCATTGTCGGCAGTGCCCTGCTGGTGAGCGCAGGCATCGCACGCTCGGGCATCATGGAAGTCGCCATCAGGCGTTTCGCTCCGAACCTGTCGGGCGTTCGCTCGCAACTGGCGCTGCTGGTGATCGTCGTCACGATCCTGTCTGCCTTTGTAAAGAATATCGGTGCGCTCGCGATCATGATCCCGATAGCTTTCCAGTTCGCGCGCCGGTCGAGCGTTTCACCGTCGATATTCCTGATGCCTATGGCGTTCGGGTCGCTGCTCGGTGGACTCATGACGCAGGTGGGGACATCTCCCAATGTCGTTGTGTCGCGGGTGCGGGAGGAACTGACCGGCACCGCCTTCACAATGTTCGATTTTACACCCGTTGGAGCCGCCCTGGCTGCCGCCGGAACGATCTTCCTGGTGTTTTTCTATTGGCTGCTGCCGGTGCGCGAAAAGCTCGGCGGCTCGGTGAATGAAGCCATCGATATCAAGAATTACCTGACAGAGGCCCGCATTGTCCGCGATTCCACTGTGCTCGGCAAGACGGTGGCAGACCTCATGAAGCTTTCCGGCGGCGATGCTATCGTGACATCGATCCTGCGCAACCGGACCATGCGGATGACGCCACTGCCCGACGTTGTCCTCAAGATGAACGACATCCTGCTGCTCGAGGGCGACCCAGGGGCGCTGGATCGCCTGGTCTCCCAGGGCAAACTCAGCGTTACGGGCAGCAGGGCCAGCGGGGATGACACGACCGGCGAGCTGGTCGCTATCGAAGCCGTCATCGGTGAAAACTCCCCGTTGATCGGCTGGACGGCCCAGCGCCTTGCCCTCTATCACCGCTTCAACGTCAACCTCCTGGCTGTCAGCCGTCACGGCGAGCGCCCCGACCGCAGGCTGGCCGAAATCCAGCTAAGGCTGGGCGACGTCATCGTGCTGCAGGGCAATGCAGCGACGATACCCGAGATACTGCGTGAACTCGGCTGCCTGCCGCTGGCAGAAAGGGCTATCCTGCTTGGCAGCGTCCGCAAAGGTGTTGTGCCGGTAGCAATCCTTGCTCTCGCCATGGTGGCGACTGCGCTCGGGCTGCTCCCGGTCTCCGTCGCTTTCTTTACGGCCGCGGTCGCGATGGTGCTTTTCAAGGTCATCCCGGTCCGAGACGTCTACCAATCGCTGGATGGGCCAATCCTCGTCATGCTCGCCGTTCTCATTCCGGTGAGCGATTCGCTGCGCAGCACAGGGGCGACCGGCGTCATTGCCGGCGAGCTTGCCAAACTGGGGACCATTCTTCCGGCGCCCGGCGCATTGACGCTCATCCTTGTCGCCGCGATGGCCGTTACGCCATTCCTCAACAATGCCGCCACCGTTCTGGTCATGGCGCCTATCGCCGCCGCGTTTGCCGGCGATCTCGGCTACAGGCCGGAAGCATTTCTGATGGCAGTCGCCATTGGCGCCGGCTGCGATTTTCTCACCCCGATCGGCCACCAGTGCAACACGCTCGTCATGGGGCCGGGCGGCTACCGTTTCAGCGACTATCCACGCCTGGGACTGCCGCTATCGTTCCTCGTCGTCATTGTTGCCGTGCCGATGCTCATGATGGTTTGGCCGATGAACTAAATGCGACGGACGGATCGATCCTGGCGGAACTCGGAGCCCCATGGCAGTGCGTAGGCCGCTCCCGGTCAAGCAATATGCATCGCTCGTGACAAAGGGCTTGTGCCTATCGAGGCCACGGATTTTGGCAAAGCGAGACGCCGGAGGGGCTCTGACGAAGTATCAAGCAGCAGTCGATGAAGGGCTTGCCACAATGGGCACCTGAAAATTGGGGTCCGCTCCCGAATTTCTTGAAAGCCGGGCAGCCAACCACCGGCACGCTTCGCTGCCCTGCGGCCATAATAATTCCCGCGATATGGATTGGCCCCAAGGCGGACATCTACCGGTAACTATCTGGGTCCTTGGCCTTCCCGGCCTTGCAACTAACCTTACTCAGAAGAGCCTTACGGTAAGCGCCATTAAACACGCGGACAGCCCGTTCGAATTTAGCGGGAGGCGCCAAGTGTTTATCTAGCCCGTCGTTCAAAAGGAGGGGGACAGCCATCATGGCTTTTCCACTTTCGCTTGGTCTCAGCGCCGGGCACCTTTTCAATAGGCCATAGATGTCACCTGAAATTTTTGCAGCCCGATGCAATTTGCCATCTGCCATACGTGCCAAGTAATTGATGTTTTGCTCTAACTGCCCGGCCGAAGCAGTCGATATTGTGAAGCAGATTCCTGCGATGACCGTTACCAAAATGCGGCTCAAACGTTCCCCTCTTCTTGCAGTCAATTCGCCCTACTGATCACGCGTTATCATAGCTTGGCCTGGTTCAAAAGCTCACCAATCGGCGCCAGCGGGCATTACCACTAAAGCTCAGTTGCGGACCTCGATGGGCGAACAGTTTATTTGGTGGACAAGCTGAAAATTTCTCGGCTGATAGCCATTAATTGCAAACAAGCACGGAAATTCTGGTTCTATTCGTCCATCGAAAATGTGAATCGAACTGGGTTTGTTTTGATTCCCGGCGGCCAACACCGTTTCACGCCTCGTGCAAGGATCGGAGCGGCCTTCGCCATCGACTCTGAGTGAGGCTCGTAAGCAACCACAGCAACAGTCTGTGCCTTGTCGGCTTTATCCAGCGTGACCTCAAAAGTCACTTTGAACGGCGTCGCGATATCGACCGGAATGACTAAGCAGCCTCCAATTTTCTCGCTGAGAAGAACCTCTAATTCGCTAGCCCGTGCAGTGCCGGCGCAAATAATTAGACCCAATACGACGACTGCACGCATTCTGATCCCCTTTGATCAACGGTAACTTTAAACTATTAGGCGGAGCCGCGCCGTTCTCTACCGTGTCGCGGACTGGAAAAGCGGCAAGGTTTGGGCGACACCACTTCGCGAATTCCATAAGCAGTTCCAGCCTCTCAATGGCGATTTTATCGAGGGCGTTCCCGCTGATCCCGGCGCGGTCGATTGAGCCCTAAATGGGAGAGCTAGAATGCTCTACATCAGGAATTGAAATCTCTATAATGATGGCTGGGGTTTTCTTGGTAGTTTTTCGAACTTTTTGTCCCGAGCGCGTTCTTGTCAAAGGGCTTTCAACTGCTCGATCTCGACAAATCGCCGATAGGTTAGCTGGTTACAGCCGCTAACGGCGTAGACATCCTGGTTGATCGCGAAAGGCTTCCCGATGGCGTTCATGTAGACCATCACTGTCTTACGGCCAATGTAACCGCCCATCTGGTTCTTGGCGTTTGCTTTGACGCACACTGTTGGCGTTCCGCCTAGATCGATCACCTTCGAGATTTCGGCATCTCGGACCGAATACGGGTCATAAAGATATTCCCGCATCGCATTGAGGATACCATTAACCTCCACGGTGGATGGCTCGCGCTGCGACGCAAGCACGCTTCCGGTCCGGACACCAAAGGCTGCACTCTGGCAGCCGGACAGCGCTAGTCCAGCGGCCGCAACAATCAACATCTTGTTCAATTGAAATCCCCCCAATGCCCATCTGAGTCATGCGTCATCACTAAGCTACAACGCAAGGGAATAGTTTCGACCGAGCAACATCACTTGGCACTGGTGTTCAAGGATCGATCGCGAATGGCTCACGCGCCGCCGCTCTGTTGCTGGCTGTGCCACTGTTTAATGTGATCGCATAGGAACTTCACAAATCCACTGCACAGCAACGGGTCTGCTGCACCGTCTGGCGTGAATTCATATCTCGCGTCCGATTCATCGATTCCCCAAGTTCCGAGATATTCGCCGTCCTGAGTGACGACAGCGCCGTCCTCAAGCAGGTTTATTGACCATCGAAGATCCATGCCGCCTCCCGGTCCGAATGATGCGGATAGAACGCCATGTGGATCATCCGCTTGTCTGTAACACTTAGCAGTTTCTAATGCGTGCTAAGTGTTTGAAAATTAATTAAAAAAGAGGTTTGGCTGGGGCGCCAGGATTCGAACCTGGGATTGTCGGTACCAAAAACCGATGCCTTACCACTTGGCTACGCCCCAACAGTCGCAACATGCCCGCTGCGCGCGGCCTTATAGGACGAGCCGACGGAAAGCTCAATGCCGAGAATGGCCGACATGCCGAGAATGAAAAGTGCGCGGAACTGATTCACCGGTCCCCGCAGATTGGCGTCGCATATCATCGCCTGCTGTCGGGCGATGGCATCTATTCACCCCAACCGCCATTTCACTGCCGGCCGGATCGACGTGGGAACCGCCTGCCGGGGAATGAGAAGATCGGCTCGACGTGCCGCCGGCATTTTCGACGGCGCCCAGCGTTTCGAGTTCTCCGGTCAGTCACATGGCGTTATCGCTAGTTCCTGTTTTGTCCTCTTCAACCGGCCGTCGAGCCGCAAGTCTTTTTGTTATCGCTTTTTCTTAATCGATTGTAGAAGCCGGCTGGCTTGCCGACGGCTTGCCTTTCGCACTGCAGCATCATATCGCTCGTGCAGGGACACGGCGGAACTTCGGCTTCGTCAATCTTTTCAATCTCCTGCAACCGGAGAGCAAGCATGACCAAATGGGTCTACACCTTTGGCGACGGCGCTGCAGAAGGCCGTGCCGGCGACAGGAACCTCTTGGGCGGCAAGGGCGCCAATCTGGCCGAAATGTGCAGCCTGGGCCTGCCGGTGCCGCCGGGGTTCACCATCACCACCGACGTCTGCAACGCCTACTACGCCAACGGCCGCACCTACCCGGCCTCGCTGGAGGCGGACGTCGCGGTCGCATTGGATCATATCGGCCGGCTGACCGGGCGCCGCTTCGGCGATCCCTCAAAACTGCTTTTGGTGTCGGTGCGTTCCGGTGCCCGCGCTTCGATGCCCGGCATGATGGACACCGTGCTCAATCTCGGCCTGAATGACGAGACGGTCGAGGCGCTGGCCGCCGATTCAGGCGACGCCCGCTTTGCCTATGACAGCTACCGGCGTTTCATCCAGATGTATTCCGATGTCGTCATGGGCCTCGACCATGAGGTGTTCGAGGAAATCCTCGAAGACCAGAAGGGCGGGCTCGGCCATGAACTCGATACCGAACTGAGCGCCATCGAATGGCAGGGCGTGATCGCGCTCTACAAGGCCAAGGTCGAGGAGGAACTCGGCAAACCGTTTCCGCAAGATCCGAACGAGCAGCTCTGGGGTGCGATCGGCGCCGTGTTTTCGAGCTGGATGAACAACCGCGCCATCACCTACCGGCGCCTGCACGACATTCCCGAAAGCTGGGGCACCGCGGTCAACGTCCAGGCCATGGTCTTCGGCAATATGGGCGAGACCTCGGCCACCGGCGTCGCCTTCACCCGCAATCCGTCGACCGGCGAAAAGATGCTCTATGGCGAGTTCCTGGTGAATGCGCAGGGCGAGGATGTCGTCGCCGGCATCCGCACGCCGCAAAACATCACCGAGGCGGCGCGCATTGCCGCCGGCTCCGACAAGCCGTCGCTGCAGAAGCTGATGCCGGAAGCCTTCCAGTCTTTTGTCACCATCTCCGACCGCCTGGAAAAGCACTACCGCGACATGCAGGATCTCGAATTCACCATCGAGCGCGGCAAATTGTGGATGCTGCAGACCAGGTCCGGCAAGCGCACCGCCAAGGCGGCGCTCAAAATCGCCGTCGAGATGGCGCGCGACAAGCTCATTTCAAAGGAGGAGGCGGTCGCCCGCATCGATCCGGCCTCGCTCGACCAGTTGCTGCATCCGACCATCGATCCGAAGGCGGCACGCGATGTCATCGGCATCGGTCTGCCCGCATCTCCGGGGGCAGCCACCGGCGAGATCGTCTTTTCCTCCAACGATGCCGAGGAGCTCAAGACGCAAGGCCGCAAGGCGATTCTCGTGCGCATCGAGACCAGTCCGGAGGACATCCACGGCATGCATGCGGCGGAAGGCATCCTGACCACGCGTGGCGGCATGACCAGCCACGCGGCGGTGGTGGCGCGCGGCATGGGCAAGCCTTGTGTGTCGGGCGCGGGCTCGCTGCGCGTCGACTACAGGGCCGGCACCCTGATGGCGATGGGATCGACGTTCCGCAAGGGCGATATCATCACCATCGACGGCGGCAACGGCCAGGTGCTGAAAGGCGCCGTGCCAATGCTGCAGCCGGAGCTCTCGGGCGATTTCGCCGCCATCATGGAATGGGCCGATGCCGTGCGCCGCATGAAGGTGCGCACCAACGCCGAAACGCCGCTCGACGCGCGCATGGCGCGTTCCTTCGGCGCCGAAGGCATCGGGCTTTGCCGCACCGAGCACATGTTCTTCGAGGGCGACCGCATCGTCGCCATGCGCGAGATGATCCTGGCCGACACGGAAAAGGGCAGGCGAACGGCGCTCGCAAAACTCCTGCCCATGCAGCGCTCGGATTTCCTCGAATTGTTCGAGATCATGGCCGGCCTGCCGGTGACGATCCGCTTGCTCGATCCGCCGCTGCACGAATTCCTGCCCAAGACCGAGGAAGAGGTGGCCGAAGTCGCCGCCGCCATGAACCTGTCGCCCGACAAGCTCAGGCAGCGCACCGAGGCCCTGCACGAATTCAACCCGATGCTTGGCCATCGCGGCTGCCGGCTTGCGGTTTCCTATCCCGAAATCGCCGAGATGCAGGCGCGCGCCATTTTCGAGGCCGCCGTCGAAGCCGGCAGGAAGGCCGGCGCGCTGGTGGTCCCGGAAATCATGGTGCCGCTGGTCGGCCTGGTGAAGGAGCTCGACTACGTCAAGGCGCGGATCGATGCCGTCGCCAGGAGCGTGATGGAGGAAACCGGCGTCAAGATCACCTATAATACCGGAACGATGATCGAACTGCCGCGCGCCGCGATCCGCGCCCAAGCCATCGCCGAGGCGGCCGAATTCTTCTCTTTCGGCACCAACGATCTCACCCAGACCACTTTTGGCATCTCACGCGACGATGCGGCCTCGTTCCTGGAGACCTATCGCCAGAAGGGCATCATCGAGCAGGATCCGTTCGTGTCGCTAGACATCGAAGGCGTCGGCGAATTGGTGCGGATGGCGGCCGAAAAAGGCAGGGCAACGCGGCCGGATATTAAGCTCGGCATTTGCGGCGAGCATGGCGGCGATCCGGCGTCGATCCATTTCTGCGAGGAGATCGGCCTCGACTACGTGTCGTGCTCGCCCTATCGCGTGCCGATCGCCAGGCTGGCTGCCGCGCAGGCGGCGGTGCAGGCTGCTAAGAACGGTCGCGGGTAAGGCGCCGACGTCGGCCATTGCCGTGCCACCGAATGATCGGCGGGACAGGTCACGAGCCGTCCCTGCTCAGGCAGGCCCTGCTCAGGCTGGTTTGGCTTCGACCGTCACCTTGTTGGGATAGAACGCGCCGTGATCGCGGATTGCGATCATCTCGTCGAAAGGCCGCTCATAGGCCCACATCGCATCCTTGCCTGCTTCCGCGGCAGGTAGCACGCTCCAATAGCTCGCATCGCCCTTGAATGGGCAATGAGTCGACGAGTCCGTCTTGCGAAGCTGGTCGAAATCGATGTCTTCGAATGGAATATAGAGGATCCCGGGGTAGGGGGATTCGGTCAACACCTTGGCCCTCCTGGACGAGGCAATGACCTCGTCGCCGGCGCGTACGGTCACAGTTCCGCTGAAGGGCTCGATAGTAATCACTTTATCCGGGTTGCGCTGAAAGCCGGGTGACGGATTGGCGGTCTGGTCCATGACGGTTCTCCTTGCACGACCTAAGGTGTGTAGGGTGTGCGCGCTACGCAAGGGCGCTGTCGAATGCGGGGGCTCCATCGCCTTTTGGCGTTGCCGGATCTCTCGTCAAATCGAGCTTGGCTATGACCGATCAGGGCCGATGACCGATCAGGGCTGATGACTGATCAGGCGGCAGCCTGAAACGCGTCCATCAGCCCGGCATAGGCGGCGGCGATACCGGCGACAGGATTGGTGCTTCGCGACGCGGTTTCGACCTTGAGCGCACCACCGCCGGTCGGCAGGGTAAGAAGCAGGAACTGGCGGTTGCCGCCATCGCCGACGCAAGCCGCGGCGACGTGCTGGCTTTCGCCTTCGTTCTGAACGCACATCTTGAACAGCAACGTGCCGCCGACCGCCTCAAGGGCTCCGCCGACGACTTCGACGAATTCGTCCTCGGAAACGGTTTTGGCGTCCGGCACCAAATCGGCCAGGCTTTCGGCAAGCGAATCTTCGAGAGCTTTGTCGTCGAGCTGCGCGTCCATGCGAACCTCTTTCATTCGCCAATCACACCCCTACCATTAATCAAAGTTAATGTCGACAATGGCCGGATTGTGGCGGTTTTCTCTGCCTTTTCGAACAATGCGCTGCTTCTGCCCGGTCATGGCTGGACAATCCGCTTGTTCGTCCCACAATGGAGCGAAAACCAGTGGGGGAACGAAAACCCATGGGAGGAGAAGTATGCTCGGACTGATGCAGGAATGGCCGCTGCTTTGCCATAAGCTCATCGACAACGCAGCCAGGCAGCACGGCGAACGCGAGATTGTGTCGCGCTCGATCGAGGGCCCGATCGTCCGGACCACTTACGTCGATATTCATCGCCGCGCCTTGCGGGTCGCTGAGCGGCTCGAGCGTGATGGCTTTGGGCTTGGCGACCGCATCGCCACATTGGCCTGGAATACGGCGCGCCACATCGAAGCCTGGTACGGCATCATGGGTGTCGGCGCGATCTATCACACGCTTAATCCGCGCCTGTTTCCCGAGCAGATCGCCTGGATCATGAACAATGCCGAGGACAAGGCGATCTTCATCGATCTGACATTCGTGCCGCTGCTTGAAAAGATCGCCGGCGCGGTCAAATCGCTCAGAAAGGTGATCGTGCTGACCGACAAGGCGCACATGCCGCAGACGGCGCTGCCGAATGCTGTTGCCTATGAGGAATGGCTTGACGAAACCGACGGCGCCTTCACCTGGAAGACGTTCGATGAAAACACCGCCGCCGGCATGTGCTACACCTCGGGCACGACAGGCGATCCGAAAGGCGTCCTCTACAGCCATCGCTCGAACGTGCTGCACGCCATGATTGCGGCGATGCCCGATGCGATGGGCCTCTCCTCGCGCGACACCATACTGCCGGTTGTGCCGATGTTCCACGCCAACGCCTGGGGCCTCGGCCAGAGCGGCCCGATGATCGGCGCCAAGCTGGTCATGCCTGGCTGCAAGATGGACGGCGCCTCGATCTATGAATTGCTCGACACCGAAAAGGTGACGTTCAGCGCCGCCGTGCCGACAGTGTGGTTGATGCTGCTGCAGTACCTGGAGGAGACCGGCAAGAAACTTCCCTATCTGAACAAGGTCGTTATCGGCGGCTCATCCTGCCCGCGTGCGATCACGGCAAAGTTCCAGGGCAATTACGATGTCGAGGTCGTCCATGCATGGGGCATGACCGAAATGTCGCCGCTCGGCACGCTGTGCACCATGAAGCCGGGCTATGCCGGGCTTGAGGGCGAAGCCCGGCTCGACGTCCAGGGCAAGCAGGGTTTTCCGCCTTTCGGCGTCGAAATGAAGGTCACCGACGACGACGACAAGGAACTGCCATGGGACGGCAGGACATTCGGGCGCCTGAAAGTCCGCGGACCGGCCGTCGCGCGTGCCTATTATGGCGGCATCGGATCCGAACAGTTCGATGAAGAAGGCTGGTTCGATACCGGCGATGTCGCCCATATCGACCCGGGCGGCTACATGCAGATCACCGATCGCGCCAAGGACGTCATCAAATCGGGCGGCGAATGGATCTCGACCATCGAGCTCGAGAATCTCGCGGTCGCTCATCCGGATGTGGCGGAGGCGGCCGCCATCGGTATCCAACATTCGAAATGGGGCGAACGGCCGTTGCTTGTCGTCGTCCGCAAGCCGGGCCGCGAGCCGACCAAGACGGATATCCTCGCCTTCATGGACGGCAAGGTGGCGAAGTGGTGGATGCCAGATGACGTCGCCTTCGTCGGCGAAATTCCCCACACCGCTACCGGCAAGATCCAGAAGACAACCTTGCGCCGGCAGTTCAGGGACTATCGCCTGCCGACGGACTGACTGACATGACGTCTTTCGCCTTCAAGCCGCCGCTGAACGGCTTAAGCGCCGGTCCGGGGTGAAGCAGTGCTGAAAATAATGAAAACTCCCGAGCGACAGACGTCGAGGGCGGCCGGCTGGTCGCGGCGGACAGGCGCTTTTTCGGCGGTCCTGCTGCTGACCGTTCTCGTCGGCCACCGCTATCGGCTTGTCGAAACGCCGGCTTTCCTTTGGGTGCTCGGCATTGTCGCGCTGCTTGCCGCCTTGGCGCTGTTGTTCGCCGGCCTTGCCTTTTCGAGAATCTGGAATTTCGGCGACCGTGGCGGTCGCGATCTCAGCGTCGGCGCGGTGCTGGCACTGCTGGTGCTTGTTCCTTTTGGCATTGCCGCCTATTGGGCGGCGACTTCTCCACCGCTCAGGGACATCTCGACGGATTTCGATGATCCGCCGATGCTCGACACCAGCACCCGGACCGGGGATATGAACGCGCTTTCGCCACCGACCCCGGGCGAGCGGCGCCTGCAGGCCGAGACCTATCCGCTGGTCACCAGTCGCAGCTATCAACTGCCTTTCGATCGGGTCCTGGAAGCGGTCGAAACCGTGCTCGGTCGTCGGGACTGGCAGCTTGCGGCGCAGTTTCCGCGTGCGATCGGGCAAAGCGAGGTGACGATCAACGCCCTGGCCAGGAGCTTCATCCTCAGCCTTCCCGCCGACGTCGCCATCCGTGTGACCGACGATGGCGATGCGGTCCTCGTCGACATGCGTTCGGCCTCGCGTTACGGCCGCTACGACCTTGGCGACAATGCGGCCCGCATCGTGGATTTCCTGGCCGAGCTGGATCAGGAAGTCGCCGGCCAGGTCGGCACGGCCCCGGCCGAGTGACGTCCAGAGCATTTTTACAGCCAAAGCGGAATCGCTTTGACGCCACAGAAATGCGGCTGATACAATCAGGGGTTGAGTATGCGACAGGCTATTCGGCCGGCTCGAATTCACCCTTGAGCAAAATTGTCTCCACCGGCCCAAGCGGATTGATGATCCGGCTCTCCAGGACTTCGACAAGCTTGCGTCCGACAGCCGCCATATCGACGGAATGGACTTCGATCTTCGCCGGCAGGAAGCGTGCCAGCCGCGTGCTGTCACGCGTGACTATGTGGACGTCGCTGCCTGGCGCAAGACCTCTTTTGCCAAGAGCATGCAGCGCCCCCAGAAGGCCCAGTTCGTTGGCGCATGCCAGGCCTGTCGGCGGATCTGAGCGAGCCAGCAAGCGATCGAACCAGGCTGCGCTCGATTCCATGGTGAACATGCCATGACCGATCAGCGCTTGGTCGATCGCAATGCCGGCCTCGGCCATTGCCCTTGCATAGCCGGAAAGACGCATGGCACTCCCCTGATCCTCCGAAACCAGAAGTTGCAGTGCAATGCGTCGACAGCCCTTGTCCATGAGCCGTCGGGTTGCCTCGTAGGCAATCTGTTCATTGTCGACATCGACATAAGGATACGCGGTATCCAGGTCGGTTCTTCCAAACGCGACGAATGGCATGCGTTGATCCAGCAGCAGCTTGACGCGCGGATCACCCGACACCAGGCGCGTGATGATCAGTCCGTCCGTGCTGCGCGCCTGAAGCTGCCGCTGCACGCTCTCGACGGGATCGTCGTCGGGCGTGGTGGAATAGATGGACAGACTATAACCGGCTTTTCGCGCCGCCAGCGTCATGCCTTCGATCAAAGGCAGCTTCAACAGATCGGACAGATGGTCTCGGGTCTCCATCGGGAGTACTGCCGTCAGCGTCAGCGTTCGACCGGTCTTGAGCGCACGACCATGATGATTTGGCAGATAGCCGACCCGCTTGGCCGCCTCCTTGACGCGGGC
Organism: Mesorhizobium sp. WSM4844; assembly: GCF_055811775.1. NCBI lineage: Bacteria > Pseudomonadati > Pseudomonadota > Alphaproteobacteria > Hyphomicrobiales > Phyllobacteriaceae > Mesorhizobium > Mesorhizobium sp. WSM4844. The sequence goes on along the minus strand of NZ_JBVVQB010000032.1, from coordinate 35,766 downwards.
AATGGTCGAGGGCTGCACTTCCGGCCCATCCTTCAGAGCGCGGGACACCGTGGTCACCGAGAGGGAAAGTTCCGCCGCGATCTGCTTTAGATTGGCCATTGTTCGCCCGACTTCATTTGCGAAAGCGCCGGCTGACTTGCTGACCGCCATAACGTTACCGGATTCGACATCCCGGTCAATCCGAACGCCCGTCGCAAGCAGCTTGACTCCTGCGTATTCTGATGCAATCGTAACGTTACGATTACGAATAAATGGCCATTTCAGGCAATAGTTGATGACGTTGGGGAGGAGAACCTATGTCCTGGCTGCGCATTTCCTTCACAGCATTCGCGATCTCGGCTGCCGTGCCCGTCCACGCGCAAACACTCACCATCACGACCGCAGGCGGCGATTATGGCAACGCCATGAAAGAGGCCATGTGGGGCCCTGCTGCAAAAGAGCTTGACTATGATGTCCGCGAGGAGACCCTGAGCGACGGCCTGGCCGCCTTGAAGATGCAGGTCACCTCGGGGGCAATTGCGACCGACATTATCCACCTCGGCTCGCCGGAAGGCGCCCAGGCAGCCGCACAATCGCTGCTGGAGCCCCTCGACTACAAGATCATCGATGCCAAATCCGTGCCGGAGGGTGCCGCGTCCGACTACTGCTATCCGTTCGATTCCTATGGCACCGTCCTGTCGTGGAACACCAAGACCTATGGCGACAACCCGCCGAAGACCTGGGCCGAGTTCTGGGACGTTGCCAAATTCCCGGGCCGCCGCGCGTTGCGCGCCAATGCGCAGGACTCGATCGAGATCGCGCTTCTCTCCGATGGCGTGGCGCCGGCGGACGTCTATGCCGTGCTCAGCACCCCGGAAGGGCTGGAGCGCGCCATCAAGCGGCTTGAAGCGATCAAACCGGATGTCGCCGTGTGGTGGACCTCGGGAGCCCAGTCCGCGCAGCTGCTGAAAGATGGTGAGGCGGATCTGGTCGTTACCTGGAACGGACGGGCAGAGACCGTGAAAAAGGATGGCGGCGCGGCTGACTACACGTTCAAGGGTTCGGTCATCGGCACCGACTGCCTTGGGGTGCCGAAGGGAGCGCCGAACAAGGAAGCCGCGATGAAGCTCATCGCAGCGATGACGCAGCCCGCGCGCGTTGCGAAGCTGACCGATTTCATCGCCTATGGCCCGGTCAATCCTGCGGCCTATGAGGGTGGCCTGATTCCCGATGACCGTCTGAAGACGCTTGCGACCGCGCCTGAAAATGCCGGCACTTCGGTGTTTTCGAATTCGGAATGGTGGGTCAAGAACGGCGAGGCTGCCCAACAGGCCTTCGATGAGATGATGGCCCGCTGAGTCTCGGCTGACAAGGCAGGAGCAGATGATGAAGTCGCTCCCGATCACCATCGACAGCGTCAGCAAGGCTTACGGGTCCTACGTCGCACTGGATGATGTCTCGCTCGACATTCAAGCTGGCGAGTTCCTCACGCTGCTGGGGCCCTCGGGATCGGGCAAGACCACGCTGCTCATGGCTCTGGCCGGTTTTGTCCGGCCGGATTCCGGCAGGCTGTTGTTGGGCGATCGCGACATCACCCGCCTGGCGCCCAACAGACGCGACATCGGCATCGTATTCCAGAATTACGCCTTGTTTCCCCACATGAATGTCCTGGCGAATGTCGCGTATCCGCTGGCGCTGCGCAAGACGCCGAGAGCGGAGGCGCGCCAGCGGGCGCTTGCCACCCTGGCCCGCGTCAAGCTGGATGGCCTGGCGGAGCGCAATGTTGCCGCACTGTCCGGCGGCCAGCGTCAACGGGTGGCATTGGCGCGGGCAATCGTCTTCGAACCGCGCGTGATGCTGATGGACGAGCCGCTGTCGGCGCTCGACAAGAATCTGCGCGAAACCATGCAGTACGAGATCCGGCGTCTGCACGATGACCTGGGCATCACCACAATCTATGTGACCCACGACCAGCGCGAAGCGCTGATCATGTCCGACCGGATTGCGGTGATGAATTCCGGCCGCATCCAGCAGATCGATACGCCGCAGCGGATCTATGATCGTCCGTCGACCCGCTTCGTCGCCGAGTTCATGGGCGAGGCCAACATCGTGCCGCCGGGCTCGGTGCGCAGGATCGACGGCGCCGAAGCGTCACGCGAGACCCTGATGATTCGCGCCGAAAGCTTCCATCTTGATGCGAAGCTCATCGGTGCAGACGCAGTGGCTCTCGAAGGAACACTGCGCGCCAAGGCGTTCCGCGGCGAAAACTGGCTTTTGACGCTGGCGCTTGACGGTGGCCAGGAGGTCCTTGTCTGCATTCCGGCAGCGCTGGCCGGCGGCTGCGCCGAGCTTGCCGCCGGCCAGCGGATGATCGCCTATGCACCAGCAGCCAAGGTTCACGCGATACCGGGAGCGCTGGCGTGATCGCCACCGCGGATCCAGTGCTCCTGGCGGATGCGCGCCGCGAGCGGCGGTTTTTTCTTTCGCTTTCGCTGCCGGCGCTGTTCATCGTTGGACTTGCGGCGATACTGCCCATCCTTTGGATCATCCGGCAATCTTTTCTGACCACAGGCGGTGAGTACACTGTCGGCAACTACGCGAAAGTGCTTTCGAGCGGACTGACATGGTCGGCGCTCGTCACCACCCTCGAACTGTCCCTCGGCACGCTGGCGATCTGCATTGTTCTGGGCACCCCGCTGGCACTCGCCTTGGCCAGCGCCAGGCCAAGGGTGGCCAACGTGCTGATGGCCTTCGTCATGCTGCCGCTGTGGACCGCTATCCTGGTACGCACCTATGGCTGGCTCGTGCTCTTGCGGCGTGATGGCCTGATCAACGCGGCTTTGACGGGTTCTGGCCTGACGGCGGAGCCTTTGCCGCTGGTCTATAACTTCACCGGGACGCTGATCGGCATGGTTCACTACATGCTGCCGATCTTTCTGCTGCCGGTCTATGCCGCGATGCGCGATATCGACCCAAACCTCGTTCGCGCGGCAGCGAGCATGGGCGCCACCCTCGGGCAGGTCGTCCGCACCGTCATATTGCCGCTTTCGGCCGGCGGCATTTTTTCGGGTTCGGTCATCGTCCTCATCTATTCCATCGGTTTTTTCATCACGCCGGCGGTGCTTGGCGGCGGCAAGGTAAATCCTCTCTCTACCCGGATCGAGCGTGCGCTATCGACCTTTCAGGATTGGGGGTCGGCAAGCATCCTGGGCATTCTGCTCCTCGTTCTGATGGCGCTGATCGGTGTGATGCTGCTGGCGGCACGCCGCCTGCTGGCCCAGGACACGGTGGCAGCCGCCCATGCTTGAAGCCTATCCGCAAAACCGGCTCGCCCGCATTGTCCTGTGGAGCTTTGCTGCTCTTGTCATGGCATTTCTGATGTTGCCGACGCTCGTGGTGGTGCCGCTTTCGTTTTCGGCATCCAATCTCCTCGAGTTTCCGCCGCACGCCTACTCGTTGCGCTGGTACGAGAATTTTTTCGGCTCGGCGACGTGGATGGCTGCACTCAGGACGAGCCTGATCCTTGGGACATTGACGGCGCTGATCGCGGTGCCGTTTGCGCTGCTCGCCTGCATCTCGATGAATCGGCTGGGCGGCAAGACCGCAGCGTCCATCCAGGGCGTCCTGCTCACCCCCTCGGTCACTCCAGGAATCCTGCTGGCGATCGGCCTGTTTTTTGTCCTGGCGGCACAACGTCTGGTCGGAACGCTGTTCGGTGTGCTGGTCGGACATGTGGTGCTGGCCGTTCCGGTGGCGTGCATTGTGCTGTTGCCCGCCCTGGCTCGCTTCGACTGGAACCAGGTTCAGGCGGCGCGCAGCCTCGGCGCGGACTGGGCCAGGGCAATTGGCGGAATAATCGTTCCGCAACTTCGGCTCAGCCTGTTGTCGGCGACACTGATGGCCTTCCTGACGTCGCTCGACGAGTCCGTGATTTCGATCTTCGTGGCAAGTGGTCGCAACAGCACGATGCCGAAGCTCATGTTCATCTCGCTGCGCGATCAGATCGATCCGACCATTGCGGCGATCTCGACATTGTGGACCGCCATTGTTGTGGTCGTCGTCGTGATCGTGGCGCTGCGCCAAAAATCCTGACCGAGCCAAAAATCCTGACCGAGTTGGAAGCATGCCCCAAAATCATCACGCGGCCGGTGCTCCGGCGGACCGATCGACTGACATCCCTCAGCTAGGCTTGGCGATCATCACCGGGTCGGCAAACTGGGGGCTTGCCTTCCCGGAAGACGTCGGCTTCGAGGGCGTGCGCACGCTGCGGCGCGACATGAGTTTTGAAACGCCTTTCGGTCGTTCCGACAACTGGAAGTTGCTCGAGTTCGATGCCTCGATTTCAGCCGAAGGCAGAGCAAAGCGGGCGTTGTGCATGTATTCGCACGGCAATCCCCGCGACCATATCGACCATTCCTGCCATCGCCGCGCGTTCTGGGTGTTGATGCAAGCGGGGGTGCGGCAAGTCCTCGCCTGCTCGACCGTTGGCGCCGTCAACAAGGCGATCCAGCCCGGCGACATGGTGGTGCCCGCCGACATCATCGAATTGACGCAGACCCCGTTTTCACTGCTTCCGGACCGCCAGAGTTTTGACTGTTCGGGCAAGCAGATCGTATGTCCAAGATGTGCGGCGGTTCTGGCCGAGACGGCCCGCCGCCATTGGCCAGACCGCGTTCATGGCATCGAACAGCAGCTGGTGGCTGCTCATTGTTATGGGCCGCGGCTGACGACCCCGGCCGAAGCCTTGGCCTATCGCGGCATGGGGGCGGACGTGCTCAACCATTCCATCGCCCCCGAGGCGACCCTGGCGCGCGAGATCGGCGCCTGCTTCGTGCCCTGTGCGTTCGTCACGGCGGGTTTCAACGACTATATGGACCGCAACCGCCAGAAATTGCTGCAGGAGGACGTGCTGCCCAATCTCTCCATGACAGCCTCGCGGGTCGCGCTGGAGACCGCCGCCCGACTTCCGGCCAATCCGCAATGCTCTTGCCAGGGTCTGAAGTCGCCTCAACCGGAAGAGCGCTCCAGCCGGTTCTGAGCTTTCAGGGGCGCAGTGCGAGCTCTGGCGGGATCTTAGCCAGGCGGCTGAAAATGCCGTCGACAGTCGGGTCGCCGTCAGGACTAAGCGAACCAATGTCCGCTGTTTACAGGGAATTTACAGAGAATCTACATGTTCTTGCATGTGATGAAGGGCCGAAAAAGGTCAGTTTGATTATAAAAATCAGTTATTTAGAGTTTCCGATGCCGGATTTTCATAACAGGGAATTGCAACAAGCAATTAATTCGGCGAAACCCGCCAGTTTTCCGCAAAACTGAAATTCTATCGAGACGCATTTAATTTCTCTGTCCCAGCATTGGATAATCCAAGCATTTCCCGGCTGTTGGCTGAAGTCAAAAACCGCTGAAAAATGACTTGAATTGCGGGCCAGAGCAAACGTTTAGCAAGCTCAGGACAGCACAGCGGTGACGAGATCTCTGAACGACCAGTTGGAGAAATGGGAGGGGCGGTCGCTAGCCCGCTTTTTTCTTAGGCGGCCCTGTCAGTGGCGACCGTCGGCCCGCTTCGTCATGGACGGCCGCTCTCCATGGCGTGCGGGCGCGGGACTTATGGCTTGTCTTTTCTTCGAGCATCGTTCGGGCTCGCCACACAGGATCGGGCGGCCACGAAATTGTCCTTGATAGACTCTTTAAAGAACTGCGGAAGCTCCTACAGGCACGCGATGCGCACGGTCTGGCATCTCTGCTCGAATCACTTTGACAGCTGTCAAGCGAAATCAGCATGATCCCCTTCATCCCCACTATCCACCACCTGCCCAGTGGGTGAACAGAAATTCGACGCCGTAGAAATGGGCAAACGAATGACCAACAGCTTGTGCAGGCGCTCAGTCGCTTCTGGGGGAAAGTCGCCCCTAGACTAGCGGCCGAGGCCGCGGCGAGGATCTGCAGATCGAGTATCGCCAGGTCGCCACTCTGAAGCCCTATGCGCCCGAACCCACTCGCGCAAGCAGGTAAAACAGATTGCCGAAAGCATCAAGATATTCGGTTTCGTCAACCCGGTCCTGCTCGATCAGGAAGGCACTATTCTGGCCGGTCATGGCCGGGTCGAGGCGGCCAAGCTGCTCGGCATGGACTTCCTGAGCGAACGGGCTGGTCCTTCTGCGGCCGCGAGCCGATTGCGGTCCATTTATGTGACAGCGCAGCAGGTCTTTCTGCAGCGGCAGACTGCCCTCTACTCCCTCAGACTCCGCGCCACCAGCCGCGCCACGCTTGGCCCGATCAGCAGCACGACGAGGAAGCGGGCCGATTGCAGCGCCATGACGAAGGAGATGTCGACGTGCTGTGCGGCGGCGGCGATGATGGCGACGCTGTCCATGCCGCCGGGGCTGGTCGCCAGATAGGCGGTCAGCGGATCGATGCCGAGCACATGGCTGAGCATGAAGCCGAGGCCGCCGCAGAAGGCGATGAGGATGATGATCGAGCCGACGATCTGCGGCAGCGCACGCGTCGCGTGCCGCAGGATAGCCCTGGTGAAATTCAGGCCGATGGTCCAGCCGATCATCGTATAGCCGAGGGCGAGCAGCCAGGGCGGCAACTGCATCGTCACGCCAAGGCCGAGATGCACCGCAGTGCCGAAAATGAAGGTGCCGAGGAAAAACGGTGACGGCAGCCTGAACAGCTTGCCGATGAGGCTGCCGACGAGCGCCACGCCAAGTGTTGCGGCAAAGGCAGTTGGATCGATCGGGGGGAACCAGATGATGGCCGGGATCTCGATGCCTGATGTGGAGACCCTTGCGACAAGTGCGGCAGTCATCGAGACAAGGATGACACGCAGATATTGCATGAAGGCGACGAGGCGCTGGTCGGCGCCGCAGGCGCCGGCAATCAGCACCATGGCGGTGGCCGCGCCCGGCGATGAGCCCCAGACCGCGGTGGTGCCGGGCAGGATACGCCAGCGGCTGATCAGCCAGCCGAGCAGACTGGACGCCGCAACGGTGGCCACCACGGCGCCGAGGAACAGCGGCCATTCCTTGTAGAAGAGCGGAAAGATATCGGCGGAGATCGAAGCGGCGACAAGGCAGCCGACGATCGCCTGGGCGGCGCCGAACAAAGCGCGCGGCACACGCACCGTGGCGCCGTTGGTGCCGGCCAGGATCGCCGCCAGCATCGGTCCTATCAGCAGCGCTGCCGGCAAGGCGCCGAATTCCAGCGCGCCGGCAAACAGGATCGAGAAAATCAGCAGGGCCAGCCACTGCCAGACCTTGGGCACCCGCGCCAGATGCTCGATGGCCGGCGGGTTCGGGAAAGAGTCCATATCCGGCTCTTAGACGGGTCGCGGAAAAATGCGAACCGTTTTTGCGGGGAGTATCAAAGATTACCGCTAATCTCCCCCCAAGTGGGGGAGATGTCCGGCAGGACAGAGGGGGCGCTGTCCCGCCGGCCTCTCCTGTATCCCCCTCAGCCCGCCTTGGCCTCAGCCAACCCAAACCCACCAACAGGATGCGTTTCCACCTGGAACTCGAACCCAGCGATGAACGGCCGCGCCTTGGCAATCGCTGCCTGGACTTCCGGCAGTTGCAGCGAAGCCTTGTGGCTTGCCTGATCGGTCCATACCTCGGTCACCCAGATCGCGTCGGCATCGGCCGGATCGGTGGCGATGATGTAGCTCAGGCAGCCCGGCATGGCGCCGGTGCTGGCAAGCAGCACGTCCATCATGGCGTCGCGCTGGCCGCGCGTCGCCCGCATCTTGCCGATCAGACCGTACATTGCCGGTTTCTCCGTTGCCTGTTGCGACAAGTATGCAGGTCGCCGCTCACGGCATCAACTGGCCACCGTTCACCTCGATCACCTGGCCGGTGATGTAACCGCTCAACAGAGCGGACGAGAGGAACAGATAGGCGCCGACGCAGTCCTCGGCTGTGCCGGCGCGGCCCTGCGGAATGGTGGCAACCATGGCCCTCATATGCTCCTCGGTCGAATAGCGCTCATGGAAAGGTGTCGCGATGGTACCCGGCGCCACCGCGTTGACGCGGATGTTGTAGCCGATCAGTTCCTTGGCCATGCCGCGCGTCACATTGGAGACGAAGGCCTTGGCCGAGCCATAAAGGCCGGCGCCGCCGCCGGCGCCATTGCGCGCGGCGATCGACGAGGTATTGACGATGAAGCCGCCCTGGCGCTTCAGCCATGGCATCGCCTTGCGTGATGCGGTCAGCACGCAGCGGGCGTTGAGGTCCATCACCGCGTCGTAATGCGCCTCTGTCAGTTCGGCATAAGGCACGCGGCCGAGCATGCCGCCGGCATTGTTGACCAGGCCATCAAGCCGGCCGAAGTGTTGCGCGCTGTCCTCGACGACGCGCTCGACATCGGCAACGATCGAGAAATCGCCCTGGATGAGAAACACCTCGCCACCGCCGTTGCGGATGATTTTGGTCAGGGTTTCGGCAGCCGCCCGACTTGAATTATAATGCAGCGCGACACGGCATTTCTGCGCGGCGTAGGCGAGGGCAAGTGCCGCCCCGATGCCGGTCGAAGCGCCGGTGATCAGCACCGCCTTGCCGGCGAGGTCGGGGATAACCAAAGTGGGGGTGACAAGGGTGGAGGTGACAGGGGCGGTTGTGGTGGCTGGCACGTCTATTCCTCCGGACTCTCCTGCTCTTCGTAGGGCCTCTCCGTGCTCATGTTCAAGTCCGTAGAGGTTTACGGCCGCAAATAGGCGTAGCCCTGGCGCTGCAATTCGGCGAGCTTGACGACGCCGCCGGTCTCGGCGGCATGGAAGCCGTCGAGCAGATCGGTGAGCGCAACGTCCATGCCCTGCATGGTATTGGCGCAGGCATGCGGGGCCAGCCCGTCGCGGACCAGACCGGAAAAACGGCTGGAAATGGCAGCCGACGCGCTCTTCGACTTGAAGGCGGCGAGTGCCGGTCCGTGCACAACCAGCACGATGTCGACCTTGCCGCCGGTGCCGTCATAGTGGTTCTTGATATTGCCCAAAACGAAGCCGACCTTGTCCAGGTCGCTGAGGTGATAGGCGACCTTTTGCCTTTCCTCTGCCACGGCCGCCGCCTCGACCTGGCGCAGCCCGAGAAGACCGGCGGCTCCGGCAATGGCCACGCGGAAAATATCGCGGCGTCGCATCATGTCGTTCTCCAGCATGTCCGCGCAAATTGCGTGGCTTCGACCTCGATCCTAGCATAAATTGAAGTTACGTCCTGGTCGGGCGAGGAGGGGCACATGACTTTGAGGACGCTTGTGGGGAAGACCATTTTAGGCGCCGGACTTGCTGTCGCCTGGCTAGCCGCTGTCGCCAGCACGGCCCTTGCCGACGATACGCCCAAGCTCACCGAACTCAGCCCGGGCGGCAACGATGGCTGTTTTGGGCGTATCTACGATGCCGCGCATCTCAAGGTGCACCCGAACCAGAAGGTGGGACGGATTTTCTTCTACTATGGCAGCGATCCGGTCAGCCCTCCGAACGAGGAGCCGAGCAGTGGTCCATCCGGCTACAACGGTTTTTTGGCGACGACGGTGCGCGGCGCCAAGGAGCCCGAATGGGTCGGCGGCTGGTGCGGCAAGGATGATCCGCAGTCGGGCGAGATCCATTGCGGCATGGAATGCGACCGCACCATGGCCTTGGTGAACATCGACGAAAAAGGCCGGCTGATCGTCTCCGGCGTGCATCGCAACCTTTATCTCGATGCCGGCGCCGAGGATGAACTTGGCGAAAAGGAGTTTTCCAGGCAGGCACTCGGCACCGAAGATGACGGCTTCCGGCTCGACCGCATGCCGGGTGAGACCTGCAAGGCCGAATTCGCGCGCATCGATCCGGTCGATCCGGCGCTGGGAGCACCGCTGCGCGAGCGGCTGAAACCGGACCAGCCGTTCTGCTACGGGCGCGACTACGATGCCGCGCATCTCGGCTCGCATCCCGATCAGCTTACCCACAGCATCCGGGTTTTCCGGGGCCCGATCGAACTGGCCGCGTTCGCCAAGGACAGCGAGACGGCAAACTGGCCTGATGGCGCCGAGATAGTCGTTTCCGTCACCACGCGCCAGAATGCCGTAGAGGTCGCGCAGAGCTACAGTTGTGACGGCGAAGCGGACCAGTGGCGCTGCGTGGCGAGCGGAAGTACGAGCGACTTTTCCTGCGACATCGCGGCCAGGGAGATTTTTCTGCGTCGCGGCGCCAACGGCACGATGATGCTGGCCAACCCCAACAGCAGCCTACCGATCGTCGACCTCTGCTCGAAGGCGGCAGAAGACGAAACCGCTTCCGACGACAAGGTCTATCGGCTGGAGTCGATGCCGCAGGCTGCCTGTGCGCGTTGAAATTTTCGGGTCAGAAAGGATGCCATATGGACAAGGGGAAGGTGTTCTGGTCAGGCCGCTCGCAGGCGGTGCGTCTGCCCAAGGAATTTCGTTTCGAAACCAAGGAGGTTTCGATCCGCCGCCAGGGCCGAGCGGTCATCCTCGAACCGCTGGCGCAGGATTGGGCTTGGCTTGACCGCGTGATCGGACCGCTTGACGACGACTTTGTCGAGGCAGCTTTAGAACGGCCGACATAGATCTGATAATCGCCGCCTCACGCGAACGGCACGGCGGTCGTGCCCTTGGGCAGTTTTGCCTCGTCGTCGGGCTCGACATGGATGGTGACGCGCACCGAGGGGATTTCTGCCTTCAGCGCGTCCTCGATGCGGTCGCAGATGACGTGGCTGGCGCCCACCGACATGTCGGCGTCGACGACCAGGTGGAACTCGATGAAGGTGGCGCGGCCGGCAATCCGCGTCTTCAGATCGTGGACCTCCAGCGCGCCTTTGCAATTGGCCGAGATAATGTCGCGGATGCGCATGTGCTCCTGCGTGTCGACGGCGCGGTCCATCAGACCGTTCATCGACGAGCCGATGACGTGCCAGCCCTGCCACAGGATGTTAAGCGCGACGATGACGGCGAGAGCGGGATCGAGGACTTGCCAGCCGGTCAGCACGGCGCCGACCAGACCAATGAACACGCCGACCGAGGTCGCCACGTCGGTCATGATGTGCCTGCCGTCGGCGACCAGGGCCGGTGACTTCTCGGCACGGCCGGCACGGATCAGCGTCAAGGCCCAGAAGGCGTTGATCACCGTCGCGACGCCGTTGATGGCGAGGCCGGTCCAGGGCTGTTCGAGCGGGACGGGATGCCGCAAGGACCACCACACTTCGTTGAGGATCAGAAGGGCTGCCAGCACGATCAGCACGCCTTCCAGGACAGCCGAGAAATACTCGGCCTTGTGGTGGCCGAACGGATGATCCTGGTCGGCCGGCTTGTGGCTGACCTGGATCGCCCAATAGGCGGCGGCAGAGGCAATGACGTTGACGATCGATTCCAGCGCGTCCGAATACAGCGCCACGGAGCCGGTGACGTACCAGGCCGCCAGCTTCAGGCCGAGCACGACCAAGGCGATGATGATCGACCAGAACGCGAGGCTGGCGACCTTGCGCTTGGCGGCGTTTTTCGAATCAATAGCGGTCATCGATTGCTTCCGGCCGCCGAAACCGGAGCTAAGCCGCCTTTTCCTTGGCCTTGCGCGGCAGATGCGCAACGATGTTCTCAATAATGCGCATGCCGGCATTGTGGCCGAGCGTCATGATCGATTCCGGGTGGAACTGCACCGCGGCGATCGGCTCCTTGCTGTGCTCGAAGGCCATGATCACGCCTTCTTCGGTCTCGGCGGTGACGACGAAGCCGTCGGGCAGGCGGACCGGATCAGCGAAAATCGAGTGATAGCGGCCGACCGTCACCTCCTTGGGCAGGCCGGAAAAGATAATGCCCGGCTTCGACACGCGGATGCGCGACGGTTTGCCATGCATCGGCACGTGCAGCTGCCGCAGCTCTCCGCCATAGGCTTCGGCCAGCGCCTGCAGGCCGAGGCAGACGCCGAAGATCGGCAGGTCGCGCGCGCGGGCCCGCTTGATGGTGGCGGCGCAGTCAAAATCCTTCGGCGTGCCGGGACCGGGCGACAGCACGACGAGATTGGGTTTCAGCCGGTCGAAGACCTCGTCCGGCACGGGCGTGCGCACGGTCGAGACATTGGCGCCGGTCTGGCGGAAATAATTGGCCAGCGTGTGGACGAAGGAGTCCTCGTGGTCGACCAGCAGGATGTTGACGCCGTCGCCGACGCGCGCGGTGGCGCGTTCGGTGTCGGCGGCATTGCCTGATTTGGCGTCGCGGATGGCGGAGATCATGGCGGATGCCTTCAGTTCGGTTTCGGCTTCTTCTTCCTCGGGAATGCTGTCGAAGAGCAGCGTGGCGCCGGCGCGCACCTCGGCGATGCCGTCCTTGATGCGGATGGTGCGAAGCGTCATGCCGGTGTTCATGTCACCGTTGAAATTGACCATGCCGATCGCCCCGCCATACCAGGCGCGCGGGCTCTTCTCGTTCTGCTCGATGAAGCGCATCGCCCATAATTTCGGCGCGCCGGTGACGGTGACCGCCCAGGCATGCGACAAGAATGCGTCGAAGGCGTCCATGCCTTCGCGCAGCCGCCCCTCGATGTGGTCGACGGTGTGGATCAGCCGCGAATACATCTCGATCTGGCGGCGGCCGATGACGCGCACCGAGCCCGGGTCGCAGACCCTCGACTTGTCGTTGCGGTCGACGTCCGAGCACATGGTCAGCTCGGATTCGTCCTTCTTCGAATTGAGCAGCTTCAGGATCTGCTCGCTGTCGGAAATGGCGTCGCCGCCGCGCTTGATCGTGCCGGAGATCGGGCAGGTCTCGACACGGCGGCCGTTGACGCGCACGAACATCTCGGGCGAGGCGCCGACCAAATATTCGCCTTCGCCGAGATTGATGAAGAAGGAATAGGGCGAGGGGTTGATGGCCTTCAGCTTGCGGGAGATGTCGGAGGGCGGCGTCTCGCAGCGCTCGTAGAACATCTGGCCGGGCACCACCTCGAACAGGTCGCCGCGCTTGAACGATTGCATCGCCTTGCGCACCAGATTGGCGTATTCGCCGGGTTCATGGTCGCCGCGCGGCGGGATGCGGTCGGCGGTCCTGAACGGCTCGACGATTTCGTCGCGCGGCAATCCCTGCGTCGAAAACCCATCGCTGGAATAGTCGTAGCGGTCGGTCCACGCTTTTGTCGAATAGTGGTCGACGACCAAAATCTCGTCGGGCAGGAACAGCACGAGGTCGCGCTGGCTTTGCTGGCGCTCGAGCTTGTAGTCGACCGGATCGAATTGGAAAGCAAGATCGTAGCCGAAGGCGCCGTAGAGACCGAGATTGGCGTCTTCCTCTGTCTTGAACAGAGCGGTGATGGCGCGCAGCACGGTGAAGACGGAGGGAACGCGGCTGCGTTCTTCCTCGGTGAAGACACGCTCTTCGGTGAAGACCTGGGCAGGCTTGGCCACGTCGAGGCGGATCAGTTTTTTCGACGTCTCGGCGATCGTCACCTCGTCAAGGCCGCCGAGCGCCTTGCCGACCACCGGCAGAAGCATCTCGCCACGGCTGTTCAGCGCCTCGATGCGCATCGCGCGGCCACGCGCCGAGATCACCAGCGGCGGGTCGATGATGGCGGTGTCCCAGCGCGTATAGCGGCCGGGGTATTCGTAATTCGAGGAAAACACGGCGCCACGGCGTGAATTCAGCCCGTCGACATAGGCGTCGATCGCGCCTTGGTAAGGCCGGTCATGGCGCTCGCGGGTAATCGTCACGCCACCGGCCGTGACGAAGCGCTCCGCCCCGTTCTCCAGAATTTTCGTCGTCATTGCCGTCTCCATCAGCGTCTTGGCTATTTCAGCGTCTTGGATATTTCAGCGTCTTGGGGGCAACGGACCCGGGGCATGGCTTTGAAAAACAAATGGCCGCCCGGACATTCCGTTGCGGCCACCTTCCATTTTTCACGCGCACGCGTTCGAACAGGCCGCTGTCAGCGAGCCCACCACCAAACGGTCTTGATCGAGCGCATGTTCATGGCGATTCCAATAGCGGCGATTGAACGGCCGCGCAACTGGATTCAATGGGGGGCTGGAGAAGGGCGAGGGCATGGAGAAGGGCATGAGCCCTCAATCCTCCAGCGTTCCCGACCGTGCATCGGCGCTTTTGCTGTCGCCGACCAGTTTTAGCAGATCTTCGCCGGCGCGGATGATGCGCCGGGAACGCCGTGTCAGGATGATGCCTGCCTGGGCGCGAGCACCTCGGTGCGGCCGCCGGCTTCACCCGGCGCATGGACGATGGTGGCGAGCAGCGCGCCTTTTGCCACGCGGTCGCCGGGCTTCACGTCGTAGAGGACCGCGCCCGCCCGCGGCGCCGGCATCATGTCGATGTTTTCGAGCGGCGCCACGAAACCGGTGAAGCTGCCGGACGTGGACAGGGCCTGGTCCAGGATCATACCGCGCGCCACCAGCAGCCGATAGAGCCCTTCGGCATCGGCGCCGGCCAGAGCGCCGTCGACATCGAGTATGCCGCGATACTCGACCGTGGCGGCGACGCGCCGGTCGAACCGCGCCACCTCGGCAGGGAGGTTCAGATACGGCGTGATCGAAGCGCCTTCGAAGGTGCCGTCGGTGTCCTCGTCCCACAGGACCACCGCATCGACGCCCATGGCCGCCGCACAATCCGCCATCGCCGGCCACAGGCTGGTGTGGACATAGAGGTAGGCGAGGCCCTCGTCGTCGCAGTGCAGGTCAAGCACGATGTCGTGGCCGATCGACAGCTGCAGCAGCCGGCTCTTCAGCCGCTGATCGGCAGTGCCAAGCGTGGTGTCGGGCAACAATTTTACGTCAGGCGCGGCCAGCAGCGGAAAGCCGCGGTTGAAGTTGGTGCGCGTGCCCAGGTGAAAACGGCCCTGGTGCTCGCCGAAATGATATTGGGCGCGGCCGATCGGATTGGCTTGCGGCACGATGGTGATATTGCCCTTGATGCGGCCTTCGGCTTCGGCCTTTTCAAGCATCGGCATCAGCGCGTCGATGGCGACGACCCCCGGCAGTTCGCCGGCATGCAGTGCCGCCTGCAGATAGGCCGAGGATGCCGCCTTATCCGTTCCCTCGAAGCGGGACCCTTCAAAGCGGAAGACTGGGAATTCGTAGGAAACGCCCTCGCTGTCGCCGGCGATACGCTCGATCGATTTCTGCATGATACGACTCCTGGAAAGAGGCCGAACACATGCCCTTTCGCCGCTACGCTGTCGATTGGTCCAGCTTTTCACGTTATGGGCGCAAGGCTCTCCTCGGCCGGGCGCGGACATATTGGTCCAACGCCTGCCCGGCCTACGCCAGCGGCTTCAACTCCTGGGCGATCGTCGGCAGAAGTTCCGAGACATTCGGGTGGATGTGCATGGCCCGCGCGAGCGTGCTGACCGGCGCCTTGGCGTACATCAGATCGAGCACGCAGTGTATCGCCTCGTCGCCGCCGGGGCCGAGCACCGAACAGCCGAGGATTTCGTTGGTGTCGGCATCGGCCAGGATCTTCATGAAACCTTGCGTCTCGCCTTTCTCGACGGCACGGCCGACGCGGGTCATCGGCCGCTGGCCGACCAGCGCGCGGCGGCCGGACTTTCTGACCGCTGCCTCGGTCATGCCGCAGCGGCCGAGCGGCGGGTCGGTATAGAGCGCATAGGCCTCGATGCGGTCGCTCACCCTGCGCGGGTCGTTGTCGAGCAGATTGGCGGCGACGATCTCGTAGTCATTGTAGGAGGTGTGGGTGAAGGCGCCCTTGCCGTTGCAGTCGCCCATCGCCCAGATGCCGGGCACGCTGGTGCGCAGCTGGTCGTCGACGACAATGAAGCCGCGTTTGTCGACCTCGACGCCGGCCTTGTCGAGGCCGAGATCGTCGGTGTTGGGCGTCCGGCCTACTGCCAGCAGCACATGCGAGCCGACAGCCGGCGCCTGGCCGGCGGTGAAAGTCACGGCGATGTCGCTGCCCTGCCTGGCGAAGCTGATGTCGCCGGCGCCGAGATGTACCGTGATGTCTTCGTTCTCGAGGATGGACAGGATGGCGGCCGAGACATCCTCGTCCTCGCGGCCGATCAGCCGCGGGCTCTTTTCGATCACCGTGACCTGTGAACCGAAACGGCGAAACATCTGCGCGAATTCGAGCGAGACGTAGCTGCCGCCGACGACGACGAGGTGGCGCGGCAGTTCGTCGAGATCCATCATCGACGAGTTGGTCAGGAACGGAATGTCGTCGACGCCCGGCAGATCAGGCACCGAGGCGCGGCCGCCGGTGTTGATGAATATTTTTTCGGCGCTCAGCAGGTCGTCGCCGACGCGCACGGTATCGGCCGTCTCGAAGCGGGCATGGCCGCGATAAAGCGTGCATCTGTCCATGCCGGCAATCCAGCTTTCGAGGTTGCCGCGGGCGTCGTCCGACACCTTGTCCTTGCGGGCCTTGATCGCCTTGTAGTCGACGCCGACCGGACCGGAGAGTGTCACGCCGTAGTCGGCGGCGCGGCGGGCGAGATGCGCGGCATAGGCGCTGGCGACCATGGCCTTGGTCGGCATGCAGCCGGTGTTGACGCAGGTGCCGCCGACCAGCTTGCGCTCGATCAGCGCCACGCTCATGCCGGCCGCCGTCAGCCGGCCGGCGAGCGGCGGGCCGGCCTGTCCGGCGCCGATGATGATGGCGTCGAATGGCTTTGCCGTCATGCCACGGCCGCCACGATCAGCAGACCACTGAGGATCGCCACCGCGTCCTCGACGAGGGCGGCGGGCTGGTCCTTGCCGAAAGCCAGCGCCAGGCGTTTGCGCAGTTCGGCGCCGCCCAGCGTGCCGATAACCGCGCCGATGGCGCCGGCGATCAGGCCGCCGACGGTAGCGCCGCCGGTCGCGCCGATCACCGCGCCGGTGAAGGCGCCGACAGCGATGCGCGCGCCGAACTGCTGCGGCACCTTGCGGCTAGGCGTGGACGGCAACTGGTCGGTGACCAGTTCGGCAATGGCCAAGATGGTGAAGATGCCGACGGTGATCCAGTGGCCCATGAAGCTGGCCCAGGTTCCGGCGACCGGCAGCCAGCCAAGCCAGGCGCCCCAGGCGACGGCGGCGGGTGCGGTCATGGCGCGAAGGCCGGCAACGACGCCGATGAGAAGTGCAAGGATGTACAGCATGATTGATCCCTCGATCACACGGCCTGGGACAGCCCAGCCGGGGCAGGCTAGCATAGGTTCGGCATTTGACCAGAGGCCTGCGATCTCTGGCATTATACGATTTTCATGGAAACGATATTGAAACAGCAGGGTAGCGAAGCAGCGAGATAAGCACGGTCATTTAGCAGGAGGCGGATGCAATCGCGTATCGAGCGCAAAGGCTTCCTGGGTCCTCAGGGCATAGGCGCCCTTCGCGACGCTCGCCTCGAAGATCAGATTCCAGCTATTCTGGGATACTGCGCTCGGAATCACCACGAACCGGTGCCGTTTGAGAAGATCGTCGCCGAATGCCTGTTGCCCGGAGCTCGGAATGCCCGGACGCAGCCAGTTAGGGTTCGGAACGGCGGCAGGGTCGACGATATGCACATCCGTGACATCGCTGACTATCGCCGCCGTCATCACATGCGCGATCGTGTCGAGCGCCCTAAAACCTTTGTGGACTGCGACCTCGAGAATTGCCGTCGAAGGATCGATTGAGCAGTAGACCGCGCGCACGCCCCTGCTGTTCCATCGTCCGCCGACCCTGTATGCGCCCTCGCCACTGTCCCATGTCGGCGCGAACGCAGCCTGATCGAGACGCCAGCCAACGAGGTCGGAGCCGCCAAGCACCGCCGGTAGCGGCGTCATGCATAAACGCCGTATTCAAGCCGCTCGAGATAGTCTTGCACAAGCTCGACACCGGCCGGGGTTGCCAGAAGATCGATGGGACGGCGCTGGTCGAGCCCGATCGCCGGGCGCTCCAGCCATTGCTCGGCTTCCGCCTGTGAACCGAACACGTCGGTCGCTTTCGACAGGATCTCGGCGAATTTCCAGGTTCGTCCGCTCTGGTCCTGGCTGAGCGGCTTGGAGGGGGCGTCCTTACGACGCTGGTAGGTGCGCAAGCTCATGCCGACGGCCTTCTCGAGCGAATCAGTCTTCTGGATGAAGACGAGTTGCCCAAGCAGATGGTCCAGCGCCGAACCTGGCAGGCCGCGAACAAGCAACTCATGGGCGTCCAATGCGCTCCGGAGATGCCGCGACAGGATGCGGGCGCCACCGAGCAATCTGGCCACCTTCTGCAGTTCATTGTTTCTTGGCGCCGCAGGTGTTTTTTTCGATGCCGTCGCCACGGGCTCGCCTCCTAACGTCATCTGTCGCTTCAATATATGACAGGTGACGCGACGCTTTCAAGGGCGAGCAGGATCGAGAGCAGAGATAATGCTTCAGGTTTGCGCTGCCAGCGCCGACATCGACGGTGATTTCCAACATGAGTTGGAGCTATCTTGCCACGCGCTCCTGAGCGTTCTTCGAGAATTCGCGGCGGTACTGAGCGGGCGTGGTTCTGAGCCGCGCCGCAAAATGCTGGCGCAGCGAGGTGGCGCTGCCGAAGCCGGCCTCGAAGGCAACCGTGTCCATTGATTTTTCCGTTGCTTCCAGCAGCCGCTGCGCCAGCGCGACGCGCTGATCGGTCAGCCAGTCGCCGAAGCTGGTGCCGATTGTTTTCTGGAAGCGGCGCGTGAAGGTCCGGCGGGTGAGGCCGGCGGTAGCGGCGACACTGTCCAGGCTGTGCGTCGCGTGCAACGTCTTGCGCACGGTGTCGATGGCGTGGGTGAAGCGGTCGGCATTTTCGGTCCTGGCGATCGGACGCTCTATGAACTGCGCCTGCCCGCCCTGCCGATGAGGAGAAAGCACGATCTGCCGGGCAAGCCGGAGTGCCGCCTCCGCGCCATAGCGGGCCCGTATGATGTGGACACAGCAGTCGAGCCCGGCGGCGACACCGGCCGAGGTCACGACATCGCCGTTGTCGATATAGAGCACCTCCGGCTCGACGAGAATGTCGGGATAGAGGGCCTGCAGCTGGTCGGAAAAAGCCCAGTGCGTCGCGGCTCGCCGCCCCGAAAGCAGTCCGGTCGCCGCAACAGCGAACGTTCCCAGGCACAATCCGACAATCAGCGCGCCGCGCCGGTGCGCGCGACGCAGCGCCTCGATCAGTGCCGCCGGCGGTGGGACTTCGAGGTTCTTCCAGCTGGGCAAGATGACGATGTCGGCGTCATCAAGCGCGGAAAGCCCGTGCGGGACGCTGATGGTCAGCCCCGCATCGGTGCGGATCGGCCCGTCCTCAATCGCGCAGACCCGGAACTCGAAGCGCGGCAGGCCGAGCGTCGTGCGATCCTCTGCGAATACAAGGCAGGGCACTGAGAGGTGGAACGGGCTGATGCCATCGAAGGCGATGGCGGCAACGATCGGATCGGCCATGATAAGCACCATGAGAGTTTCCCGATTGTCCCAATTATTTCGAACTATGTCAATCGGGACACTTTTGCGGCCCGATGCCGAGTCTATCCTCGACCCATCAATGTCAACGGGAAAGGAAAGCCCCATGTCGGACTCAGCCAAAGGCAAAGCGCCGCGCCGTGCCCTCATCGTCGTCGACGTTCAGAACGACTATGACGGCGGCAATCTCGCCATCAAGCACCCGCCCTTCCGCGACACCGTCGCCAATGTGGCGCGCGCCATGGACGCGGCCGCCGAGGCAGGCGTCAAGGTGGTGGTCGTCAAGCAGTTGGCGCCGGAAACCTCACCGGTCTTCGCCAAGGGCAGCCATGGCGCAGAATTGCATCCCGAGATCGCGACGCGAAACCGTGACCACACCATCGAAAAGGCCTTGCCAAGCGCCTTCACCGGCACCGACCTCGAGGAATGGCTGCGCGCCAACGCTATCGATACGATTACGGTCATCGGCTACATGACGCATAATTGCGATCTGTCGACGGTCATCCACGCCGTCCATATGGGCTTTGCGGTCGAGTTCCTGTCGGATGCGACGGGGTCGCTGCCCTATGCCAACAGCGCCGGCTACGCCTCGGCCGAGGACATCCATCGCGTGGTGACGGTTGTCCTGCAGTCGCGCTTCGCCGCCGTTCTCAAGACCGCCGAATGGATCGACTGCCTGAAGACTGGCGTGCTGCCCGAGCGCGATACGCCCTACGCCTCCAACCAGCGCGCGCTGGCGCGGAGCGCCGCTTAGGCGAACTTGGATGTTCAGGCGTCTCCGGCGTTCCTTTACCAAGGACAATCGTTGAAATCAGCGCCGCCCCTCATTGCCCTGCCGGGCATTTCTCCCCGTATAGTGACGGGGAGAAAGATGCCGTCATCGCCGATTTCGCCAATCTACAGCGTTGCAGAATGCGTGCCGAGGTTGCGGCCAGCCCCTTCTCCCCGTTCACGGGGAGAAGATGCCGGCAGGCAGATGAGGGGCGGCGCCGACATTGAGAATTGGTCGACGCGCTGGTCGATCAGCCAGTCGCCGCGAGCCCTCAGAACAGGCCTTCGATCTGGCCCATCTCGTTCAGGAATATCTTCTCCGAGGACGGTGCCTTGGGCAGCCCGGGCATGGTCATGACCTCGCCGCAGATGACGACGATGAAGCCGGCGCCGGCAGACAGCCTGACCTCGCGCACCGGCACAGTGTGGCCGGTCGGCGCGCCGCGTAGGTTCGGATCGGTCGAGAACGAATATTGCGTCTTGGCCATGCAGACCGGCAAATTGCCGTAGCCGGCGTGCTCCCAGGCGTGGAGCTGGTCGCGCACCGATTTGTCGGCGATCGCTTCGGAACCGCGATAGATGCGCTGGACGATGGTGTTGATCTTCTCGAACAGCGGCATGGCGTCGGGATAGAGCGGCGCAAACTGCGAGGAGCCGGATTCGGCGAGTGTCACCACCTTGTTGGCGAGTTCCTCGATGCCGGCCGAGCCGTGGGCCCAGTGCTTGCACAGGATCGCCTCTTCGCCCATCGAGGCGACGTAGTTGTTCATCGCCCTGATTTCAGCGTCGGTGTCGGAATAGAAATGGTTGATGGCGACCACCGCAGGCACGCCGAACTGCCTGACATTCTCGATGTGACGGCCGAGATTGGCGCAGCCCTTCTTCACCGCCTCGACGTTCTCCTTGCCGAGGTCTTCCTTCTTGACGCCGCCATTCATCTTCATGGCGCGCACGGTGGCGACGATGACCGTGGCCGCCGGCTTCAGGCCGGCCTTGCGGCACTTGATGTCGAAGAACTTTTCGGCACCGAGATCGGCGCCGAAACCGGCTTCGGTGACGACATAGTCGGCAAGTTTTAGCGCAGTCGTGGTGGCGACGACCGAGTTGCAGCCGTGCGCGATGTTGGCGAAGGGGCCGCCATGGACGAAGGCCGGGTTGTTCTCCAGCGTCTGCACGAGGTTGGGCTGCATGGCGTCCTTGAGCAGCACGGCCATGGCGCCGTCGGCCTTGAGGTCGCGGGCATAGACGGCCGACTTGTCGCGGCGATAGGCGACGATGATGTCGCCGAGGCGCTTTTCCAAATCCTTCAGGTCGGTGGCGAGGCACAGGATCGCCATGACCTCCGAGGCGACGGTGATGTCAAAGCCGCCCTCGCGCGGAAAACCGTTGGCGACGCCGCCGAGCGAGCAAATGATCTCGCGCAGTGCGCGGTCGTTCATGTCCATGACGCGGCGCCAGACGACGCGGCGGATGTCGATGCCGAGTTCGTTGCCCCAGTAGATGTGGTTGTCGATCAGCGCCGAAAGCAAATTATGTGCCGTGGTGATGGCATGGAAATCGCCGGTGAAGTGGAGGTTCATGTCCTCCATCGGCACGACCTGCGCATAGCCGCCGCCGGCAGCGCCGCCCTTGACGCCGAAATTCGGCCCGAGCGAGGCCTCGCGGATGCAGACGATGGCCTTCTTGCCGATACGGTTGAGACCGTCGCCGAGGCCCACCGTCGTCGTCGTCTTGCCTTCGCCGGCCGGCGTCGGGTTGATGGCGGTGACGAGGATCAGCTTGCCGTCCTTGTTTGCCTTCACCGACTTGATGAACTCGGCCGAGATCTTCGCCTTGTCGTGGCCGTAAGGCAAAAGATGCTCGCTTGGAATGCCGATCTTCTGGCCGATCGCCTGGATCTGCTTCTTGTCGGCGGCGCGCGCGATCTCGATGTCGGACTTCACTTCGGCCATGGCGGCTTTCCTCTGGATTGGACGGTGGAGGGGACGGGTTTGATCAGTGTGGTCGCAAGCCTGTTCGAAACAGCCCGGTACTGCAGGCGAGGGCACTTTCTAGCCCTGTCGCTG
Source organism: Mesorhizobium sp. WSM4844 (assembly GCF_055811775.1). Lineage (NCBI taxonomy): Bacteria > Pseudomonadati > Pseudomonadota > Alphaproteobacteria > Hyphomicrobiales > Phyllobacteriaceae > Mesorhizobium > Mesorhizobium sp. WSM4844. The sequence continues at coordinate 13,581 of NZ_JBVVQB010000032.1, read as the reverse complement.
CCGTGGCGTCAACTTGCATGCAACTATGTTTCCTCTAGAGAAAGACGGCTCTTGGTCGACCTGACCCGTATCTTCGCGGGTTGTCGCGCCGTATAGAAGCCAGAGCACGCGCCGTCCTGCCGTCTCAAAACAGCCGCGGAATGCACGGAATGCGACAGGGTTCGAGCGCCGGTCGGCGCTTCGAGCGGTCTCGCTAGAATGCGCCGATCTGGTGCATCAGCCCCAAGCCGTCAAGCTGGCCGAAATGTTCGACCACGATGCCGTTCTCGACGCGATCAATGTTAATCACACCAACCGAGACGCAATTTCCGCTCGGTGCGACGCCGTGGAAGGTGCCGGTGTGCGTGCCCTGAAAGCGACCGCGCGTGACCACCTTGTCGGCATCGCCGACAAAGTCGTCGATGACGTGATGGCCGTCGGGGAATCCAACAAAGAATTCGGTCAGGGATTTTCGCCAGTCATCGAAGCCGATCGGACTGGCGCTGGCGAGGTGAACGGCGAGATCCGGAGAGACCAGACCGGCCAGTTTATCCCAGTCTTGCGCATCGATCGTGGCATAGAAATTTCGAGCAAATTCCCGGATATCCATCGCGTGTCCTCGCTGGCTGCCGCCCACGGTTGAACGACGGCGCGACGATCAGGTTCCGCTCCTCGCAATGCGCAGCCGAACTGCTGCGACAGGACGTTGCCGATCTCGACCAGGGCCAGCGGTGATTCAAGCCAAGGCGTCTTTCACCAATCGCTTGCTTCACCGATCCAGGACAGACCTGACCTCGACGAGGTTCGATCGAACCCTAAGCACATAGAAACCCATCGTGGTGAGGTGGGTGGGCATGATCCAGCCATCCTCGCGGCCGTTGGAGATTATCAGAGGCTGGATGGCGAGCGCTGCCTTGAGCTGGCCTTCCACGCTGTTCCACAGCGGCGTGAGGCCGCGATTGTCGAGGATCTGCTGAAAATCGTGATGCGCCGCCGTCAGGATGCCGTAATAGCCGTAGAGCTGGCCGTAGGCGAACCAGAAGCGGTCGTCAGCGCGCGTGTCGAACCAGCCGCTGTTGAAGTTCTGCGAACGGTCGCGGATCAGGTCCGACGTCGAGCCTATGTCACTCGCGATCCGGTCGACGAACTGCAACAGATTGTCGGCGCGCGCGTTGAAGACAACCTCGCATTTCATGAGCCGGTCGTTGAAGGCGCGAAGGCTGTTCGCCGCCGTGCGATAAAAACTCGGCGTCGGGGTTTTCGGACCAAACGGCCTGAGGCCGAAATACCAGGTTTCCTCGTCGAAGGTGATCGCGCCGCGCGCATCCTGCAGGTTCTGGTCGATCTGGCTGGTGCCGCGGACGCGGCCCAGCGTGTCGACAAGCTCGACCGTGGTGCGCCGGATGGCCTGATTGACCCCGCGCTGGAAGGAGGCCTTGTTGTCGAGAAACGGCGTGCGGTCCCAGTCCATGCCGAAGAGCCCGAGCTTGTAGAGTATCATCGACGAGATCCAGGCATTCTCGTTGACGTTGAAATCGATGAGATCGGCCGTAACCTGGACAATGGCCGAGTGGGTGCAGGTCTTGACCTCTCCCTCGACGCCAGCGGTTTCCCCGGTGGCGGAAGGAGCGGGCTGTGCCGGCGTGGTTCCGGCCGGCTGCGTGAACCTATATGCTTCCGCATAGGCGGGATTGAAATTGCTCCAGACCTGCGTGTTCCAGATGAAATAGCCGTAGAGGCCGATCAGCATGAGCAGAGCGAGGCCGAGCACCGCCTTCAGGATCCAGCCGCGCTGCGTATACCAGCGCCCGGCCCACATGAACGGCCACAGGATCACGCCGACGGCGAAGCCGATGCCGCGGCCGATCCACTGGAATATCCGTGTGAAAAAATTCACGATCGGATCAAGCATGGCGATGTCACCCCTCGTCAGTCAGCCAAGTATTCGATAAGGTTAGGCATTCAATCGGTAAGGCCGTAGAGGCGTGTGCGAAACGCCACCTTGTCTTTCAGATATGTGGTTTTCAGAACGTCCACAACATGCGATCGCCAAGCGTCGCTGAAGCCGTCATAGTCCCTGTAAAAACCCGGTTTGTTGAAGACGTAGCGCGAGACGAAGTCCTGCGGCACGAAATCCGAGATCAGCTGGTTGGTCAGCCAGGCGTCGGGATGTCCGGGCTTGGCCCGGATCGTCAGGAAACGCTGCTGCGGGAACACGTCCTCGACCTTGAGATAGCCGAGGTGAGCGATCTCGCGCTTGGCGGCGTTGAGGAAAGGAAAATTGCCGTCCCTGGTGATCAGGTCGGCATGGCTGTGGATCCAGGTCTGCAGCCAGACCTTGTCGACGTCGGTCAGATTACGGTCGGGCTCGGCGTCGCGGATCAGCGCCCGCACCACCATTTCGGCGCGATGCTCGAGATAGCCTGATGTTTCGATCCACGAGGCCCGCGGCAGTTCGATGCGGCCGGTCGCGGCAAGGAACTTGAACACCCTGTCGGCATCATTGATCGAGAGGTAGCTCACCTGCCACGGCCGCGAGCGGCGGAAGCCGGGTGCTGCCGGGTCGCTGATCACCGTCGTCATGTCGGGGTCGATGAACACATAGAGCCCGCCGAAATGGCTGGTCCAATAGGCGCTGTGGCGAAAGATCACCTGATCCGGCACCAGCGCGTTCTCGCGGATGTCGCCGCAGATCTTGGCAAGCTCGACCATGCGGGTGAGCATGGCGCTGTCGCGCCAGGCGTCCGGCTCCTGCTTCAACCGGTCGACGAGCTTGCCGAGTTCGGCGGCTTTGCCGAGCACGTCCTCCGCCGACAGCACCTTGAACTCGACTTGGTTGATCGACAGCAGGTCCTCGATGTCGTCGACCTTGGGGACCGAATCCTCGATCTCGCCGTAGATGACATCCTTGATGGTCAGCGCGTCGATGGCGCGCTGGTTCGTCGACATGAACTCGAACATCAGCTGCGAGGTGTTGGAAAAGGCGGTGTGGACCACCGGCAGGTCGACCTGCGACGGGGTCAGGAGGATGAAGCGGCGATTGATCTCGTTGGGATCGAGGTAGCTGTAGTCGCCGCATTCCTCGGCCACTTGCGGCGAGAAGCCGGTGCGGTCGATCTCGAAGCTCTTCAGCTTCGTCGGCTTCAGGCCGAAGGCGACCAACGCCTTGTTGTAGCGCTGGATCAGATGTGGCTCGTCGATGGTCAGCAGCCGGCCATAGATCAGCTCGTTCTCGCGCAAAAGGTCGGACTTCCTGGCGGGGCTCATCTATGCCTTCTCCCCGTTCACGGGGAGAAGGTGCCCGAAGGGCGGATGAGGGGCGCGGGCATCCCTTCTCCCCTGGTGGGAGAAGGTGGATCGGCGCGCAGCGCCGAGACGGATGAGGGGTGCTGGACGGAGCGCCATCGGCGCCAAGCTGGAGCACCCCTCATCCGTCGCCTTCGGCGACACCTTCTCCCACAAGGGGAGAAGGGAGCGTCGGCGCGTCTCACGCATTCCACAGGCCCTTCTTCTTCAGCTCCTCGATCTCGCGGACCGCGCGGTCGCGCAGGCGGGTGTCGCGGATCATCTTGGTCACTGCGGCGTCGTCTGACTTGTCGGAATAGCGGAACTCCGAGTCGGCGTAGCGGTTGACCTCCTGCATGACCATGTCCATCGAGAACGGGCCGCGCAGTTCCTCGATCATCGCCTTCTTGTCGTCGTAGCTCTTGTGCATGAAGACTTCAGGCTTCTCGAACCATTCGTCCGGCAACTCGAGGTCCATGGCGCGCATCTTGATCGCATCGGTGACATTCTTGATGGCGCGGCCGGTGAAGCGCGGCTCGGCCTCCTTGATCATGTGCAGATAGGTGCCGATGTCGGCCATCGACTTCGGCGCGCCGTTCTCCTTCATGTAGCGCTCATAGACCTTCATCAGCCCGTCTTCCCTGGGCTTCTCGTGCTCTTCATAGGCCTCCATCACCGCGCGCTGGATTTCTTGGGCGGCATAGAGCTTGTGGTCGCCGAGCGGGATCTTGTGGTTCTTGCCGGCGAGCAGCACGAAGATGTCGATATAGTCGTCGCGCGTTTGGGGCCCATTGACCAGCCAGCGGGCGCCGGCGCGCTGGCGCAGCGCGTCGTCGACGTTTTCGGGATAGTTGGAGAACATGCCGAAGGAGCAGTTGCCGCGCACCACCGTGGCCGCACCCCCGAATGCGTCCATCAGGACGCCGGTGATTTCCTGCTGGCCGGCCGAGGCGCGATCGTCGGAGCGGCGGGCCGCCACCTGGTCGATGTCGTCGATGGTGCCGAAGCCGATGACGCGCGAGTTCAGCACATTGTTGATGAACTGGCGGCAGTTCTGGCCCGACTTGCCCTGGTAGGAGGAGATCTGGTCGACACCGAAATTCTCGTAGGCGAAGGGATAGCCGGCGACCTGGCAGTAGCCGTTGACGAGACCGGCGATCATCTGGATCAGCGTCGTCTTGCCGGTGCCGGGCGCGCCGTCGCCGATGAAGGTGAACAGGAAGCCGCCGAGCTCGACGAACGGGTTCAGCTCGCGCTCGAAGTCGTATGCCATCAGCATCTTGGCGAGCTTGACCGACTGGTATTTGGCGATGTGGTTGCCGACGACCTCTTCCGGCTTCTTGAAGGTCATTACCAGCGGCTTCGACCGCTTGCCCGGCGCGACGTCGAAGCCGTCGAGGGTGAAGTCGTCGACGTCGATGCGGATATGCGCATTCTCAAACGGACCAATGCCGTCGAAGCGGCCCTTTCGCGCCAAAAGCCCGTCGATGACGACACGGGCGAATGCGCGCGCCCGGGTCATCAGATCGGCGTCGTCCTTCGCGCCTGCTATCGCCCTGTCGAGGCCGGCCACGATCGATTTCACCGCGTCCTGCGGCGTGTCGAACAAAAAGTCCGGCTCGGGCGTGTCGTTCGGCGCCTCGCCGTCGCTGTCGATCAGCTGGAACAGATAGGAGGCGAGGCTGAAGGCCGAAATATAGGCCGAGGCCGACAGCAGCTTCTTGAAGGCGGCGGCCTCGTCGCCTTCGAGCGGCGCGCGGGCGTTTTTCGCCTTCAGGCTCTCGAGATCTGAGCCTTCGGCGAAGACATCGGCGATGGCCAGCGCGATCGCCAGCCCGCGCCGGGTGCGATAAAGCAGCATGTGCTGTGCAATGCTCAGCAGCTGGTCGTCGGGATGGACGGCGGCGACGGTCTTGGAAAGCTCGACCTCGCGCGTGCGGCGCACCGAGCCGACCGAGACGGTCGAGACGAAGCGGCGGTTGGTGCCGGCAAGCGCGGTTCCGGATTCCCGCGACGGGTCCTCCAGCACGACGATGCGGGTGATGAAGCTCTGCGCGGTGGCGCGGTGCTTTTCGATTGCCGCTTCCGAAATCGTGGTCAGGCCGGTGTCCATGAAGGATGCTCCGCGGTTTGACTGTCAGACGTCACTGATGACCTGTCCTTTGGACAGGATGTGGACCTTGTAGCCGGAAAAGATCTTCTGCGCCTCGCCGGCGGCGTAGAGCGCCTGATAGGCCTCATGCGGGATCAGCGCGTGCTTCTCGTAGCTCGACACGCCTTGTCGCGCCGCCTCCAGATCGTCGGTGTCGATGAAGAATTCCTGCGTCGCCTTCTCGCTCGAAAACAACCCCTTGCGACCTGGCTTTTCGGATTTCGAATAAACCTCCTGGATGGTCCAGGTCAGCAGCCAGGCGTTTTCCGGCTTGCGCACCTTGTCCAGAATGTCGGTCACCGTCGAATTGTTGTCGGTGATCCCGGCCGAATAGAAAGGCCCGAGCACGACGCGGCGCAGCTGCTTGGGGTGGAGTTGCTCGAAATCCTTGTCGAGGTTGACCGCGATCGTAGCCGGCGACAGCGTATAGGCGGAGTTCTTCTCGGTGAAGTCGTCGAAGCGGTGGGCAAGCTCGGGATTGAGCAGTCCTTCAACCGGAAGCGGAATGTCGACCTTTTCGTTGAGCTTGCCATTGCGGTCGACAAGCTGCCCGATCATCTCTTCGGAGGAATCCTCGACCGTCACCATGTAGACCAGCGGCAGGTTGGCGCTGCCGTCGAAGGCCGCCCAATGGGCGAGGTAGTAAGGCCGCCTGGTCTTCGGATTGACCGAGACTTTTGCCGTCTGCGCCAAGGTGAACGGCCCGAAGGTCGTCTCGCTCCTGACGCCTTCCAGATAAAGCCGCTCGGCCATCGACTTCTGCAGCGCCTCGGGGAATTCCTTGTGGCGCAGGATGAAGTCGGCCATTTCCTCGCGCAACTCGTCGGCCAGCGGTATGTTGGCGAGACGCGTATCGGCCTGGCGGCGGTCGTTTTCAAGTTCGAGCACGTTCTGGAAGACCGGAAAACCGCTTTCGGCGCGCGAGATGCGGAATGTCTCCATGAAGCCCAGCCGGTTGCGCCAGCAGGAAAACGAGTTGTCGAGCCGCGCTATGTATTCGGCGACGATCTTGGCGACGATGCCGTGCCGGTAGAGCGGCGAGCGATCGTCGCGCATGAACACTTCGAGGCCGCTGAGTGCCGCGGTGATCGCCGAGAAATACCGCGTTGCCGCTTCGTTTTCGGGGGTCATGCAGCCAGCCCTTGGGAGATATGCAGCAATTACGACTGCACGTAGTTTGCCGCATTGTGCTTTTTCAGCACGTCGTCGAAGCGGCGGGCAAAGGCATCGTCGGCCAGCTTCTTGCGGCGCTGGATGTCGGCGGTCGCCACCATGTTCTTCTCGTGCATTTCGAGGAGATCGCCAATGTGCTTCTGCGAGGCCGCGCCGATGCCGGCCATGGTTTCCTCGGCGGTGTTGTCGACCTGGCTGCCCAGCGTATTAATCTTGTGAGCGACGTCCTGCTGGGCGGCGGTCTTCAGCGAATCTTCCAGGGCCTTGTAGAGCACGATGCGCTGCTCGGTATCGATGGTCAGCTTGTTGATCAGCGTCGACTGCGCCGCGATCTGGTTGTTGAGCGAATCGACGAAGGTCTGGAACATCGAGGTGTAGCGCTCCAGGGTCTGGCTTTCGGCCAGCAGTTCCTGCTCCTTGGCCTGCTTCTCGTTGTACTCGGTTGCCAGTTTCGAACGCTCGCCCTCAAGCTCGGTGCGCTCCTTCTGGCTGGTCGAGGCGGCGATCTTGTTCTCGATGTCGAGCAGCATCGGATTGAGCTCCTCGATGCGCTTTTGCACGATCTCGAGATTCGACATGGTTGCCTTGCGGCGCTCGATCACCTGCGACAGGCTGGCCTCGGAGGTCTTATAACGCTGGTCGAGGATCTGCTTCTGCGCCTTGAGGATGCCGACGATGGTGTCGGATTTCGCCAGAAGCTCCTGCAGATTGCCGGCCAGCGACATGTTGCGGACGCGGTCGGTGCGCATGCGTTGCTTGCTCTGGTCGGAAAATATGCCGACGAAGCTTTCCCAGCCGGTGTAGTTCTTCATGCTCTCGAATTCGGCGCCGAAGACGTTGGTGGCGTCCTCCAGCCCGATGATCAGGTCGGCGATGTTGCCTTCCATCACCTTCTGCTGCTTCAGCACATCCTCGATGCGGGCGTTCTCGAGGTCGAAATTGGCGTCGCCGATCTTCCTGTCGGTCTTGGCAAGCGTGTCGAGCACGGCGCCGGACTGCTCGATCTTGGTGCGCATGTCCTGCACGACCTGATTGGTCTTGGCAATTTCGGCATCGAAATTCTGCAATGTCGCCATAGGAGCCTCCCGCTTCGGCAATTGTTCGTGTCGCGAACGCCGCGAATATATGTATGGCAAGGGGGGAAGGAAAGGCGGAAGATGCCGCGATATCTCAAACAAAACCCGACCCCATCGGCCTGCCTTCCACCGCTGGTGATTGGCGAAAAGCCGAAGCCGCACCCGATCTCCCCCGCAAGGGCCCGCAAGGGGGAGATCGGCAGCGTCGCCGACGGCGCTGCTCAGGCCTTGGTGAAGCCGATGAAATCGTCGGGCGCGGCGCGGCCCATTTCCTCTTCCCAATGGCGGCGGCAGAGCGAGACATAAACATCCTTGCCGATCGCCACCTGTTCGCCCTGTCTCGCCGCCTTGCCGTCCGCGCCGAGGCGCACGACCATCGTCGCCTTGCGGCCGCAGCGGCAGATGGTGCGCACCTCGCGCAGATCGTCTGCTATCGCCAGGAGCGCGCGCGAGCCGGAAAACAGCTTGCCCTGGAAATCCGTGCGCAGGCCGTAGCACATCACCGGGATGTCCAGCCGGTCGGCGATGCGGGCAAGCTGCCACGCCTGCTCCTCTTCGAGGAACTGCGCCTCGTCGACGAAGACGCAATGCACGGTCGTGTGGTCGTGATGCTCGGCGACCCTGGCGAACGGGTCGTCGCCGTCGCGGAACATCTCAGCCTCAGTCTCCAGGCCGATGCGCGACGAGATCAGCCCGGTGTCGCCCTTGCGGTAGTGGCCGGCGACGAACAGCATCGTCGTCATGCCGCGCTCGCGGTAATTGTAGGAGGCCTGCAGCAGCATCGTCGTCTTGCCGGCATTCATCGTCGCATAGTGGAAGTACAGCTTGGCCATGCCGCCCTTTTAAGCCGAGTTGTCCCAACGCGGGGAGGGGGCGTCCCGACGTTCCACCGGAAAAGCGCCTGGCCACCGGAAAAGCGGCGAATCTGTCGCTGGTCGGCCAGCCCGCGCCGTTGATCGCGATTGTCTTATCGCTTGAAACCGCACCAGAATGGTGTTTGGCTGACGAAACAAGGCGGAGACAAAACCGCAATTTCGCTTCGCCGACAGATCACAATGGGAGAATACAGATGTCGCGTATGAAACTACTCGCCGCCGGCTTCGGTCTGGCGGCATTTCTTTCGGCGAGCGGTGCACTCGCCGCCGAGCCGGAAAGCTGCAAGCCGGTGCGTTTTGCCGATGTCGGCTGGACCGACATCACCGCCACCACCGCTACCGCCAGCGTCATCCTCGAAGCGCTCGGCTACGAGCCCGACGTGCAGGTGCTGTCGGTTCCGGTCACCTACACCTCGCTGAAGAACAAGGACGTCGACGTCTTCCTTGGCAATTGGATGCCGACCATGGAAGCCGACATAAAACCCTATCTCGAAGACAAGTCGGTCGAGACGGTCGTGACCAACCTGGAAGGCGCGAAATATACGCTCGCCGTTCCACAGCACACCTATGATGCCGGTCTCAAGGATTTCGCCGATATCGCCAAATTCAAGGACAAGCTCGACGGCAAGATTTACGGCATCGAAGCCGGCAATGACGGCAACCGCCTGATCCTCGACATGATCGCCGCCGACAAGTTCGGCCTGAAGGATTTCGAGCTTGTCGAAAGCTCCGAGGCCGGCATGCTGTCGGCGGTGCAGAAAGCGGCCGCATCGGGCGAAGACGTGGTCTTCCTCGGCTGGGAGCCGCATCCGATGAACGCCAACATCAAGATGGCCTATCTGTCGGGTGGCGACGAGGTGTTCGGCCCGAATTTCGGCGGCGCGACCGTCGCCACCAATGTCCGGGCCGGCTACACCACCGAATGCCCGAACGTCGGCGCGCTGCTCAAGAACATGGTGTTCTCGCTCAAGATGGAAAACGAGATCATGGGTGCGATCCTCAATGACGGCGCCGACCCGAAAGCCGCGGCCACCGAATGGCTCAAGGCCAATCCGGACGCGATGACGCCATGGCTCGCCGGCGTGACGACCTTCGACGGTGGCGACGCCGCGGCCGCGGTGAAAACCGCACTGGGTTCGTAGCAAACTTACACCTCCCCCGTGTGGGGAGGTTCGGCGCGGCACGCGCCGCGGTTGGGATGGTTCGGAACGGAGCATAACCGTGACCATCCCACCCGGCTCGGCTGCGCGGTTCGGCCCACTCCGTCAGGGGAGAGGTGAAGAAGAATGAGGGGACATTTGCCATGGATCCGGTTTCGCAACTGATTTCGAGCTTCAAGATCCCGATCGGGCGGTGGGGCAAGACCTTCTTCGACTTTCTGACCACCAATTTCGAGTGGTTTTTCGACAGTATCGCCGACGGGCTAACCGTCGTTCTCGACGGGCTCGTCGATCTTTTGCTGCTCGTCCCCCCGGTCCTCCTGGTCGCCGCCATAGCCGGGCTTGCCTGGTACCTGCAGAAATCATGGAAGCTGGCGCTTGCTGTCGCGCTCGGCCTGCTCTTCATCGTCAACCAGGATCTCTGGCAGGAAACCGTCGAGACACTGGTGTTGGTCGTGGGCGCCGCTGCGGCCTCGATGGCCATCGGCGTGCCGATCGGCATCTGGGCGGCGCATAACGAGCGCGGCTACCGCTATCTCCAGCCGGTCCTGGACCTGATGCAGACCATGCCGACCTTCGTCTACCTGATCCCGGTGCTCATTCTCTTCGGCCTCGGCATCGCTCCCGGCCTCATCGTCACCGTCATCTTCGCTGCTCCCGCGCCGATCCGCCTGACGCATCTCGGCATCACCTCGGTGCCGAAACCGATGATCGAGGCCGGCGAAGCCTTCGGCGCGACAAAACGCCAACTGCTGTGGAAAGTCGAGCTGCCGGCGGCACTGCCGACCATCATGGCGGGGCTGACGCAGTGCATCATGCTCTGCCTGTCCATGGTCGTGATCGCTGCGCTCATCGGCGCCAACGGCCTCGGCAAGCCGGTGGTGCGCGCGCTGAACTCGGTCAACATCCCGCTCGGGCTCGAAGCCGGCCTCGCCATCGTCGTGCTCGCCATCATCCTCGACCGCATCAGCCGCATCGGCACGGGAGCCGCCAAATGAGCGCTGCGGTCGATTTCAAGAATGTCGACATCGTCTTCGGCGCGGCGCGCAAGGAAGCGCTGGCGCTCGTCGACAGGGGCGCGACGCGTCAGGAAATTTTGGAGAAGACCGGCGCCGTGCTCGGCTGTGCCGGTGCCAATTTGACCGTCAACGAGGGCGAGATTTCCGTCCTGATGGGCCTCTCCGGCTCCGGCAAATCGACGCTGCTGCGCGCCGTCAACCTGCTCAACGTGCCGGCGCGCGGCAACGTCATGGTCAAGGACGGCGACCGCATGGTCGATGTCGCTGCCTGCGACGCCGCCACGCTGCGCCACATCCGACAGACGCGGGTCGCCATGGTGTTTCAGCAGTTCGGCCTTCTGCCCTGGCGCACCGTCGCGGAAAATGTCGGCTTCGGGCTCGAGCTTTCCGGCGTGCCCGAAGCCGAGCGCAAGGCGCGCGTCGAGCGCCAGTTGAAGCTCGTCGGGCTCGACCAGTGGGCGTCGAAATACGCCCACGAGCTTTCCGGCGGCATGCAGCAGCGCGTCGGGCTGGCGCGCGCGTTTGCCACCGAAGCGCCGATCCTGCTGATGGACGAGCCGTTCTCGGCGCTCGACCCGCTGATCCGGACCAAGCTGCAGGACGAATTGCTGCAGCTTCAGGCCGAGCTGAAGAAGACCATCGTCTTCGTCAGCCACGATCTCGAGGAGGCGCTGAAGATCGGCAGCCACATCACCATCATGGAAGGCGGGCGCATCGTGCAGACCGGCGCGCCGGAAGACATCGTGCTGCGCCCCGCCAACGACTATGTCCGCGACTTCATCGCCAATGTGAACCCGCTCTCGGTGCTGACCGCCTGGAACGTGATGCGCGACCGCCGTGATCTCGACCACGGCGAGGACGGCTGGGTGTGGCTCGACCGCCGCAAGACGACGCGTTTCAAGATCGACGAGCACGGGCTGGTGGCGGCGGCCGAGCGCGATGGCAAGCCGGCGTTCTGGGTGTCGTGCGCCGATGTCGAGGCGCAGCCGGAGGAGACGACGCAGGTATTCTGGGCCAATCCCGGCACCTCGCTGAAGACGGTGATGCTGGCCATGCACCGCTCGCAGACCGCACCGGTGGCGCTGTTCGACGACCAGTCGCGCTTCGTCGGCGCCATCGGCATCAGGGACGTGCTGAGCGCGGTATTGCGGCGATAGTTGTTTCTAAACGGAACGGTCCGTATCGTTTTTCGCGGTCTGCGCTGGCTTGGCGGCGGTCCCATATAGGCACGGACTTGTGAATGGCCGCGCCCGCCGGGAAGGCGGTTTGCGGGCGGTTCAAAATGGACGATCGCTTTCGTCCATGTCAGAATAAAAGCGAAATTCTTGCGCACAGTTGCCGGTTCCGATGCCTGAGATCGTCACAAAACCCCGCACCAAGACGCGGCCGAAGATCGAACGCCCGAAGCTCTACAAGGTCATCCTCCTCAATGACGATTTCACGCCGCGCGAGTTCGTGGTGACGGTGCTCAAGGGCGAATTCAAGCTGAGCGAGGACCAGGCGCGGCGGGTGATGATCACCGCGCACCAGCGCGGCGTCTGCGTCGTCGCCGTCTTCACCAGGGACGTCGCCGAGACCAAGGCGACACGGGCGACCGATGCCGGCAAGGCCAAGGGCTACCCGCTGATGTTCACGACGGAACCGGAGGAGTAGTGCCGGCTTCCCCTCCTCCCTTGCTGCGGGAGAAGGTGGATTGGCGCGCAGCGCCAAGACGGTTGAGGGTACTGGACGGGGTGCGGTGATTGACAACTGCTCATCGCCGAGGCACGTTCGCAGCGCTGCGTAGGGCGCATCGGTATAACGTCGAAAGGGCAATGCCCGCCTATACTGTGACCACAGTTGCGCCCATGCCGAATCTCGAAAACCTCAAAAAGCAGGCCAAGCAATATTTGCGGTGGCACCGCGAACGGTACTATCCGGTCGCAGCCGAGATCAGGGCTGCGTTGCCACGCTTCCAGCATCTCGATGACAATCAGGTACTGGAAGCAAATTTTAAGCTCAGCGACGCGCAGGAACTGATCGCGCGTCAATCGGGGTTCGAGGGATGGCAGGCGCTCAAGACAGGAGCCCCAGCCATGACAGATCAGAAAAAACAGACCGTACCTGCACCCGTTCTGAGTTCAACCTCAGCGCAGTTGTTCGTCACCGACATCAAAGCGTCGTTCGAATTCTTCACCACCAAGCTCGGCTTCGAAGTCGACTTTGTTTACGGCGACCCGGCATTTTACGGACAGGTGACACGTGACAATGCGCAACTCGCGCTGAGGTTGGTTTGCGAACCTGTGTTCGTTGGCGATATACGGCAACGTGAACACCTGCTCTCCGCCGGGATCACAGTCGATACTGCAGACGAGATCAAACAGCTCTTTCTGAATTTTCAGGCCGCAGGGGTGCCCTTTCACCAAGTCCTCAGGAAAGAACCCTGGGGTGCCAGAAACTTCATTGTTATGGATCCAGACGGAAATCTCATTTTGTTTGCTGGCCCGGGTGACTGAGCCGTCTGCGTCGTCGCCGCTTCACAAGGGACGTCGCCGAGACCAAGGCGACTCGGGCGACCGATGCCGGCAAGGCCAAGGGCTACCCGCTGATGTTCACGACGGAACCGGAGGAGTAGCGCGCCCACTTCCCCTTCTCCCCCTGTGGGAGAAGGGGATTGGCGCGCAGCGCCAAGACGGTTGAGGGGTGCTGAACGGAGTGCCGTCGCTGCCAAGCTGGAACACCCCTCATCCGACCGAGCGGAGCCTGTCCTCGGGCTTGCCGGAGGCAAGACCCGTGGGCTCGGCCACCTTCTCCCACAAGGGGAGAAGGGGAAGGCGCGTCGCTAACGCCCCTCGCGGTACCACATCGAGCCCAATGCCAGAA
>NZ_JBVVQB010000031.1:0-75407 GCF_055811775.1 Mesorhizobium sp. WSM4844 | reverse complement strand
GGGCTGGTTGAGGGCCTGTCTTCCTGGCCCCCATCTTCTTGTTCAGGCATGAAGCTCAGCCGCCGAACATGCCGAGCAGCTTCTTCTTCAGCCTTGTCGTCCTGCTTTCACCGGCATTCGCCGCCTGCGTTGCGGCCGGGGCGGCATCGGGGGACGACGCGATTGTCGCGGTAGCGACAGGCGCTTCGGCAGCGGCCCTGGCATCCTCCTCTTCGGCCAGCGAATTGATCTTGGCCGTTTGCTTTTCGGCCAGAGCCTGAGCCCTGGCCGCCTCTTTCGCGGCCTTGGCCGCTTCGATCGCGGCAAGCCTTTGCTCCTCGGCCTTCTGCTTGGCGGCCTTCTCGGCGTCGAGCGCGGCCATCTTGCGGCCCGCCGGCGAATCGATGCGGCCCATGCGCGCCGTCGCCGTCACCGAGCCGTCGGCGTTGAACGACGGCGGATCGATCGGCACGCGTTCGCCACGGGCGCGTTTCTTCGACCACTCGGAGACGATGCTGGCTTCCTTGATCCCGCCGATGGTCGGCTTGGGAGCCGGCACGCTGGCCTTGACCGCGCCATTGAAAGCCGCCTCGTAGGTGCTCTGGTAGGCATTGAAGGCGCTCTTCAGCGAATCCGGCTGCGTCGTCGCGGGGCAGGCGCCGGTCGGATCGAAGGTCTCGCCGTCAGGCGCGACCTGGTTGAAGACATAGCGCTTCTCGCAGACATCGACCTTCGGCGGCACTTTCGTGATCTCGAAATTGTCGTAGCCGACCTTCAGCATCTTCCAGAATTCGTAGTTCGGATCTTTGTGATAGCGCGCCATGTTGGCGGCGGTCATGCGGAACGGAAAGGCCTGGATCTGGAACTCGGTCTGCCCGCCCTGGAAAGCGTCGCGGCCGAAGGCGTAGATCTGCTCGATCTGCGCGTCGGTCATCGAATAACAGCCCGACGACGAGCAGGCGCCATGGACCATCAGATGGGAACCGGTGCGGCCATTGGCGCGGTCGTAGACGTTGGGATAGCCGATGTTGAAGGCAAGGTGGTAGCTCGACCGCGGATTCATCTGCGCCGGACGGACCGTATAGAAGCCCTCCGGTGCCTGGCGGTCGCCTTCAGTGTATTTGGGGCCCAGCTTGCCCGACCATTTGCAGATGTCGTAGCTGGCGACCAAGTCATAGCGACCGTTGGTCTTGGCCTTCCAGATTTCGAGCTTGCCCTCTTCCTTGAAGATGCGGGCCATCACCGGCGAGGTGCGGGTCATGCCCTTGGCCTTCATGCTGGCCAGGATTTTTTCGGGCAGCGGCTTGTTGGCGTGGGGGGCAAAATCCTTCATCGAAGAATCGTTGCAGCCAGCGACGCCTATCGCGGCAATCACAAGTGCGGTGCGGGCAAGCTTGGCAAACATGGCTATGTCTTTTCTTTCGGACCGCAGGCATCAGGGCCGACAGACCCAACCCTAAGCCCGTTAACCTTGAAAATTCCTTACCGCAGCACCAGGCCTTACGGCAATCCGATTGAAACGAGCGCAGCGGCATTTTTGTGGCGAAGGTGCTTAATCTCGCCACATTGCGGCGTCGAAACCGTCCGGCGGTCCGTCCGACTGAAATCGGCCGGCCTGAATCCTCTTGTTCGACCACGCCTTTTGCGAAAACCGATACCCACTTTTTGCTGCGCTGAGTCTCGGTTCGGGATCATAGTCTAGAGGTTTCGCCCCATAGCCAGATATTTCTCGCGGCGCTGCTCACGAAAATCGGTGTTGGCGCCGGAGAATTCCTTCATCGTTTTGGCAATGAGATCGCCGGTGGCGGCAATCACCGTATCCGGGCCACGATGGGCGCCGCCGAGCGGTTCGGGAACGATGGCGTCGATGATCTTCAGCTCCAGCAGATCCTGAGCGGTGATCTTCATGTTGGTCGCCGCATCCTTCGAGCGGGTGGTGTCGCGCCACAGGATCGAGGCAGCGCCCTCCGGCGAGATCACCGAATAGATGGCGTGCTCGAGCATGTAGACGCGGTTGGCGGTGGCGATCGCGATGGCACCGCCGGAGCCGCCTTCGCCGATGACCACCGAGATCGACGGCACCTTCAGGCGAAGACAGGCCGAGGTCGAACGGGCGATGGCTTCGGCCTGGCCGCGCTCCTCGGCATTGACGCCCGGATAGGCGCCGGCCGTGTCGACCAGCGTCAGCAACGGGATATTGAAGCGGTCGGCGAGTTCCATCAGCCGCACCGCCTTGCGATAGCCCTCCGGCCGCACCGAGCCGAAATTATGCCTCAGCCGGCTGGCCGTGTCCGAGCCCTTTTCCTGGCCGATGATCGCCACCGGCTCGCCGCGGAAGCGGGCGAAGCCGCCGACGATCGCCTGGTCCTCGCCAAAATTGCGATCGCCGGCAAGCGGCGTGAAATCGTTGAACAGCCCCTTGATGTAGTCGACGCAATGCGGCCTGTCCGGATGGCGCGCCACCTGCACCTTCTGCCACGGGGTCAGTGCCTTGTAAGTGTCGCGCAATGCGTCGCGCACGCGTTTCTCGAGCCGGCTGATCTCATCGCCGACATCGACCGCCTCGCCATTCTCGGCGAGCTTCTTCAACTCGATGATCTTGCCTTCGAGATCGGCGACCGGCTTTTCGAAATCGAGGTAATTGTACATTCTTGAGCGGACCGATAAGCCGGGAGGCAATGACAAGCCGGTAGGCAATGACTGGCGGAACCTGGGAAACAGAGGCTCCGGGCGGTGGAACGTGGTCCTCACATAGCGATATGACGCCTAGTCGGCAAGCGGATGATGATCGTTGACCAGCCGCACCAGCCGCTCCTCCAGCACATGTGTGTAAATCTGCGTCGTTGAAATATCGGCATGGCCAAGCAACTGCTGCACCGCCCTGAGATCGGCGCCGTTCTGCAGGAGATGGCTGGCAAAAGCATGGCGCAGCACATGCGGCGATATTTTCGCCGAGGCGATGCCGGCCCGCGCGGCAAGGCCCCTCAGGTCGCGGGCGAAGACCTGCCTGGAGAGATAACCGCTGTCGCTTGCCGCCGGAAACAGGAACGGGCTATCCGCCAAAGCCGGCACCGTTGCCCGGGCAGCGAGCCAGGCCCGCATGGCCACGCGCGCCTTTGCCGATAGCGGCACCATGCGTTCCTTGTCACCCTTGCCGCGCACCATGAAGAAACGATCGTCGCGCAACGCCACCGTCACCGGCAGGCCGACCAGTTCGGAAACCCGCAGACCGGTGGCGTAGAGCACCTCGACCAGCGCATGCAGGCGCAGCGCCGCCAGGCCGTCGCCATCGTTCAGCGAGGCGCCAGCTGCCTCCTGCGCCGCACGGTCGATCAGCCGGCCGGTGTCGGCCTCGCTCATCGTCTTCGGCAGCGGCCGGCCCTTCTTCGGACTGTCCAGGGTGCCGGTCGGGTCGTCGCCGCGCAGACCCTCGGCGTAGAGGAACTTGAAGAACTGGCGCATCGCCGACAGCTTGCGTGCCTGCGAGGTGGCGGCAAAACCGCGTGCGGCTATCTCGTCGAGATAGTTGCGGATATCGGCAGCGGCGGCACCAGCGAGCCCGCCGTCGATCTCCGCTGATGCGTCTTCGAGGTCGCGGCGATAGCTGGAAAGCGTGTTTTCGGCAGCGCCGCGCTCGGCGCTCATCATTTCCAGAAAGGCTTCGATGCGGGCCGCGCTGTTCATGTCTCTCAGTTTTTCTTGGGAATGAGCTTTTCGGGAGGGATGCGCACGCTCATTTCGGCCTTTCTCGGCTCGACGAACATCGCCAGAGCGAACATCGCGCCATAGACAATGCCGGCCAGAATCGTGAGCGTCACGACAAAGCGGAACAGTGTCGGCATCAATTCTCGCCCGTCTTGTTGTTCTGCGTGCCCTTATGAGACGCCAATCCGGCCAATTCAAGGGCGAAGCGCGGACGACGTGCGGCGGCGCCACGCTTGACGCAATCAGGCTTTTGATGTCGATACGCCGGCAAAGAGGGGTCCAAGCAGGCATTCGTGGGCTAGCCCGAAAATTGCCTGCCTGGATTCTTTGGCTTGTCGCAGGTTCTGTCGCAAAACCTGGGATAGCTTTGCGGAACCTGCTTAGAAACATAATGGTGTCATGAACGCGTTGCCAGCCAATCCTCCCGATGAGAGCCATGCCGCGCTGCTCGGCCGGCTGGGCAGCCGTTCCATTGTCTTTGTTGGGCTGATGGGCGCCGGCAAGACGGCGATCGGCCGCAAGGTGGCGGGGATGCTGGGACTGCCTTTCATGGACAGTGATCAGGAAATCGAAAGCGTGTCGCGGATGAGCGTCCCGGAACTGTTCGAACGCTATGGCGAGCCCGAGTTCCGGGCGCTGGAGCAGCGCGTCATCCTGCGCATATTGGAACACGGCCCGCAGGTGCTGTCGACGGGCGGCGGCGCCTTCATGAGCGCGCCGACGCGGGAGGCCATTGCCGGCCATGGCGTGTCGGTATGGCTGAAGGCCGAGATCGACCTGTTGATGGACCGCGTTTCCAAGAAGCAGAACCGGCCGCTCCTGAAAAGCGCCGATCCCCGTGCCGTGATCGAGCGGTTGATGGCCGAGCGCTATCCGGTCTACGCCACCGCCGATGTTACCGTGCCGACCCGCGACGATCGCAAGGAGGTCATCGCCGCCGAGGTGGTGAACGCGCTTTGCGGGTATTTCGGCGTGGCAGCCGCGACAGGCGAGGTGCGCTCGTGAAAAGCAATGCGACAGTCACCGTCGAAGTCGGGCTCGGCGATCGCGCCTATGACATATTGATCGGCTCCGGCCTGCTGTTGCGCGCCGGCACCGAGATTTCGCGCCGCCTGCCCGGCACGCGCGCCGCGGTGGTCACCGACGTCAATGTCGCCGCCGCCCACCTCGAGACGTTGAGGGCCGGCCTTGAAAAGGGCGGCATCCGGCCCGCGGTCATTACTTTGCCGGCGGGAGAAAAGACCAAGAGTTTCGTGCATCTCGAAGAGGTGGTGGACGGCGTGCTCGCCGCAAGACTGGAACGCGGCGATGTCGTCGTCGCGCTCGGTGGCGGTGTCATCGGCGATCTGGCCGGATTTGCCGCCGGCATCGTGCGCCGCGGCATGAATTTCGTGCAGATCCCGACCTCGCTGCTGGCGCAGGTCGACTCTTCCGTCGGCGGCAAGACCGGCATCAACAGTGCGCGTGGCAAGAACCTCGTCGGCGTCTTCCATCAGCCGAAACTGGTGCTGGCCGACACCGAAGTGCTCGACACGCTGCCGATCCGGGAATTCCGGGCGGGTTACGCCGAACTCGCCAAGTACGGGCTCATCGATCGCCCCGACTTCTTCGCCTGGCTGGAGGAAAACTGGGGCAAGGTGTTCTCCGGCGGCCCGCAACGGGCCGAGGCCATCGCCGAGGCCTGCCGCGCCAAGGCCGATGTCGTCGGCCGCGACGAGTTCGAGACCGGCGACCGCGCGCTGCTCAATCTCGGCCACACGTTCGGCCACGCGCTCGAGGGCGCCACCCAATATGACAGCGCCCGTCTCGTCCACGGCGAGGGAGTCGCCATCGGTATGGCGCTGGCTTATCGCTTTTCGTCACGCCTCAACCTGGCAAGTCCCGACGATGCGGCGCGCGTCGAGGCGCATCTTCGCGCCGTTGGCCTGCCCTGGCGCATGGCCGATATTCCGGGTGAATTGCCTGACGCCGAAGCGCTGCTTGCCTTCATCACCCAGGACAAGAAGGTGTCGCGCGGCGCGCTGACCTTCATCCTGACGCGCGGCATCGGCCAGGCCTTTATCGCCAAGGACGTGCCGGCGTCGGAAGTGCTGTCGTTTCTGAGGGAGAACCATCCGGGTCAGCAGAACAGCCGACCGGGTCAGCCGAGAGGCCGACCGGGTCAGCAGAACAGCCGACCGGGATGAGCGAGGCCGGCTGGATTGTCGCTGCTGTCCTTGCCGGGCTCGGCCTGCTCGCCTTTGCCTTTCGCGCGCGCCTGCTCGCCGCCTTCGGCTATGAATTGCAGCGCATCGAGCCACAGCATTCGAACCATGATGAATCGCGGGGCGCCGTCGACGATTTTCGTCGCGACGGACAGGTGGTGCGCGAGGATCGCGCCCGCATCGGTCGCCTGTCCGATCTCGATGAGCTCGAAGTGTCCGATGTCATGGTCCATCGCACCAACATGCGCTCGGTCAATGCCGACAATCCGCCGGAAGCGGTGGTGCGCGAGATCCTGCAGAGCCCGCATACCCGCATGCCCTTGTGGAAGGGCTCGCTCGACAACATCGTCGGCGTGCTGCACGCCAAGGACCTGCTGCGCGCGTTGAACGATGTCGGCAACGACTTTTCCAAGATCGATGTGATGAAGATCGCTTCAAAACCGTGGTTCGTGCCCGATACCACGACGCTGCAGGAACAGCTCAACGCCTTCCTGCGGCGCAAGGCGCATTTCGCTATCGTCGTCGACGAGTATGGCGAGGTCGAGGGGCTGGTGACGCTGGAGGACATCATCGAGGAGATCGTCGGCGAGATAGCCGACGAGCACGATATCGACATGCAGGGCGTCAAGCAGGAAGCCGACGGCTCCGTCGTCGTCGATGGCACTGTGTCGATCCGCGACCTGAATCGGGCGCTCGACTGGGACCTGCCGGACGAAGAAGCCACCACCATTGCCGGTCTCGTCATTCACGAGACGCAATTGATCCCGGACGAGAAGCAGGCTTTCACCTTTCACGGCAAGCGCTTCGTCGTCATGAAGCGCGACAAGAACCGGATTGCAAGGCTGAGGATCAGGCCGGCCGGCGAGATTTAGTTCTGATAGGTTCTTTCGCGGCTAATCAATCCTGGACGCTCGCCGCGCCGGCGTGCACTTTCGACCGGGCTGTCTGGAGGTGACGGTGATCGATCGGCGAACCCTGCTTTTGATGTCGATGGCTTTGTTGACGGCCAGCGCTTCGGCGGCGTCGCGCCGGCTTTCGCCATCTCCGCAAACCATCGACTACGGTCCGGCCAGGCTCGACATCTACGCGCGCGCCGGCGCCAGCTCCCTGCCTGTGATCGTTTTCATCCATGGCGGTGCCTGGCGAGCCGGCAATCGCACCAACGTCGACGTCAAGCCGGACTTCCTGCTCGACAATGGCTTCTGCTTCGTCTCGATCGACTACCGGATGCTGCCTGAGGCTGATGTCGCCACCCAGGCCAACGATGTCGAGCAGGCCTATCGCTACGTGCGCGCCAACATCGCCGGATACGGCGGCGATCCGAACCGGATTGCGGTGATGGGCCATTCGGCCGGCAGCCATCTCGCCGCACTGACCGGGCTGCGCGGCGGTCTGCCCGGCGTCGCGGCGCTGGTTCTCAACGATACCAGGGCTTATGACCTGAAGGCGCTTGCGAGGAGCGGCGGCATGACACGGGCCTATGCAAAGGCCTTTCCCGACCCGGCGCAGTGGCGAACGCTGTCGCCTGCCACCCATGTCGGGAGCCGCAAACATCCGGCGACCTTCATCGCCTATTCGCGCGCAGCGGGTCGTGCGGCAGCCTCACGGGCCTTCGCCGAGCGCCTGCGGGCGACCGGAACGGAGGTGACACTGTTCGACGGCAGCGCCTATTCGCACATGTCGATCAATCGCGATTTCGGCGACGAAGGCGACGCCTTGACCCGTGCGGTGATGATTTTCCTGAAGGCAGCGCTCGGATAGAGCGGTTCATCGTTTCACGGAAACGCCGAACCGCTCTATCTCTTTGTTTTTGCGCAATTCCCTAGGGAAAGCGCTATGCGCTTTTCCCGGGAAAACCGTTTCACACTTTTCCTGGAATTGCTCTGAGGCCTACCACCTGGTCTTTTCGTCCGGCGCGGCCGGCTCGATCGCCAGCGCATGGACACCAGCCTTCAATTCGTCGGCCAGCAACGCGTTGACCGCGCGGTGGCGCTCGATGCGACTCATGCCGGCAAAGGCTGAGGAGACGATGCGGACGCGGAAATGCGTCTCACCGGTGCCGTCATAGGTGCCGTGATGATCGGAGTCCTGATGGTGATGGCCGGCATGCAGATGGCTTTCGTTGATGATGACCAGCCGCTCCGGCAAAAACGCCTTCTTCAACTTGTCTTCCATCGTCGACTGTATGGACATTCGTACTTCCCTTCACCACATATGGCTGGCGCATGACCCCCGAAAATCGGTGCCGTTTGCGCGTCCGGAAGGACGCGCGGCGCCGCCGTCGCGACAAAATTCGCCGATCGCCCGCTTTATGCCGCGATTCAGCGGTTAGGGCGATCATCGCGAAAATGTCAATTCTTGTTTCGCACCGGCGAACAGCCCATAAATGGGTAAGATGAAACCGTACCCCAAATATTTCGAGAAAATTCGCATCCGCCCGGAGAAGGATGCGGAGCTGAAGTCTCGTTCGCCGATCTGCCAGTGGGACGGTTGCAAGGAGGCCGGCACCCATCGCGCGCCGGTCGGGCGCATGAAGGAGGGCGAATATTTTCAGTTCTGCTTCGATCATGTGCGTGAGTACAACAAGGGCTTCAATTATTTCTCCGGTGTCCCCGATACCGAGATCGCCCGCTTCCAGAAGGAAGCGATGACCGGCCACCGGCCGACATGGAAGATGGGCGTCAACGGCGCCTCGACGCGCTCCTCGCCCGATTTCGCCCAGCAGCGTTCCGGCCGCGCCGGCTACTACAACCGCATGCGCGATCCGTTCGACCTGTTCAAAGGCCCGAAGGATCCGCGCGAGGCGCGTGAGCGCAAGGCCAAGCCGCTTGAGGCCAAGGCGCTGGAAACGCTTGGCCTTGATACAAAGGCGACTGGCAAGGATATCAAGGCGCGTTATAAGGAACTGGTGAAACGCCACCATCCGGATGCGAATGGCGGCGACAGAGGTTCGGAAGACCGGTTCCGCGATGTGCTCCAGGCCTATCGCGTGCTCAAGCAGGCAGGATTGTGCTGAGCGACCTCCGTGTCGTTTTCCAACTTTCATAAGGTTGGAAAAGGCTCTAAGACCGCCCCCGGACAAAATCGATTGCCGGCGAAATCAGGCGCTTCGCCCGTGGAGACGTTGATAAAGATGAACAAGGTCGATCGCGACATCGCCAACCTGCCCGACACCACCGTGCCGGTGAAGGAGAAATTCGGCTTCGAGTCCAAGATGGTGGTGCCGGCCTATTCGGTGTCGAGCGAGCATGTGCCCGACATCGATCCCGACTATCTGTTCGACAAGAACACGACGATGGCGATCCTCGCCGGCTTTGCCTACAACCGCCGCGTCATGGTGTCGGGCTATCACGGCACCGGCAAGTCGACGCATATCGAGCAGGTCGCCGCCCGCCTCAACTGGCCCATGGTGCGCGTCAATCTCGACAGTCATGTCAGCCGCATCGACCTCGTCGGCAAGGACGCCATCGTCGTCAAGGAAGGGCTGCAGATCACCGAATTCCGCGACGGCATCCTGCCCTGGGCCTACCAGCACAATGTCGCGCTGTGCTTCGACGAGTACGATGCCGGCCGTCCGGACGTGATGTTCGTCATCCAGCGCGTGCTGGAATCGTCGGGACGGCTGACGCTGCTCGACCAGAGCCGGGTCATCCGCCCGCATCCGGCGTTCCGGCTGTTCTCGACCGCCAACACCGTCGGTCTCGGCGATACCACCGGCCTCTATCACGGCACCCAGCAGATCAATCAGGCGCAGATGGATCGCTGGTCGATCGTCACCACGCTGAACTATCTGCCGCACGACAATGAGGTGAACATCGTGCTGGCCAAGGCCAAGCACTATCGCGATGCCAAGGGCAAGGAGATCGTCAACAAGATGGTGCGTGTTGCCGACATGACGCGTTCGGCCTTTATCAATGGCGACCTTTCGACCGTCATGAGCCCGCGCACGGTCATCACCTGGGCCGAGAATGCCGAGATCTTCGGCGATATCGGCATGGCGTTCAGGCTGACCTTCCTCAACAAGTGCGACGAGCTGGAACGCTCGCTGGTCGCCGAGTTCTACCAGCGCGCCTTCGGCCAGGATTTGCCGGAGAGCGCCGCCAACGTGGTTCTGGGCTAAGCATGGCTCGATTCCGATTTTCGGGGTCATGCGTCAGGGAATGATCGATGGCGGGTCCAGGCGACAACACGCGCAACAAGTCGAAGACGGGGTCTGAAGCCGACAGCTTCAAGCGCGCCGTCACCGTCTGCATGCGCGCGATTGCCGGCGACAAGGACCTCGAAGTCGGTTTCGCCAAGGATCGGCCGGCGCTCGCCGGCAGCCGCGCCCGGCTGCCTGAACTGCCGAAAAAAGCCTCGAAGGCCGACATCGCCATCACCCGCGGGCTCGGCGATTCCATGGCGCTGAAGCGCGCCTGCCACGACACGCGCATCCACACCAGGCTGGCGCCGGAGGGCAAACAGGCCCGCGCCATCTACGATGCGGTCGAGCAGGCCCGCGTCGAGGCTATCGGCTCCCGCGCCATGCAGGGTGTGGCCGACAATATAGGCTCGATGCTCGAGGACAAATACGCCAGGGCCAACCTCATCGACGTCAAGGACAAGGCCGACGCGCCGATCGAGGAGGCGCTGGCCCTGATGGTGCGCGAAAAGCTGACCGGTCGCACTGTCCCGAAGAGCGGCGAGCGGCTGGTCGACCTCTGGCGCCCTTGGGTCGAGGAGAAGGCAAGTGCCGATCTCGACGGACTGTCGGCAAAGCTCGACGACCAGCAGGCCTTCGCCCGTGTCGTGCGCGAGATGCTGGCTTCCATGGAAATGGCCGAGGAACTCGGTGACGACCAGGAGACCGAAGACTCCGAAGACAACGATGAAAACCAGCCGCAAGGCGAGGAGCAGAGCGAGGAGGGCGGCGAGGACGATTCCGGCTCCGAGCAGTCGCAGTCGGACGACACCGAGGCGTCGTCCGACGACGAGCAATCGGCCGAGATGGAGGCATCCGATGCTACCGCCGACGACCTGTCCGACGACGACGACGCCGATGCCGAGACGCCCGGCGAGGCGCGCCGCAACGACAATCCCTTCACCAATCTGTCGAAGGAGATCGATTACAAGATCTTCACCACCGCGTTCGACGAGACGGTGGGTGCGGAGGATCTGTGCGAAGAGGAAGAGCTGGATCGGCTGCGCGCCTTCCTCGACAAGCAGCTTGCCAACCTGTCCGGCGTCGTCGGCCGGCTGGCCAACCGACTGCAGCGCCGCCTGATGGCGCAGCAGAACCGGTCCTGGGATTTCGATCTCGAAGAGGGTTATCTCGATCCGGCGCGGCTGGTGCGCGTCGTCATCGACCCGATGCAGCCGCTGTCCTTCAAGCAGGAGCGCGACACCAAATTCCGCGACACGGTGGTGACGCTGGTGCTCGACAATTCGGGCTCGATGCGCGGCCGGCCGATCACCGTCGCCGCCACCTGCGCCGACATTCTGGCGCGCACGCTGGAACGCTGCGGCGTCTCGGTCGAGATCCTCGGCTTCACCACCCGCGCCTGGAAGGGCGGGCAGGCACGCGAGAAATGGCTGAAGGAAGGCAAGCCGCCCAATCCTGGGCGGCTCAACGATCTGCGCCACATCATCTACAAATCCGCCGACCATCCATGGCGGCGGGCGCGGCGCAATCTCGGCCTGATGATGCGCGAAGGCCTGCTCAAGGAAAATATCGACGGCGAGGCGCTGCTGTGGGCGCACAACCGCCTGATCGCCCGGCCGGAGCAGCGCAAGATCCTGATGATGATCTCGGACGGCGCGCCGGTCGACGATTCGACGCTGTCGGTCAATCCGGGCAACTATCTCGAACGGCATCTGCGCGCGGTGATCGAATTGATCGAGACGCGCTCGCCGGTCGAGCTCCTGGCCATCGGCATCGGCCACGACGTTACCCGTTACTATCGCCGCGCCGTCACCATCGTCGATGCCGAGGAACTGGCCGGCGCCATGACCGAGCAACTGGCCTCGCTGTTTGGCGAGGAAAGCATGCGCGATACGCGACGCGGCGGCATGCGGCGCGCCGGATGATTTTTTCGCGGGGCGGCTTTCGGCAGACGCTTTTCGCCGCCACAGCCCTGTTCGTTGCCGGCATCGCCTTGTCGGCTCCCATCCCTGCCGGCACCGTTGCGGTCGAGCCGATCGAAATCTCGGCACGGCTGATAGACCGGTTTCATATCGGCGGTGACGAAAAGCGGTTCGGCCCGCTCGAATTCGTCGGCGGGCTGGAAATGACCTCGCCGTCACGCGATTTCGGCGCGCTGTCGGCGTTTCGTTTCCGCAAGCCCGGCAGTGATTTCATCGGCGTCGCCGACACCGGTTTTTGGTTCTTCGGCACCGTCATCCATGATGCCGACAAGCGCCCATCCGGCATCCGGAATTTCCGTATGCAGCAGATGGCCGACGAGGCGGGCCAGCTGATCGCCGAGAAATGGGAGGTCGACGCCGAAGGCCTTGCGCTCAAGGACGGCATTGCCACAGTCGGCTTCGAGCGCGATCACCGCATTGCACAGTTCAAGATCGAACCGGGCGACATGAAGCCGCCGTTCAGGCAGCTCGACTTCCTGATTCCAGCCTGGGAGCTTCGCCGCAATCGCGGCTTTGAGACCGTCATCCACGCCAATCCTGACGGCCAGCACCAAGGCGGGCTGGTCGTGGTCTCGGAAAAGAGCCTCGACAAGGCAGGCAACATCTATGCGGCCGTTATCGAAGGGCCGCACAAGGGCGTCTTCACCGTCAAGCGCAACGGCAATTTCGACATTGCCGACGGCGCCTTCCTGCCGGACGGCGACCTCTTGCTTTTGGAGCGCAGCTTTTCGATGGCCGGCGGCGTCAAGATGCGGCTGCGGCGCATCTATGGCGAAAGCGTCGAGAAGGGCGCGGTTGCCGACGGGCCGGTGCTGATGGAAGCCGACATGGGCTACCAGATCGACAATATGGAAGGGCTCGACGTCTGGACCCGCGACGACGGCGCGCTGATGGTGTCGCTGGTCTCGGACGACAACCACTCGATGCTACAGCGTAATCTGTATCTGGAATTTGTGCTGCACGAGGATTGAGAGGCGGTCGGCAAAGGACGGCCGATAACAGCTACAGCTTGGCGCCGGTTGCGGCAGGCCGGGGTCCGTTGGTCGCGATCCAGATGATTTGGCGTGCGCCGCGCTTGCCATTGGCTCGCACCTTGGCCTCCTCGACCGCGAAGCCCGCCTGCTTGAGCCGGCGGGTGAAACCGCTGTCGGGTCCCTGCGACCAGACCGCCAGCACGCCGCCGGGCTTGAGCGCTGCTCTCGCGCTGATCAGCCCGGCTATACTGTAAAGAGCATCGTTGGCCCTGTGGACGATCCCTTCAGGCCCATTGTCGACGTCGAGCAGGATGGCATCCCAGGCCGAGGCTTCCGATCGTATGATCTGCCCGACATCCGCCTCGCGAATGGTCACGCGCGGATCGTCGAGACAGCCGCCGAACAGCGAGGCCATCGGGCCGCGCGCCCACGCCACCACGGCGGGCACCAACTCGGCGACAACGATGCCGGCATCGGCGCCAAGCTCGGCAATCGCGGCGCGCAGCGTGAAACCCATGCCCAGCCCGCCGATCAGGATTTTCGGCTGTCTGCGGCCGGCAATCCTTTGGCAGGACAGGCTCGCCAGCGCTTCCTCAGAACCGCCGAGGCGGCTGTTCATCAGCTCGTTCGAGCCGAGCATGATCGAGAATTCGGCGCCGCGTTGTTTCAGGCGGAGCTCATGGTCGCCGTCAGGGGCTTTCGCGGTATCGAGTTGGACCCATGGGATCATGCTTGAGAACCTGTGAGCATGATCTTTTCCGAAAACCGGTTCCCACTTTTAGGGATCATGCTCTATGCCGCCAGTGCCGGCTGGCTCCAGCGGGCGGCAAGCAGCCGGTAGGGGATCAGCGCCACCACGGCGATGATCAGCTTCACGCCGAGGTCGCCGAGCGCCCATGACACCCAGCGCATGGCCTCGACCGGCAGCACGCCCATCAGCGGCGCGGTTTCGAGCGCAAAGCCATCGTTCGGGCCAGCGAAGGCAAAAGCCGCCGAAAAGGCGATCGTGAAGAACACCGCGGTGTCGAACACCGAGCCGACCAGCGTGCCGACGATCGGCGCCCGCCACCAGCTCTGCCGGCGCAACCGGTTGAACACGGTCACGTCGAGCAGCTGCGCGATCAGGAGCGCGATGCCGGAAGCCGCCGCAATGCGCACCAGCCGGTCGGCAGCCGTCTCGAATTCGATCAGGCCGTAGCGGAACAGCAAGGGCGGGATGACTACCGAGCAGATCACTGCCGCCGTGAAGCCGACAAACACGATCCGGCGCGCCACAGCCGGGCCGTAGCGGCGATTGGCAAGGTCGGTGACCAGGAAGGAGAACGGGTAGGTGAAGGCGCCCCAGGTCAGAATGTCGGCCAGCGACAGGCCGCCGATTGCACCCTGCAGCGGGAACTGCACGAGAACGTTCGACGCCACCACGACAAGCGCCATGGCCGCAACGAAGGGCAGGTATCGGGAGAAAAAGCTCATTTTTTTATCCTGGGTAATGGAACCAGCGGGGTGTCATGCCGAGTTCGGACGACACTCCATTGCTGTTTGGCCATCGGATTTCTCCGAAAACCGCTTCGCACTTTTCGGTCCGATGCCGAAGGCGGCTGCCTGAAAAATTAAGCGGCCGGCTGTTCGGCGAGCTTCTTGGCGATCTGCTTCTTCAGCAGCCGCGCGCGCTGCGACAGCTCCTTGGCGTCGGCCTTGGCCAGGAACGCATCAAGGCCGCCGCGATGCTCGACCGAACGCAGCGCGTTGGCCGAAATGCGCAGGCGCACATTCTGGTTCAACGCTTCCGAGATCAGCGTCACATTGACGAGATTGGGCAGGAAGCGACGCTTGCTCTTGTTGTTGGCGTGGCTCACATTGTTGCCGGACATGACTGCCTTGGCAGTGAGTTCGCAGGTGCGGGACATGGTTCTAAACCTTCAGTTCTCGGTCTGGCCAAACATTCAACCCGCGCCGGGTGGCGCGCGGTTTCGGTCAGGCGGCCTTATGGAAAAAGTTGGCGTTCCATAGTTGCATTTCGGCGATGCGTCAAGCTCCGGCTTGCGCCCGGGTGTGACGACGTCTTTCACATAAAGGCCGAAATTCAGTCTATAAGCGGTCGCACAAGGAGATGCCAGGCTGGAGTTGCGCGCTTCTGCTGAAATCGAGGATCGATCCCGCCATGCTTCGTTCGTCTCATGCTCTCCTTGCATCGCTCGCCGTGGCGCTGCCGACGGCAATTTCTGCCGCCACGCAACAATCCTTCAAGGGCGAGTATACGGTTTCGGTCCACGGCTTCTCGGTGGCCAAGGCAAGCTTTTCCAGCAGTTACGAAGGCGATACCTATTCGATCGAAGGCAGCGTCTCCAGTGCCGGCCTCGCCACAATATTTGACGACACGCGTGGCACGGTCTCGTCGAAGGGCAAGATTTCGGGCAAGCAATTGCAGCCGCAGGCGTTCCGCGCCGACTACAAATCGGGCGACAAGGCATCGATGATCGATATCCAGTTCGCCAACGGCACTGTTATCGCGACCAAGGTCGTGCCTGCGCCGAAGAAGCGCAATTCCAAGAAATGGATACCGCTGGCCGCCAGCCATCTCGCCTCGGTGCTCGATCCGATGGCCGCCACCGTCATCCATGCCGATAGCCTCGACAAGGTCTGCGGGCGCACGGTGAAGCTCTATGACGGTGAGATGCGCGCCGATCTCAGGCTGACCTACGAGTCGAAAGGCTCGACCTCGGTGCGCGGCTACGAGGGCGATACCGTCACTTGCCGGCTGGATTTTGAGCCGGTGGCGGGTTATCGCAAGAACCGCAAATCCCTGGATTACCTGAGAAAGCGCAGCCGCATCATGGTGACGTTTGCACCGGTCGGCCAAACCGGCGTATATGCGCCGATCCACGCCACGGTCGGCACGAAAATCGGCACTCTCACCGTCAGCGCGGAGCGGTTCGAAGCGACAGAATAGGCGCGATCGCGCGCCGCCGGAGACGGACATGGGGCGCGCAACACTGATCGGCTTCTCGGCGGTCGCCATGTGGGCGCTGCTGGCGCTGCTTACGGACGCTTCCGGCGCGGTGCCGCCATTCCTGCTCTCGGCGATCACCTTCACGATCGGCTCTGGCGTCGGGCTCGTCGCGCGGCTGTTCATGCCGGCCACCGCCGGGAGCGAGAAAATACCGCCGCAAGTGTGGCTGATCGGCATTGCCGGCCTGTTCGGCTATCACTTCTTCTATTTCACTGCGCTGCGCAACGCGCCGGCGGTGGAGGCGAGCCTCATCGCCTATCTGTGGCCGCTGCTCATCGTGCTCGGATCGGCGCTGATGCCGGGCGAGCGGCTGGCCTGGAACCATGTCGTCGGCGCACTGCTCGGCCTTGCCGGCACTTTTCTGATCGTCACCAAGGGCGGCGGGATTGCCTTCGACGCGCGCTATGCCTTCGGCTATGCGATGGCCGGCGTCTGCGCCGTGCTGTGGTCGTCCTATTCGCTGTTGTCGCGCCGCTTTCCGTCGGTGCCGACCAGCATCGTCACCTGGTTCTGTGCGGCCACGGCAGCGCTTTCGCTTGTCTGCCATCTGATGCTGGAAGAGACGGTGCTGCCCGTCGGCGCCGGCCAGTGGCTGGCCGTGCTCGGCCTCGGCCTGATGCCGGTGGGCGCGGCCTTCTACGCCTGGGATATCGGCGTCAAGCGCGGCAACATCCAGGTGCTGGGCGCCGCAAGCTATGCCGCGCCGCTGCTGTCGACGCTGGTGCTGATATCAGCCGGCTTCGCCGAG
Organism: Mesorhizobium sp. WSM4844; assembly: GCF_055811775.1. NCBI lineage: Bacteria > Pseudomonadati > Pseudomonadota > Alphaproteobacteria > Hyphomicrobiales > Phyllobacteriaceae > Mesorhizobium > Mesorhizobium sp. WSM4844. The sequence goes on along the minus strand of NZ_JBVVQB010000031.1, from coordinate 58,664 downwards.
CCGTCCCTTCGCATCCTCGCCGCCTGCGTGCTGATCACCGGCGGCGCAGCGCTTGCGGCGAAATCGCTGTTCTTGCGCAAGAGGGCTGCGAGCGAGGCAGGGGCGTGATGCCGTTTCCCGGCGGCATCGACGCCGACGCCAATGCGACGCTGCTGTTTTCGCTGGCCGCCGCGGTGATCTACGCCTTCACCATCGACATGCCGCCGAAGCTTGCGCGTTCCGCGGTCAAGACGCTGGCCGTGGCAATGCTCGTCGTGCTGGCATCGCTGCAGGGCGGTCCGTGGCTGCTCATCGCGGCGCTGGCGCTCAGCGCCATCGGCGACGCATTGCTGTCGCGCGACGGTGAAAAGGCTTTTGTCGGCGGGCTGGCCAGTTTTCTCGTGGCGCATGGGCTTTACATCGCGCTGTTCCTGCGCTCCGGCGAGGGGGTCGGGCTGCTCTCGGCCGAGCCGTGGCGCGCGGCGATTGCCGTGGCAATGGCCGTGTTGGCGCTCGCCATGCTCTTTGCGGTCTGGCGCCGTGTCGGCCCCGCCCTGCGCCTTCCCATCAGCGTCTATATCGCGACAATTTTTGCCATGGGCATTTCGGCGCTGACCTTGAGCAATTTCTGGGTCGTCGGCGGCGCCGTGCTGTTCATGGCGTCCGACGGGCTGCTCGCCTCGGAAAAGTTCCTGCTGAGCGCCATCTCGCCGCACCGACACTGGACGCGCCACGCGGTCTGGATGCTGTATTACGCCGCCCAGTTGGCGATCACGATGGGTTTCCTGCTGGGTTAGGACTCCAGCCCGGTTCGGCCAGCTCGAAGGCGGCGAAATCGAAGCCCGGCGCCACGGTGCAGCCGACCAGCGTCCATTCGCCGAGGCTGCGCGCCGACTGCCACCAGCCTGCCGGCACGACGATCTGCGGCCGCTCGCCCGCCGCCAATGCCGTGCCGAGCACCTGCTCGATCACCGGCCCGTTTTCCCGATGCATCGACAGTGCCAGCGGGGCGCCGGCATAGAAATGCCAGACCTCGGCGGCGTCCTTGACGCGGTGCCAGGCCGACACTTGCTCCTGCTCCAAAAGGAAATAGATCGCGGTCGAATGGCCGCGAGCGCCTTCCGCGCCATCGCGAAAGGTCTCGGCATACCAGCCGCCTTCCGGATGCGGTTTCAGGCCGAGCGTGGCGATGATTTCGGCGGAACTGGTCATTTTCCCCAGAACTTCGTGGGTTCCAGCCCATCAACGGTGCTCAGAAATTATCCTTGCGCTTGCGAATTTCGGCGAACACTTCGGCGTCGGAGGCGTTCTCCAAGCCGAGATGCTTGCGGATTGCCGGATCGTGCCAGCGCAGGAACGGATTGGTCGACAGTTCCTCACCGATCGTGGTCGGCAGCGTCGGCTTGCCGTCGGCGCGCAGCGCTTCGATTTTCGCGGCGCGCTCCTTCAATGCCGAATTGGTCGGGTCGACGGTCAGCGCGAAGCGGGCGTTGGAAAGCGTGTATTCATGGCCGCAATAGACGACCGTCTCGGCCGGAAGCGCCGCGAGCTTCTTCAACGAATCGTACATCACCGGCGGCTTGCATTCGAACAGCCGGCCGCAGCCGAGTGCGAACAGCGTGTCGGCGGTGAACGCCACTTTCGATCCCGGCAGATGATAGGAGACATGGCCCGCCGTGTGGCCAGGCGTGGCGATCACGTCGATCCTCTCGTCGCCGAGGTGGATGACCGAACCCTGCTCAACGGTTTCGTCGATGCCGGGAATCTTGGCCTGTTCCGCCTCCGGCCCGACGATGCGCAGCTTGAACCGCTCCTTCAACGCCAGATTGGCCTCGACATGGTCGACATGGTGGTGGGTGGTCAGGATCATCGTCGGCGTCCAGCCGGTGCGCTCGATCGCGGCCAGGATCGGCGCCTCCTCGGGCGCGTCGATGATCGCGGTCTGGCCGCTTTTCGGGTCATGCACCAGCACACCGAAATTGTCGCTGCGGCACATGAATTGTTCGATTTCAACCGGCATCGCATCTCTCCACGAGAGCGCCGCGCGTCCAGTTGGACGCACAAAGGACGCTTCTGACACTTTTTATCTGCTGCATCGTGTCTTCCGAAATCGAAACCGATTTCTTGCCGATGCAGCAGTCGCCGCAGACATAGGGCGCTTGCCCGCGGATGTCATCCGTCTTTGGAGAACTGGGCGCCTTTGTTGAACTTGGACAGCATCGAAGATAGCGTGCCGCGCATGCATTCCGATATCGTCGACCTTCGCTCCTTTTATTCGACCACGCTCGGGCGATTGGCCGAACGCTCGATCACCATGGCGTTGTCCTCGATATGGGCTGTCGTGCCCAATGAGCGGCTGGTCGGCCTCGGCTACACTTTGCCGTGGCTGGAGCGGTTCGGCACCGATGCCGAACGTGTCTTTGCCTTCATGCCGGCGACGCAAGGCGCGGTGGTCTGGCCGGCCACCGGGCCGACCGCGACCGCGCTGGTCTTCGATGAGGAATTGCCGTTGGTCGATGCCTCCATCGACCGCATGCTGCTCGTCCATTCACTCGAACATGCCGAGAACCCGCGCGAGACGCTGAACGAAATCTGGCGGGTGCTGTCGCCCGCAGGCCGCGTCGTCATCGTCGTGCCCAACCGGCGCGGTGTCTGGGCCCGTTTCGAGCATACGCCGTTCGGCAGCGGCCGGCCTTTCTCGCGCGGCCAGCTCACCGAATTGCTGCGCGAAGCGAATTTCACGCCCGCGGCCTGGTCCGACGCCCTGTTCTTCCCGCCATCGCGGCGACGCTTCATGATGCGGTTCCATAATGTGCTGGAGCGCGCCGGCCGCAGGTTCTGGCCGATCTTTTCCGGCGTCATCGTCGTCGAGGCGCAGAAGCGGCTCTATCAGGGTGTGCCGGTCGTCCAGCGCGCCTCTCGCCGCGTCTTCGTGCCAGTTTTCTCGCCGCATGGCGCCACAAGGCTCGGCCGGATATCGCCGACCGGGAAGGCGCCATCGCCGGGCCGCTGATGACGTTTTCGTGATCGGAATCACGCTTTTTCCCACCTATCTGTCGTGGGCGGGTTTGCTACCCGATTGAGTCGACTTGCTCACCGGTTTCAGCACCGCTTGCGAAGGGTCTTCATCAATGGCCGATCATCCGGATTTCGAGGCCAGCGCCAAGCCGACTGCCGCGTCGGTCGAAGCCAGCAGCCTGCGCGACCAGCTGGCGACAATCAGGCTGGCGTTGGCGAAGTCGCCGATCCGCAAACAACTGCTCTGGGCCTGCCTCGGCATCGTCGCCGTCATTGTGGCAACCTCGATCGGGCAGGTTCTGCTCAATCGCTGGAACGAGCCCTTTTACGACGCGCTGGCTCGGCGCGACATGCAGGGTTTCCTGCACCAGCTTCTGGTGTTTGCCGCCATCGCCGGCGGGCTTGTGGTGCTCAATGTCGGCCAGACCTGGCTCGACCAGACGATCCGGCTGAAGCTGCGTGAGGCGTTGACCGTCGATCTGATCGGTGAATGGATGCGGCCGGCGCGGGCTTTCCGGCTCGCCAACGCCGGCGCCATCGGCGTCAACCCCGACCAGCGCCTGCAGCAGGATGCCGGGCATCTCTCCGATCTTTCTACAGGTCTCGGCATAGGGCTATTGCAGTCGTTCATTCTGCTTGTTTCGTTCGTCGGCGTCCTATGGTCGCTGTCTTCCGGCTTCGTCTTCCATGTCGGCGGCTATTCGCTGGCGATTCCGGGCTACATGGTGTGGGCCGCAATCCTCTATGCCGGCACCGCCTCCTGGCTGAGCTGGCTGGTCGGACGGCCGCTGATCCGCTTCAACAGCGACCGCTATACGCGCGAGGCGGAGCTGCGCTCCTCGGTGGTCCGCGTCAACGAGAATGTCGATGCCATCGCGCTTGCGCACGGCGAGGCCGACGCGAGACGGCGGCTTGAGCTCGACCTCGGCACGGTGCTGGGCGCGATGCGGCGCATCTACAGCGCCCAGATCAATCTTTCCTGGGTGACCGACACCTATGGCTGGATCACTGTCGTCGCGCCGATCCTCGTCGCCGCGCCGGTCTATTTCGCCGGTGACATCAGCTTCGGCGGGCTGATGATGGCTGTCGGCGCCTTCAACCAGGTGCATTCCTCGTTGCGCTGGTTCATCAACAATATCGGCGGCATCGCCGATTGGCGCGCCACGCTGATGCGCGTCGCCGATTTCCGCATCGCGCTTGCTGAAACGGATGTGCTCCACCACAGCGAGAGGCGCATCGAGTTCGGCGAAAATCCGGACGGCAGGCTGACATTCGACAAGCTCGAAATTGCGTCGCGGGATGGATGCACCAAGCTCGCCGAGCCCCATGTCGAGATCCGTGCCGGCGAGCGCGTCATGATCACCGGAGATCCGCGCGCCGGCAAGACGCTGTTCTTCCGCGCCATTGCCGGTCTGTGGCCGTGGGGAAGCGGGCGGATCGGCATGCCGGCCGGAGAGGTGCCGGCCTTCGTTCCCCGAAAACCCTATTTCCCGCTCGGCACGCTGCGCGAGGTGCTCGACCACGCCGATGCCGCGGTCAGCGACGCCGAGATCTCGGCGGTGCTTGCCGAGGTCGGTCTCGGGCGGCTGTCATCCTCGCTCGACCGGTCGGCGCGCTGGGAGCGCGAATTGAGCGATGACGAGCAGCGCCTGCTTGCCTTTGCCCGGCTGGTCTTGCGGCAGCCGAAATGGGTGATCATCGATGAGGCTTTGGACACGTTCGACGGCGCGACGCTGCGGCGGGTGCTGTCGATGCTGGAGGCGCGTCTTGCCGACGCCGCGATCCTCAATATCGGCCGTGGCCAGCAGAATATTGAATTCTTCCCGCGCTCATTGGCGATCGTGAAAGACGTCGAGCGACCGGCTCTCAAGCCAGTCCGCGTCAGGGCCGGCGCGATCGAACCACCCCCGGCCGTCGCCAAAGCCCACCAACAGGCATAGCCGGCCGTAAGCTTTATTTTGCCGTGATCGCGGCGAAAGATTGCCGGCATCGTTCGGAAGCCTGCGGCGTTGGATTCATGCGACACGCTTTGAGTCTTTGCTTCGATGCTTGTCGTTACCCCAAAACCGGTGCGCGCTTTTGGGCGACCTGCGTCAGCCTGCTTGCCTGCCTTGCCCGTGCCCAGGCAGCACCTTTGGCCGCGCCTGCCGACACCATTGCCGTGGACGTCGAACTGGTGCTGGCGGTCGACATCTCGCACTCGATGGACGAAAAGGAATTCGCCCTGCAGCGCGCCGGCTATGTCAAGGCGCTGCGCCACCCCGACTTCATCAATGCGGTGCGTTCGGGCGTGAACGGCCGCATTGCGCTGGCCTATTTCGAATGGGCAGGCACCGTCCGCGACGACGCCGTCATTGCCTGGCAGGTCATCGACGATGCCGAGAGCGCCGAGGTATTCGCCGGCAAGATCGAGGCGCGCCCGTTCAGGAGCTTTCGCGGCACCTCGATTTCCAGTGCGCTCGCCTTCGGCGCCAAGCTTTTGGATGGAGCCGCCTTCGACGCGACGCGCAGCGTCATCGACATCTCAGGCGATGGCCCCAACAATATCGGGATGCCCGTCGCCACGACACGCGACGCCGCGATAGCAAAGGGCATCGTCATCAATGGCCTGCCGATCCTGATCAGCCCGTCGCCCAGCTTCAGCCATCTCGACCAATACTATGCCGAGTGCGTCACAGGCGGGCCAGGTTCCTTCGTGCTGCCGGTCTATGCCGCTTCGGAATTCGTGACCGCCATACGCCGCAAGCTGGTCCTCGAGGTCAGCGGTGTTACCGATCCTAATGCCGGTCCCGGGGCCGATCCCGGGTCCGTCCCGGTCGACGCGGCAGCACCGGTCGACTGTTTGCAAGGCGAGCGCGGTCGGCGGTTTTTCTCCGATCCGTATTTTCCGGAACTTGATCGTTAGACCTCGACGAATGGCGATCAGTCCCAGATGTCTCCGGACTCGGGCCGGCTGGCCGAAGCGACGGGTCGCCGTTATCGCTTCAGCAGGAACACCGCCTGCTGGCCAAAGAAATTCCAGAACCACCATGGCATCGACAGGCCGATTTTCTGGCCATTGGCGTCGAGCGCGGTTGCCTTTTCCACCGTTGCGCCGAGCTCTTCGCAGAGATTGACGAAGTCGCGGATGGTGCAGAAATGGATGTTGGGCGTGTCGTACCAGGAATAGGGCAGGTCCTTGGTCACCGGCATCCGCCCTTCGACGAACAGCGAAAGGCGTACCCGCCAGTGGCCGAAATTGGGGAAGGAGACGATGGCGTGCTTGCCGATCCTGAGCAACTCGTCGAGCACCAGCTTCGGGTTGCGGGTCGCCTGCAAGGTCTGCGACAGGACGACGAAATCAAAACCCTTGTCGGGATAGAATTTGAGGTCCTTGTCGGCGTCGCCCTGGATGACGGACAGGCCGCGTGCCACGCATTCGTTGACGCCGCGCTGCGACAGTTCCATCCCACGGCCGTCGACCTGCTTCGTTGCCTGCAGCAATTCGAGCAGCAGGCCATCACCGGAGCCGACGTCCAGCACCCGCGACTGCGGCGGGATGAGATCGGCGACGACTTCGAGGTCGACGCGCTGGGCGTGGTTGACACTCATGATCGTGGCCTTTGACTGGCGCATGACCTTGATCCGAAAAGCCTGCAAACTTCAGGCGTCATGCGCTGCTGCCTGGCGCAAGATGCCGGTCCGGAAAGCCTGCAATTTTTCAGGGTCATGCGCTGAGCCCCCTAGCGCGGGCCGCCGACGCGATGAAGCCGTTGATGGCGGCGAACAGCTCCGGCTCGTCGAGCAGGAAGGCGTCGTGGCCGCGATCGGTCTCGATCTCGACGAAGGACACCGAGGCGCCGGCCGCGTTCAGCGCGTGAACGACCGAGCGGCTCTCCTCGGTCGGGAACAGCCAGTCGCTGGTGAAGGAGACCAGGCAGAAACGGGTCCTGGTGCCGGCAAAGGCGTCGGCCAGCCGGCCGCCATGATCGGCGGCGAGGTCGAAATAGTCCATCGCCCGGGTCATGTAGAGATAGGAGTTGGCGTCGAAGCGGTCTACGAAGGTCATGCCCTGATGGCGCAGATAGCTCTCAATCTGGAAGTCGGCGTCGAAACCGAAGGTGAGCGCTTCACGGTCCTGCAGGTTGCGGCCAAACTTCCGGTGCAGGGCCGCCTCCGACAGATAGGTGATGTGAGCGGCCATGCGCGCCACAGCCAGTCCCTTTTCCGGGCGCTTGCCCTGCTCGAAATACTTGCCGCCATGCCAGTCGGGATCGGCCATCACCGCTTGCCGGCCGACCTCATGGAAGGCGATGTTCTGCGAGGAATGGCGCGCGCCGGTGGCGATCGGCAGCGCTGAGAAAACGCGCTCCGGATAGCTCGACGCCCATTGCAGCACCTGCATGCCGCCCATCGAGCCGCCGAGCACCGAAAACAGTTTTTCGATGCCGAAATGGTCGACCAGCATCAACTGCGCCCGCACCATGTCGCGGATGGTGATGATCGGCAGGTCGAGCCCGTAGGACTTGCCGGAGACTGGATTGGTCGAGGCGGGGCCGGTCGAGCCGAGGCAGCCGCCGATGACGTTCGAGCAGATGACGAAGAAGCGGCTGGTGTCGATGATCTTGCCGGGGCCGATCAGCACTTCCCACCAGCCCGGCTTGCCGGTCACTGGATTGGTGCTGGCGACATGCTGGTCGCCGGTCAGTGCATGGCAGACGAGGATGGCGTTGGAGCGGGCGTCGTTGAGCGTGCCGTAAGTCTTGTAGGCGATCTGGAACGGTGACAGCAGCGTGCCGGCATCGAGCTTGAGCGGCTTGTCGGCATCGAAACGCAACACCGGGCTCGACGGCTCGACGGCCTCGTTGTTGGTCCTTTTCGTGCGCAGCGCGACCATCGCATCCTCTTACATTAACCCATCGTGTTTTCCGAAAGTCGATTGCGATTTTCGGGTCGATGCGACTGTCCGGCCGGCTGCGGACAACAAAAAAACCGGCATTGCCTTCGCAAAGCCGGTTACAAGATGCAAACGGCCCTTTAGCGAGTTGTTTAACGTGGCTGCAAGCCGACCGGCCAAATCACCACGGGATTTCGCCTTTCTTTAGGACCGGCGCGCCTCGGCGTCAACGGCCAGTCACGCACCGATCATTGCCGCCTCTCGACATTCCAGGCCACGACTTGTATTTCCGCGGCGGCTTCCAGTGTGGCGGATCCGAAATTCGCATCGCGTTGGAGCAGCGGAAGCGTTCTCGACGGATTTTTGCAATATGAACCAGGCATCGGATCAGGCACGTCCAACGCCCCGCCCGGGGATCATGGAGATCGAGGCCTATGTGCCGGGCAAAAGCACGGCGCCGGCCGGCGTTGCCAAGGTCCATAAATTGTCGTCGAACGAGAATCCGCTCGGCCCCTCGCCGAAGGCGATAGAAGCCGCGCGCGACGTTGCGGCCAAGCTCGACATATATCCCGACGGCACCGCCAGGCGCCTGCGGGAGGCGATCGCCGAGGTGCATGGCCTCAATCCGGCGAACATCGTCTGTTCCAACGGTTCCGACGAGATTCTGGGCCTGCTTGCGCAGACCTATCTCGCACCCGGCGACGAGGCTGTGATCACCGAACACGGCTTCATGGTCTACAAGATCTATATCCAGTCGGCAGGTGCTGTCCCGGTCTCGGTCAAGGAAACCAATGAGCGCGCCGACGTCGACGCGATCCTCGCTGCGGTGACGGCGCGTACCAGGATCATTTTCCTCGCCAATCCCAACAACCCGACCGGCACCTATTTGCCGTTCCAGGAGGTGCGCCGCCTGCATGCCAGCCTGCCTCGAAACGTGCTTCTGGTGCTTGATGCAGCCTATGCCGAATATGTCCGCCGCAACGACTATGAAGCCGGCGTCGAACTGGTGGCTGGCGCGGAAAACGTGGTCATGACCCGCACCTTCTCCAAGCTCGGCCTCGGCGGCGCGCGGATCGGCTGGATGTATGCACCGTTGCATGTCATCGATGCGATCAACCGGGTGCGGGGTCCCTTCAACGTCAACGCGACGGCGATCGAGGCCGGCATTGCCGCGATCCGCGACCGTGCCCATGTCGAGCGAAGCGTGGCGCATAACGAGACCTGGCTGACCTGGGTGAGCGAGGAGTTGACCAGGCTCGGACTGCGGGTGACGCCGAGCGTCGGCAATTTCGTCCTCATCCACTTTCCCGAAGACAAAAAACATTCGGCGGCAGCCGCGGACGATTACCTCTGTGCGCGCGGCTACATATTGCGGCGCGTTTCCGGCTACGGCTTCCCGAATGCGCTGCGCATGAGCATCGGCACCGAAGAGGCCAATCGCGGCGTTGTCGCGTCGCTGGCGACATTTCTGAAAAGCTAGAACACCATGACATCACCGATGTTCGAAAAGATCGCGCTGGTCGGCATCGGCCTGATCGGCTCGTCGCTGGCCCGCGTAATCCATCGCGAAGGCCTTGCCGGTCATGTCGCCATCTCGACGCGCAGCGAAACGACGCTGGCGCGGGCGAAACAACTCGGCCTCGGCTCCTTCTACACGTCGGATGCGAAAGAGGCGGTCGGCGATGCCGACCTGGTCATCGTTTCGGTGCCGGTCGGTTCTTCGGGCGAGGTCGCCGAGGAAATCGCACCGGCGCTGAAGCAGGGCGCCATCCTCACCGATGTCGGCTCGACCAAGGCGTCGGTCATCGCGCAGATGCTGCCGCATGTGCCTGCCGGCGTGCATTTCATTCCCGGCCATCCACTGGCCGGCACTGAAAAATCGGGTCCGGACGCCGGCTTTGCCGAATTGTTCGAAAACCGCTGGTGCATCTTCACGCCGCTACCCGGCACCGATCCCGAGGCGCTGGAAAGGCTCTCGGAATTCTGGCGCCGCTGCGGCTCCAACATCGACACGATGGATCCCCAGCATCACGACATGACATTGGCTATCGTCTCGCACCTGCCGCACATCATCGCCTATAACATCGTCGGCACCGCCGACGATCTGGAGTCGGTGACCAAGTCCGAGGTCATAAAATATTCGGCCTCCGGCTTTCGCGACTTCACGCGCCTTGCCGCGTCCGACCCGACGATGTGGCGGGACGTCTGCCTGCACAACAAGGATGCCATCCTCGAAATGCTGGCGCGGTTCTCGGAGGATCTGGCCTCGCTGCAGCGGGCGATCCGCTGGGGCGACGGCGAAAAGCTGTTCGACCTGTTCACCCGCACCCGCGCCGTGCGCCGCTCGATCATCGAGGCCGGCCAGGACATCGACGTGCCGGACTTTGGCCGGCAGGCAGTCGAGCATCCGGCCAAGGGATAGAGCATCGGACCCGTACCGGTTTTAGGTGAAATCCGATGCTCAAGCAAAAGATAGAGCGGCGGTACCATCCGATTTGAAGGCCGCCGCGCGCTCAATCCGGCCAGTGAGCCGCCATCATCGCCAGTGTCTCGGCCCTGTCCGGCGCGCCCAGCCTGCCGCCGAAGCGCAGGCATTTGAGCGCGGCGGCGGCGCTGGCAAAGCGCAATGTCCGTTCGATCGGCATGGCCTCGGCCAGCCCGACGGCAAAGGCGCCATGAAACACGTCGCCGGCGGCAAGCGTATCCACTGCCTTGATCCTTGGCGCGGCGACGTGGCGCACCGACGCCACCGAACGGTCGAACCACCAGCTTCCCGCTGCGCCGCCGGTCACCGCTACGAATGCATCGGTGCGTCTGGCCAGCGCTTCACAGGCCTCCTGCGGGCCTCGCTCCTCGCCGCAGAGGATGAACGCCGCCGGCTCCGACGCGACGATGTGGGAGGCGAGCGGAAACAGCCGTTCCAGCACGGCCCGTGGCGCGGTGTCGGCATCGAGTATGGCTGGACGGCCGTTTGCGCGCGCCGCCGTCAGGGCCAGAGCTGCCGCGCCCGGCCAGCGCACGTCGACCAGGACGGCGTCGAATGCGGTGAGATCCTGAATGGGGAGCGCTTCGGGGTCGGCCTGCGCGAGCTTGTCATAGAATGGAACAATAATGCGCTCGCCATTGGTGTCGACCAGGATGGCCGACAGTGCCGACCGCGCGCCGGCGACGCGCCGGACAAAGCTGCAATCGACGCCTTCGGCCTCAATGCCTGCGACCAGCTGATCGCCGACGAGGTCGTCTCCCGCGCTCGCCCACAGCGATACCTCCGCGCCGAGGCGGCGTGCGGCGCAGGCCGCGCTCGAAGCCATGCCCGAGGCGATCTGGACGCCGTCGGACGCGATGAACTTGCCCTGACGCGCCGGAAGCGTGTCGACGCGAAGGATCGTATCGAGCGTCAGCGCGCCAACACTCAGGAGCTTCACCGCGCGGTTCATCTATCTTCCTGTTTGGCCATGGTCTTTCCGAACTGGAGGTTCGCAATCATCGCCTAATCGACCGGCTTGATGCTGCCCAGAGGGATAAAACCGAGCGAGGCCTTGCCCTTGACGATCTTGAGCGGCATCGACGGTTCGTTGCCAAGCAGCGCCAGCCCGGCAAAGCCGGTTTTGATCTGGCTCTTCTGCTCGGGAATGGCTTTGCCGAGGATTTCCGCCACCGCCTTCGGATCGCTGAGCCTGATCATCAAATCGGCGTCGATCAGTCCGTCGGCATCGACCGAAACCGGCCCGGAAACGGTGACGCGCGCGCTCCCCGACGACAGGTCGAGCTTGCCGATATCCACCGCCTGGCCGCGCAGGCTCTCTGTTTGTGTCTTGATCAGCGCCACGCCGTTCTTCAGCGTCACGTCGCCGCTGCCGTCGAGCGGCGGCAGCACGCGGCCGTCGATCGCGCCCGGATCGATTTCGAGATCGGTAAAACTCCCGGCATAGTCGATGTCCTGGCCGTTCGGACGCAATTCTCCGACCGCTGTCCCAGCGCTGAACAGCTCGACCGGGTCTGTGCCATCGGCGGGATCGGTCTGGGCTGACAGAGCCTCTGCCTCCAGTGAAACGCGCCGGGGCAGGGGCCAGGACAGTTTGACGTTCGCTCGCAGATTATCCCAGTCGATCCACAGCGGCGCCATCCCCGGCACGGAGGTCCTGAGCGGCCCCTGCAGGTCGGCGCCAGGGGACAGGATCTGGGTGATGTGCGTGACTGCTTTGAGGCTGCCGAGCGAGGCGGCGACGTTCCTGCTGTCGTCCTGATAAGCCAGGCTGTCGCAGGTAACGGCGAAGCTTAAGGGGTAGCCGCTGACCGTGAGATTGACGCAGTCCGCCTCGATGCCATTGCCGTTGAACTCGGCCACCGCTTTGCCGGCTTCGCTCTTGACCTTGTCTGCCAGGTAGAACCAGCCGGCGCTGTAGAGGCCAAACAGCACGACGATGAAAACGCCGAGCCAGAACAGCCGGCGGAGAAAATTCGGCGGGCGTTCGTCATTTGACGTCATGCTGCGGCTCTCGTTGGCGCGTGTTGCAGAGGTGTCGTTTCCGGCAAGATCGGGTAGACGGAGACGGATTGAAAAAAACACCGATTCCAGTGCGGTGCTGCAACCAGGCTTGGCGATATGGGCGATTTTTGGGTTTTTGGCTACGGCTCGCTGATCTGGCGGCCGGGATTTGCGCATGTCGAGACGCGGCGCGCCCGCCTCCATGGCTATCGCCGCTCGCTGTGCGTCTACTCCTTCGTGCATCGCGGCACGCGCGAACGGCCCGGCCTGGTGCTCGGCCTCGACCGTGGCGGCTCCTGCATCGGGCTGGCTTTCCGCGTCCCCGGCGATCTGCGCAACGAGGTCATCACCTATCTGCGCGAGCGCGAACTGGTCACCAATGTCTATCTCGAGCGCATGCTTAGCATTCGCCTTGACAAGGGGGGCACGCGTGAGGCCGACAAGGGTTGGGGCGAGAATGGCGGCGAGACGGACGGAGGCGAGACGGTCGAGGCTGTCGCCTATGTCGTCGACCGTACCCACGAGCAATATGCCGGTGCGCTCGATGCGGCCGATGCGGCGAGCGTCGTTCGCGGCGCCGTCGGCCAGTCGGGAAAGAATGAGGACTACGTGTCCAGCACGCTGGAGCACCTCGAGGCGCTGGGGATCCGCGACCATTGGCTGGAGGAGGTGGCGAAACGGATTGGGTCGTGATCTTCTTTCGTTGTTTGACCATGATCTCGAAAACCGGTTCCAACTTTTGCGTCGCTGAACCTTCGGTTCGGGATCATGGTCCGGGTTACATCCTGAAAATCTGCTTTCCGAGATCGGCGCGATCCAGGCTGGATGTCACGGCGAGCTCGAACTCCGCCAGCGGATGGATGCCGCCGACAGGGACATGGAAATCGGGTTGGCCGAAGGTGTCGACAATCTCACGCAACACTGGCCGGTCGGCTTCGACAGGCGGCGAAAAGAAGTAGCGGTAGATATTTGCCCTGATCTCGACGCCGCTCAGCAGCACGTCGAAATTGTGCAGTTCGAAACGCTCGGTGCTCATGCCGCCATTGATGATCATCTGTCCGCCCATCGCGAGGGTGCGGATCAACTCGCCACTGACGGGTCCGCCGACATTGTCGATGATCCCGTTCAGCCCGGCGCCGTCGGTCATGTCCATGACCGCTTCCCTGATGCCGACCTTCAAACCCGACAGATCGAGGATGGCGGTGGCACCAAGCCGCTTCAGGTCCAGCCTGTCGCGAGATCGTCGCACGAGCGCAATCACGTTGATGCCGCGCCGTTGGGCGAACTGCATCACAATCGTCGAAACCGATGAATAGCCGGCCGTGACGGCCAGCCACTGTCCAGGCTGCACACGGGAATCCGCCAGCAGGTCCCAGGCGGTGATGGGGTTCACCATCTGCCCGGCGCGTTCGACCGGATAGCCGGCGGGCAGCGGGATCAGCCATTCGGCCGGAACGGCCGCATATTCGGCCCAGCTGTTGTAGTAGCTGAATGCGACAAGCGTGCCCGGTTTCAAGGCGACGTTCGCACCCACGGCCTCGACAATGCCGGCGCCATGGTTTCCGGCGATCTGGCGGGGGAAATGCGGCTTCTTCGGTTCCGGATAGAGGTTCTGGATGAACAGAAAGTCGCCAGGGTTGATCGAGGCGGAGACCATCCTGAGCAGCACCCGACCGTCGCCGATTCGCGGCATGGGCACCTCGCCGAGATAGAGCACGTCCTGCGGCGAGCCGATTGCGTCAAATACAACTGCTTTCATGGTGGTCTCCAATAAAGGGCGATCTGGCCATGCAACCTGGACGCGGCCAGATCGCAGGCACCGGTGTTTGCATCGGCGTCGCGGAACCTAAGGCTGCTGGCAAAAAATCGGAATTGGCAGATTTGACAATCTATGTGCTAAACTTGCCATAGCTGTTCAAAGGAGCCATCTTGGACAATCGTCCCGTTCACGCCGTGATCTGGCTGCCGTCGACGTTCTATTCGGCTGTCGCCGCGACGCTTGTCGAAATGTTCGAGCTGGTGAACACCATTCGCGGCGCGCCGGCGATTTCCTTCGAATTCGTGGCACGGCAGGCCGACGCCACGACGACGCGTGGAATCTCCTTTCACACCAGACGCGAACCCTCGCAGCGCATGGACCTGCTGATTCTGCTGGCCATGCCCGGCATGCAAGTCCCGGAGCTTGTTGCCGCGCTGGAGGAAGAGAGCCGCCACGCCGCGCCGCTTATCGCAAGGGCGCAACGCGACGGCGCCATTATCGCCGCGCATTGCGGGGCCGGTTACTTCTTGGCAGACGCCGGTCTTCTTGACCGAAAGCGCGCGACGATCTCCTGGTGGCTGAAGACCGATGCCCAGCGCCGCTTTCCGAAGGTGCGTTGGGACGCTTCACGTGTGCTGATCGGGGACGGACGGATTTATACTTGCGGCGGCGGTTTTTCAGGCCTGGAGCTCGGCAAGGCGCTTCTGCGGGATCTTGGCTTCGCCAGGGAGGAGGGCCTGGTTCGCAAGTTGCTGGTGCTGCCGCCGTCGCGGCAGATCCAGACACCCTACGAGTTCCCGCTCACCGATCTGCTGCCTTCGCAAGAGCCGTTCCGCGACCGGCTCGAAACGTTGTCCAGAAAACAGCTCGGAGCGCTCGACCTTGCCTTCCTTGGTGCGCAGCTCGGTCTGTCGCCGCGAACGCTTGCGCGCCGGTTTTCCGATGAATTGCACACCACTCCCGGCCGATGGATCCAGGACCGGCGCCTTGAGGCCGCGAAGGCGCTTCTTGAAAGCACCAAGCTCGGTATCTCGGAAATATGTTACCAGGTCGGATACCGGGATACGGCGTCATTCAGCCGGCTTTTCAACCGCGTGGTCGGACTGCCGCCTGGTGAATACCGGCGCCAGAGCCAGTAGGCATCGGCTGGAATGTGGAGCGCGGCGGATCGCGCCCCTGGATCGCGCCCTTGTGAAGCACTGGTCCGTCGGAAAGAACGGCCAGGCCTTTGACCTCGGCGCGAGTGAGACCTAGGTAAGCGAGGGCTTTTCGCCCCGATCCTTCCCATCCTCACGGAGATCAGTCTTGCAGAAACGTCGTCTCGGTCAAACCGACCTGTCCATCGCGCCGCTGGTTCTGGGTGGCAACGTCTTCGGCTGGACCGCCGACGAGAAAACCTCTTTCGACCTGCTCGACCGGTTCGTCGGCGCCGGCCTCAACGCCATCGACACCGCCGATGCCTATTCGCGCTGGGTTCCCGGCAACAAGGGCGGCGAATCCGAAACGATCATCGGCAAATGGATGAAAAGCCGCGGCAATCGCGACAAGGTTGTGGTGATCACCAAGGTCGGGTCGGACATGGGGCAGGGCAGGAAAGACCTCTCCGCGGCCTATATCGAAAAGGCCATCGATGCGTCGCTGAAGCGGCTGCAGACCGATGTCGTCGATCTCTATCTGTCGCACTGGCCGGACCCGACCACCCCCTACGAGGAAACGCTCGGCGCCTACCAGAAGCTGCTCGACAAGGGCAAGATCCGCCACGTCGGCGCCTCCAATCTCGATGCTGGCCAGTTGCGCGCCGCGCTCGACGTGGCAAGCTTGCGGGGCCTGCCGCGCTATTCGGTGCTGCAGCCGGAATACAATCTCTACGATCGCGCCTCCTTCGATGGGCCGCTGCGCGATCTGTGCATGGCCGAGGATATCGGCGTCATCACCTATTTCAGCCTCGCCAAGGGGTTTTTGAGCGGCAAGTACCGCAGCCAGGCCGATCTCGGCAAAAGCGCGCGTGGCGACGACGTGAAGAACTATCTCAACACGCGCGGCATGCGCATCCTGGCGGCACTCGACGCCGTGTCGGCACGTCACGCGGCTAAGCCGGCGGAAGTGGCGCTCGCCTGGGTGATTGCGCGGCCCGGCGTCACCGCGCCGATCGCCAGCGCCACGACATTGGATCAGGTAGACAGCCTCGTCCGCGCCGCATCATTGGAGTTCGGTCCGGACGATATCGTCGAGCTCGACAGCGCGACTGCTTAGACGCCAGCGCGAAGCGGTGGCTTGATCAAACAGCAGCCAAGAACCGGGCGCGGCCCGCGCCGGAACGCTCCCTGCACGAGCGTTCAAGACGCCTGCTGTGCCCTGCCATACCATTGCCGGCATCGCGCCTGGATACTGGTATACAGATGGCCGAACAGGTCTTTTCCCATCCGGAACTATGGCAGCAATTGCTCGCGCTTGTGCTGGCATCGGCGGTCGTGATGGGCAGTCCGGGGCCGGCGACGATAAGCGTCACCGCCGTCGGCGCCGCCTTCGGCCTGCGCGATTCGCTCCGCTATGCCTCGGGCATCATTCTTGGTACGGTCGCCGTGCTTTTGGTCGTGGCGACGGGCATTACGACCATGCTCGCCTCTGTGCCGACGCTCACACCGCTCCTGGCGGTGGCATCCGCAGCCTACATCCTCTACCTCGCCTTCAAGATAGCAACGGCCCCGCCTCTGGCCGCGCGTAGCGGCGGGGCGGCGCGTCCCACATTCCTCGGCGGGTTTCTTTTGGCCGTCGCCAACCCGCAAGCCTATGTGGCGATTGCCGCCGTATTTGATGGCACGTCGTCCGCCGGTGAGCTCGATGCAGGGCTCAGGCTGGCGGTCCTCGCTTCGATGATCGTCGCCATCCATGTCCTGCGGCTTCTTGCCGGGGCAGCGTTTGCGCGCTTCCTGCGCAAGCCGCTGGCCTCGCGGATCATCAATCTGACGTTCGCGGCAACACTGGTGTTGACCACGGCGCTGGCTGTGATTCCCTAGGGGACAGTGCCGCAAGCTTAGATGGTTCAGGTCGGGGTATCGGAGCCAAGTTCCCCCAGCCGCTTTACCGCCGTCGGCGGCATTGGCGGCGGGTTTGGCGCCTGGGACGCCTCGATGAGCAGCTGGTCGCAGGCGGCTTCCGTCTCGCCGATCAGCCGTTCCATGAATTCTTCCTTGCCCAAACCCGCCGGGATCGGCGGCAGGAAGCGGGCCTTGATCGTGCCGGGATAGCGCAGGAATTTGCGCCGCGGCCAGTAGAGGCCGGCGACATGGGCGACCGGCACCACCGGAATGCCAAGCTGGATATAGAGCTCGACGATGCCGTATTTATAGGCCGGCTCGTCGCCCGGCGCCCGGCGCGTGCCCTCGGGATAGATGATCAGCTGGCGGGGATTGCGCGCCAGTTCCTGCCTGGTCGCGGCGACCACCGCTTTCAGCGCCTTCGAGCGGCTGCCGCGGTCGACCGGGATCATCCGCATTTTCAGGATGTACCAGCCGAAGAACGGGATCCAGGTCAGTTCCCGCTTGAGGATGTAGATCGGATCCTGCAGGAACGGGAAAAAGGCGATCGCGTCCCAGAAGGACTGGTGCTTCGGCGCCAGGATGAAGGAACCCTCGGGCAGGTTTTCCTGGCCGGTGATCTCACTTTTGGTGCCGGCGATCTTGTCATAGAGCCACATGCTGGTGTGTGACCAGAATTTCGGCACGAACCAGGCACGGTGGCGCGGCGACAGGAAATAGTACGGGGTCCAGAGGATCATCTGGACGATCAGATTGACGTAGAAGACGAAGTTGAACGCCAGCGAGCGGACATAAAGCATGCAGGAAGAGCCCGATGAGGAGGTGTGCGTTGGTTACACCAAGCGCGGGCAAAAAGGAAACGGTGCGATGGCCCGTTCATCAGGCCTGCCACGTCTCTTGCAGCAGCCGTTTCTTCAGGCGTGGGGCGGCGAAATCGAGGAACGCACGCAGTTTCACCGGCAGCAGACCCTGGCCGGCATGCACGAGGCTGACCGGCCATGGCTGCGGCTCGAATGCCTCCAGCACGGTGCGGAGGGTGCCCGACCGCACTGCAGCTGCGATCTGGTAGGAAAGCACCCTCGTCAACCCGATGCCGGCAATCGCGGCATCGATCGCCGCTTCCGCGGTGTTGACCCGAAGCCGTGAGCGGATCGGAACGGTGAGTTCGGTCTTGCCCGTGGCAAAAGTCCATGCGGCGGGAGCGGTGAGTCCCTCGAAGGTGACGCAGTCGTGTGCCGCGAGGTCTTTCGGCGTCCGCGGCGTGCCGTGCTTGGCCAGATAGGCCGGGCTCGCGCAAACAACGCGCCGAATCGAGCCGATGCGGATGGCCACCAGGCTGGAGTCGGGAAGCTGGCCGATGCGGATGGCGAGATCGATGTGCTCCTCGGTCAACTGGGTTATCCGGTCCGCAAGCATCAGCCGAATAGCCACGTCGGGGTAGGCAGCGAGAAAGCCGGTGACGACCGGCAGCACATGCAGGCGGCCAAAGACGATCGGTGCGGTGATGATCAGTTCACCCGTCGGCGCGCTGTATTCGCCGGCGGCGGTCCGCTCGGCCTCGCCGACCTCGTCGAGAATGCGATGGCAGGCAGCGAGGTAGGCGTGACCTGCGTCGGTCAGCGTCAGCTGCCGCGTCGAGCGGTTCAGAAGACGCGTCTTCAGATGCCGCTCCAGGTCGGAGACCTTGCGGCTGACCGTTGCAAGCGGGATGCCGAAACGGCGCCCGGCGGCCGAAAGGCTGCCGGCCTCCACCGCGGCAACGAAAAGTGACATGGCCCCGAGGCGATCCATACTTCTCCCGGAAATTGGAAGGTTTGTTTGCATTAATGCCATCTGCATCCGGAAGATGGAAGGAATTATCTCTTCGCTGGCTCTGGTTCGCAGTTCTGCTTCAAAGGAGGCCTTCCATGAATGCTCACGTCTTCACCAGCGATGTCGCCTTTACGCCAACCGTCAAGGCGATCCAGGCCCGCAAAGGCTCACGCGAGGCCTATGCCCGCGTCGAACAGCGCGGCAGCTGGCAAGCTGATATCACGCCCGATCTCGCCGCCTTCATCGAGGCGCAGACCAGCGTCTTCCTGTCGACGGCCAATGGTGAGGGCCAGCCCTACATCCAGCATCGCGGCGGGCCGCCCGGCTTCCTCAAGGTGCTTGACGAGCGGACGATCGGCTTCGTCGATTTCTCCGGCAACAGGCAATTCATCACCCAGGGCAATCTGGACGACAACCCGCGCGCTTTCCTGTTCCTGATCGAATATGCGCATCGGCAGCGCATCAAGATCTGGGGCAGCGCGCGGGTCGTCGAGCAGGACGCCGAACTGATGGCGAAGCTGATGCCGGAAGGCTACAAGGCGCGCCCGGAGCAGATCATCCTGTTCACGGTTTCGGCCTGGGATTCCAATTGCCCGCAGCACATCCCACAGCGTTTCGAAGCAGCCGATGTGGCGGCGGCGCTGGCCGAGCGGGACAAGCGTATCGAACGTCTCGAACACGAGATCGCGCGGCTGCGCAGCATCTCAAGCGCCACGCTCAAGGAATGATAGCGCTGCCGGTTCCAGATCGGCTCAGTTCGGCGCAACAGCCTCGGCCAGCGCGATGCCGGTTGGCGTTGGCTTGACCGGCACGATGCCGCGCGCCAGCGCCAGCAGATATTTGTTGTATTCGGTGAACAGCACGCGCAAGGCTCTCGGCTTGGTCAGCCAGCCGCCATTGCCAAGATTGCTGTTGACCACCGGATAGGGCTCGAGCTTGGCCTTGTGCAGCAGCCGGCCCATTTCCAGCAGGCTGCGCGGCATGTGATAGTTGTTGGTGACGAGGATCACGGTGCCATAGGCGTGGTCTTCCACCCACTTGGCACTTTCCTCGGCATTGCCGATCGTGTCGAGCGCGGCACGGTCGATGTCGACGCAGCAGGAAAACAATTCCTTGTCGCCGCGGGTCGCGACCTGAAGCTGGCGGCGGCTGGCGGAAGGATGCACGCCACTGATCAGCAGCCGCTCGCCCTTGCCGGACGCCAGCAGGCCCATGGCCGCGTCGAGACGCGAATGGCCGCCGGTCAGCACGATGATGGCATCGGCCCTTGCCGGATTGGCGGGCGTCGCGAGACGGCTGACGGTGCTGGCGAACCAGCCAAAGCCGCCGGCAAACAACGTTGCCAGCACGAGCAGAAAGAAAACTGAGATGCGCAGCGCGCTCGCCAATCGGCCGGGCTTGACGCGCTCGCTTGAACGCGTGATCACCAAGGGCAACTGTCCAGCCATTCCGGTCGAGTCGCGCGCGTCCATCGTCCTTATCGTTAACTCCGAAATACGGCGTTTAGTAGGTCGGAAAGCACAAATTTCGTTACGCTAATTCTCTATCCGTGATCACACTGCGTCCGGCTGGCGGACATCGATGTCGCTGAGATAGGTGACGACGGTGACATGGGAGGTTGCCGCCGTCAGCGCACCGATGACCAGCACCATGAGAACAACGCCGAGATAGCCCGCCGAACCGATGGCGAAATTGCCGAACAGGGCGGTCGCCTGATCGGCCTGCGGCGTCGCCATGTTTCGCGACGACCACCACGAGAAGACGATGAAGACGAACACCGCCGCCGCACCCCCGGCGGCGGCGCCCTTCATGCCGGTGACGAGAAAGTGGTGGCGGAATTCGCGCGCGATAAAGCGCGCTTCGGCGCCGACGAAATGCAGCACCTCGATGATGTGGCCGTTGCCGGCCATGGCGCCGCGCGTCGCGAACACCACGGTCAGCACGGTTGCCGCCAGCATCAGCGCCAACACGGCGATGCCGATGGTCACGGTGGTGCGGGCCATGGCGACCAGCCGGTCGACCCAGGTGCGATGGTCGTCAAGCGAGGCACTGGGCAGTTTCGGCGTGATCGCGGCGCGCATTGCGGCGAAATCGGGCGGGTTGGTCTCGTCTATGGTGACGATGATCAGACGCGGCACCGGCAGCTCGTCGATGTTGAGACCCGAACCCAGCCAGGGTTCCAAAAGCCGCGCCGTGGCATCGCGGTCGACGATCCTGGCGCTCTTCACGCCAGGAAATTCGCCGGCGATCTGCGAGGCCTGGGCAAGGGCTGCCTCGATGTCGAGGCCGTCCATCGGCTTGATCTGGATCGTCGCCTCGCGTGAGATCTGGTTCTCCCAGACCGAGGCGGTGTCGCGCACCAGCGTCACCGCGCCGAAGGTCAGGCAGGAGAGGAACGTCATGATGGCGATCACCAGGACCAGCGCCCGGCCGGCGATGTTCTGGGCCGGCACGATCGGCGCCATCTTGCGCTGAACGCGCTGCGTCCCAGCCCTATCAGCGTGTTGGTCTTCGACATGGCGAGCGGAAAGATCAGTCATAGATATCCAGCCTTCCGCCGGACAGGATCATGCGGCGTGCGTCGACCTGTTCCATCAGGCCGAGGTCGTGCGTTGCGATCACCACGGCGGTGCCCAGCCGGTTGAGTTCGATGAACAGCCGCAACAGGCGTCGCGCCAGCGGCGGATCGACATTGCCGGTCGGCTCATCGGCGAGCAGGATTTCGGGCTGCTCGATCAGCGCCCTGGCGATTGCGGCGCGCTGCTTCTCGCCACCCGACAGCACCGGCGGCAGCACATGCATGCGCTCGCCAAGGCCGACCCATTTCAAGAGCTCGGTCACATCGGTGCGGTAGCTGGCCTCCTCGCGCCCGCGCACGCGCAACGGCAAGGCCACATTCTCATAGGTCGTCATGTGGTCGAGCAGGCGAAAGTCCTGGAACACCACGCCGATGCGCCGCCGCAGATGCGGCAGCTCGGCGCGCGAGATGCGCGAGCGGTCTTTGCCGAAGATGGTGATCAGCCCACGCGTCGGCTTGAGCGACATGAACAAAAGCCGCAGCAGCGTCGTCTTGCCGGCGCCCGAAGGGCCGCTCAGGAACTGGAAGGAGCGCTCCGGTATGTGCAAGGAAATGTCGCGGAGGATTTCCGGACCCATGCCATATCGGAGGCCGACATTTTCGAAGCGGATCACGTTCGACGACCTGAAACTTGCGGCGGCGACGAGGCAGCCTTCTCTGGGAAAAGACCATCGGCCGGCATGGTTAACCGGCGGTTAATTTTGGGGTTTTTTGGGCGTGTCACAAGGGGTTTCCGGGGGAAACGTTAACCATTTCCGTTTACGCATAAGAAACGAAGAGCAAACAAGTGCGAAGCGCTGGGGCCGCGATGGCTGACGATCGAACCGCGCGCCCGGTTTCCGGCGAAATCATGACCGATACGGCCGCAAATCCTGCGCCGGAACGCATCATGCGTGATCCGCCTGGTGACATCGTCGACGCCGACTACGAGGTGCTGCCGCGTTTACCCGCCAGCACGGGCGTTTCACCGCCGCTTTTGCGCGTGATCACCACGCCATCGATCAAAGGCATGGACATGCTGCGCAAGCCGGTAGCGGCGATGGAACGGCTGCGGGCGTCGCGCGGCGGGCCGATCTTCTGGATCGCCGGCCTCAGTGCCGCGTTTGCAGCCTTCTGGATCTCGGGCGGGCACGCACTGGTGAGCCAGACGCCGCTTCTTCTGGCGGCGCGACAAGCGGGCGCTGCCCTGACCATTTCAGGCGTTACGTCGCGTATCGATGCGTCCGGGCCGCAACCTGTCCTGTTCGTCGGTGGCGAGGCCGCGAATGACGGCGCCAGCCCGTCGCCATTGCCACCGCTGGAAGTCCGGGTCACCGGCAATGACAGGCGCACAACCCGTTATAGGCTGGCGACATTTAACCGTTCGCTGGCGCCCGGCGAAAGATTTGGCTTTTCCAGCCGGCTCGACGTGCCTAGAAACGGGGTCAAGACCGTCTCGGTCAGCTTCGCCAATTAGCGGCGATCATTTCTGCAAGGGCAGCCAATGCCAATCGTGCGCGGCAAGAATATCGAGGTCCTGTTTTCGGCGTCGGCGATCGCCCGCCGC
Organism: Mesorhizobium sp. WSM4844; assembly: GCF_055811775.1. Classification (NCBI taxonomy): domain Bacteria; kingdom Pseudomonadati; phylum Pseudomonadota; class Alphaproteobacteria; order Hyphomicrobiales; family Phyllobacteriaceae; genus Mesorhizobium; species Mesorhizobium sp. WSM4844. Next base: position 35,569 of record NZ_JBVVQB010000031.1, on the reverse strand, counting down.
AATCTGGAGCTCGCCAAGGAGATCGCCGGGCACGACTATCACGACCTTCTGGTGATTTCGGTGCTGAAGGGATCGTTCATCTTCGCCGCCGACCTCATCCGCGCCATGCACGATGTCGGCCTGTCGCCGGAGGTCGAGTTCATCTTCATCTCCAGCTACGGCGCCGGCACCACCAGCGGCGAGGTGAGGGTGCTGCGCGACATCGACAATGAGGTCGCCGGCCGAGACGTGCTGTTGATCGACGACATCCTCGAATCCGGCAAGACGCTGTCCTTCACCCGCGACCTGATGCTGTCGCGCGGCGCCAAAAGCTGCGCCATCGCCGTGCTGCTCGACAAGCGCATGCGCCGCCAGACCACGCTCAACGCCGACTATGTCGGCTTCGACTGCCCCGACTATTTCGTCGTCGGCTACGGCATGGATGTGGCCCACGCCTTTCGCGAACTGCCGTTTGTGGGCGTCGTAAAGGGCGACGCCTAGATTCATCTTCGATGCGGTTGCGGTTCAGGAAAAGTCAACTTTTCCACGCCAACATTCGGCTATGGCAAAGCTCCTGATCGTTGAGGACGATGAATCCGTCCGCACCCTCGCCGCTCGCGCGCTCGAACGCGCCGGGCATATGATCGACATCGCCGCCGACGGCGCGCAGGGGCTTGCCCTGATCCGCGCTGCACGTGGCGGCTACGACCTTGTCGTCTCGGATATCCGGATGCCGGAGATGGACGGCATCCAAATGGCCAAGGCGGCTGCATCGCTTTTCCCGGCGATGAAGATCTTGCTGATGACCGGCTATGCCGACCAGCGCGAGCGCGCCGAGGAATTGAACGGCGTCATTGTGGACGTCGTGCAGAAGCCGTTCACGCTGGCCGAAATCCGCGCGCGCGTCGAACAGGCGCTCGCCTGTTTCGCTTAAGATTCCGCGCAGTCAGGCCGGATCGCAGGTCGCTGCGATTGCCGGCGCGCTGTTCCGGCGCCGGCTGGCGTTGAGCGCGAACAGACCGGCGCCTATGATGAGGGCGGCGCCGATGACGGTGGTCGATCGCGGCACTTCGGCAAAGAACAGGAAGCCCCACAGCGGCGACCAGATGATGCCGGTGTATTCGAAGGTGGCGACGCCGTTGGCCGGCGCCAGCCGGTAGGCCTGCGACAACAGGATCATCCCGGCCGAAGCCACGACGCCGCAGGCGGCCATCGTCAGGAAGTCGATTGACGTCGGCCAGATCCATGGCCTGACCAGGAATTCGAGGCTCGGATGCGTGGCATGAGCTATTCCTGCCAGCCAGAACAGCCCGGCGACCGCTGCAGCGCCCAGGAGATAGACGCCGTTTTGATAGAACGCCATGACCGTGGACGATTCGGTGTCGCCGAGCTTGCGGACCATCAACTGCGAAAAACCGTACAGCACCGCCGAGGCCAGCGACAGCAGCGCCGCCCAGTCCAACAGCCCGGCACCGGGTCGCAGCATCACCAGCACGCCGAGCATGCCGACCATGACGGTGACCAGCGTCTGCCCCGCTACCCGTTCGCCGAGATAGGGGCCGGCAAGCGCAATGATGAACAGCGGTGCCATGAAATAGAGCGCCACCGCGTCGGCAAGCGGCAGGGCGGCGATCGCCAGGTAGTAGAGCGTGTAGGAGGTGAACAGGATCAAGGCGCGCGTCGTCAGCATGCGAAACCGCTTCGAAAAGATCGCCCTGAGCCCGACATCGGCATGAACCAGCACGAGAAGAATGGGCAGGGCGACGATCGAGCGGATCGCCATCACCTCGGTCACCGGATAGGTGCCCGATACGGCCTTGATCAGCGGATCCTGGAGCGAGAACACCAGAACGCCGAGGCAAAGGCTTGCCATGCCGAGGACGATCCGGTTCTGCATGTCGTTCGACGGCTCCTTGCGTGCGCGGCCCGAGAGCCGGGCCCGCGTAACTTTGTTTTATGCATATCGCCCAAAACCGCTTCGCACCCTCGGGGTCAGGCCCAGGGTCAGGCCCGAGGAGATGCTTTTGGGCGACCCGCATCAAAAAGAACCCGCCACCATTTCGGGCAGCGGGTACGAGTGAGGACTTTTTTGGTCCGCAGCCGATTTCGCAGCCGCATATCCAATGGGTGAAGCGACTATTATCCGCCGTTTGACATGTTGCAAACGAATTGGAATGATGCCAGCAATCAGATTTTCTTATGGCGGACAAATGAAGCCCACGCTCGACAGCGATCTGCTGCGCACCTTCGTCGCGGTCGCCGACGCCGGCAATTTCACCAAGGCTGCGGTGCAGGCCGGCCGTACCCAGTCGGCGGTTTCGATGCAGATGAAGAAGCTCGAAGATATGGTCGGCGACAGCCTGTTCGAGCGCGGCTCGCGGGGTGTGGCGCTGACGCGCCGCGGCGGCGAACTCATCGTCAACGCCCGCCGCATCGTGTCGCTGCTGGACGAGACGGCGGCATCGATGGTCGCGGCGCCGCTTGGCGGACCGGTGCGCATCGGCATTCCGGAGGAATATGGCCACGCGATCCTGTCGCGCGCTCTCGGCGCCTTTGCCAAGCGCCATCCTCAGGTCGACATCACCGTCCGCTACGCCCATTCCGGTGCGCAGATCGCGGCGCTCGCCGCCGGCGAGCTCGATCTGGCGGTGGTGTTCGAATGGCAGGACCTCTCCGGCGGTGAAGTGCTGATGCATGATCCGACCGTGTGGGTGACGTCGGAGCTGCATCACATGCATGAGGAGCGGCCGGTGCCGATCGCGCTCTACAACCGCGCCGGCTGGTGCAAGGATTTTGCGATCAAGTCGCTGGAACAGCGTGGTCTCGCCTATCGTGTCGCCTATACCAGCGATACCAATGGCGGCCTGCGGCTTGCCGTCACCTCCGGGCTGGCGATTGCGCCGATCTCGCGCAGCAACATCCCCGCCGGCTGCCGCGAGCTTACCGCCGCCGACGGATTCGGCGACATCGATTCCTCGAACGTGGTGCTGCGGCGCAATCCGAATGCTTCCGGCGAGGCCATCGCCAGCATGGAAGAGGCGATCCGCGAGGCGTTCACCAACCGTTAGAGCAGGCCGGCTTTACTTCAGCTCCAGCAGCCGCTCCAGATAGCTGCGCTCGATGTCGGGGCTGAGCGCGTTGCCGAGCCGCTTGCGGATCGCGTCGAGGATCTGGCGGGCGCGCTGCACGTCGATCTCGTCCGGCACCTTCACCGAATCGCCGAAATCTGGACCCTCGGTGGCGCGTGGCCGGCCGAGCGGATCGCGGTCGGCATTCTGCTGGCGGCCGCCGCGCTGGCCTTCGCCCTCGTCGCCCTGCATGGCCTGCAATTGCTTCATCATGTCCTTGGCGCCCTTGCGCAACGCTTCCAGCGCGCGGCCCTGGTGACCGACCGCCTGATCGCCATCGCTGTCGCCAAGCGCCTGTTCGGCATCGCCCATGGATTTGCCGGCCTCGCCAAATCCCTCATTGGGCTCGAGCCCCATGCCTTCCAGACCCTTTCTCAACTGGTCGAGCTCACTTTGCAGTTTGCCCTGGCCTTCCTGCAACTGCTTCAGCGCGTCGGCGAATTCCTCCGGCGTCATCGGCTTCGGCCGGCCGAGCGGATCGCGGTCTTCGCCTGGGCCGGGCTGCTCGCCCTGTTCGCCCATTTGGCCCTGCTCGCCGTTCTCGCCGAGCTGCTCGTCTCGGTTCTGCCCACGCTGTTGTTGGCCGCGCTGCATCTGGTCCATGCGGAAGGTTTCGTTCATCATCTCCTGCTGGCGCCGCATGATCTCGCCGAGCTTGTCCATCTGCTGGCGCATTTCGCTGTTCTGCTGGCCGCCCTGCTGCTGACGTCCGGCCTGCAGGTTGTTCATCATGTCCTGCAGTTGCGAAAGCAATTGCTGCGCGCTGTCGCGATCGCCGGACTTCGCCAGATTCTCGATCTGGTCCATCATCCGTTCGATATCACTCTGGCGCAGCTCCTGACCGTTCTGCTGCATCTGCGGCGCGTTCGGATTCTGCTGCGCACGCTGGGCGAATTCCTGCAGGAACTGGTTCATCGCCTCGCGCAGTTCCTTCATCGCCTTGTCGATTTCCTCGTCGCTGGCGCCGTTCTTGATCGCGTCCTGCAACGCCTGCTGCGCCTGGCGCAGCCGCCGCTCGGCGTCCGAAAGATTGCCTTCCTCGATGCCGAGCGCGATCTCCCAGAGATAGGCGACCTCGTCGCGCAATTTGTCGTCGCTGTCGGCCATCTTCAGCCGGGTGCGGGCGCTCATGATGGCGACGTAGTGCGCCATATTATCGAACGTGTCTTCGGGCCTGAGCGTGATCGCATCCATCAGGTCGAGCACGCGGCTCTTGGCGTTGGCGTCGAGCGCCAGCGCGCGGCGCTGCTCGATCACGGCCCTGGCCAGCGGATTGGAGAATGGCCGCTCCGGCATCACCAGGGTCCTGGTTTCGCTGGTTGCGGTATGGCCGGCATCGTCGGTGGCGACAAGCCTGAGCTTGATGTCGCCGCCGGCCCAGACATGCTCGGTCAGGTCCTTCGTGGTCTTGGCGGCATTCCCCTTGACGCCGCGGCGCGGCAGTGTCAGCGGCATTTCGGGCGGGCCATAGAGCGGATGCGCATTGGGCGCCGGTGGGTCGGCCAATACGAAATCCGCCTTGGCGGAGGCCGCGCCATAGTCGTCGTCGATCTGGTAGTTGAGTTCGAAGGAGCCGTTGACGGCGCGTTTAGGCTCGCCGACGAAACTGATTTGTGGCGGCTTGTCCGGGATCACCGCGAAGGCCCAGCTGCCGAGTTCGTCGCCGCCCGAGTTCAGCGTCAGCGTGCCGTTGGCCGTCAGCTTTCCGGTGAACTGGCGCACCGTGGAGGGCGTTGCCGTGGAGGGCGTTGCCGCCGCCGGCTTGGCCGCGTCGGCCTGCTGCCCGGCCGGCTCGATGGTGCGGTCGTTGCCGTCGGCGTCGGCATAGCTCAGCGTTTCCTCGCCCGAGCCGCCGGTGACGCGCAGCGACACATCGCTGCCCTCCGGAACGGTGAAGGTGGACGCAGCCTGATTGGCATTGCTGGCAAGGGCCGGGTTGGCGAGGGCTGGGGAAGTGAGGAAGACCGGTGCCCTGCCGGTGTAGGCCGGCGGTGTCACCCAGGCGTCGATGCGCGGCGGCACGGCGTCGCGCGCCGCGTGGGCACTGAACCCGTCCGCGATGCGGCCGCCCGACGGTCCGAACGAGAAGGCGAAAGCCGTGACCAACACAAGCGCCGCCACGGCGCGCAGCCCCCACGGGTCGCGCTCCGGCACCCGGGTGCGTGGCAGGTCGCCACCGAGGTTGCCAAGTTTTTCGGCCATGCGTTTCTGGTGCTCGCGCCACAGCGCTTGCGAAAAAATGCTCTCCCTGCCGCTCGGCCGGTCCGTCTGCACCAGCACCGGGCTGTGCAGCAATAAGTTGGCCGCCTCGATGCGTCGATCGATCTCGGCACTGGACGGCACCCGGAAGAAACGCAGGGGATAGAGCGCGACAAGGGCTGCGATGGCGAACACAGCCACAACACCGATGCGCGCCATGTCGGGCAGCAAAAGGAAGAGGCCGAGCCACGAGACGCTGAGGAACAGGCTGGCGACGATGACGAGCGGCAGCAGCAACGGCCAGCCGCGCTCGACAGTCATCGAGACCCGCGTCGCCAGCCGGCTCACGGCAAGGCGCCCGGCCAGGCTGCGATCGCTGGTTAAGGTGGGTCGTTGCGTCATCGGCCCTTCCTGTTCGGGCGGGATAACCCGAACCTCACAAATCTATCGCACCGGCCCGAAAATCGGATGCGCCCCGAAAATCGGATGCGAAGGACTCAAAGTCTTAGATGCACGTCGCTCCAAACATACCAAGAAACACGGCGAAGGCGAGGCAGTTCCCTAAAACGTGAACAGGACTGCCCCCCGCTATCGTCAGAATCTAGCCGGATCGGCGTTTGCACCGCAGACCAGCACGGCGACACGCTCGCCCGCAGCCGCCGCGTAGCGGCCCGACAGGAGCGCCGCGAAGGCCGCGGCGCCGCCCGGCTCGGAGATGATTCGCACCCGGTCCCAAAGCGCCGTCTGCGCGGCGATGATCTCGTCGTCGCTGACCAGTATGGAACGCTCGACGAAGGCCTCGGCGATCGGAAACATCATTTCGCCGACGCGCTTCGGCGCCAGCGAATCGGCGGCGATGCCCTCAGTCGGCGCATCGACGGGCCGGCCGGCCTCGAAGGCGCGATGAAGCGTCGGCGCGCCCTCCGGCTCGACGGCGATGATCCTGATGCGGCCGGCAAACCAGGCGGCGATGCCGCCGATCAGGCCGCCGCCGCCTACGGCGACCAGCAGCGTGTCGAGTTCAGGCAGGTCGGTCTCGATCTCAAGGCCGAGCGTGCCTTGCCCGATCAGCGTTTCCTCCTGGTTGAACGCATGGATCTGCAGCGCGCCGGACCTTTCGGCAAAGTCTTCGCTGGCGGCCAGCGCTTCGGCATAGCGTGCGCCACCGACGACCAGCTCGGCGCCATAGCCGCGGATGCGTTCCAGCTTGGCCGGCGGGCTGACTTCGGGAACGAAGATGGTTGCCTTGTGGCCAAGCCGCATGGCGGCGTAGGCGACCGCGGCACCATGATTGCCGCCCGATGCCGCGACGACGCCAGCCTCGGGAACCGGCCGCTCGAGAAGATTGGTGAAGGCGCCGCGCGCCTTGAACGAGCCGGAATGCTGCAGGCATTCGAGCTTCAGGTCGACGCCAAGAGGCGGGCGGCCGAAATCGGCCATGTCGACGCGCAGCACCGGCGTGTGGCGCACGAAGGGCCGGATGCGCGGCTCCATTGCGGCGATGCGTTCGCGGGTGATGCTATTGCCGTTCAGCATGGTCTGCTCCCAAGGGTTGACATCACTTAGTAACTTAGCAAAATGGCTAAATGCAAGAGATTGATGTCTTCAAGGCGATCGCCAACGAGCGCAGGCTGCAAATCCTCGATTGGCTGAAGGATCCGCGCGCGCATTTTCCGCCGCAGACCGATGGCGATCTGGTCGAGGACGGCGTCTGCGCGCTGCTGATCGCGGAAAAGCTTGGCATCACCCAGGCGACGCTCAGCGAGCATATGCGGGTGCTGACCCAGGCCGGCCTTCTGCGCAGCAAGCGTATCAAGCAGTGGACGTTCTATCGCCGCGACGAGGGCAGGATCGCCGAGACCAGGGCGCTGATTCAGCACCGGCTGTAGCACTGCAGACGATCCATTCTTGTTGACCATGATCTTTTCCGAAACCGCCGTTTTTCGGGATCATGGGTCTATTCCAGCCAATCAGGTAGGGAATCCAGGCCGATCAGCTCGTCATAGGTCTGGCGCCGGCGCACGACATGGAAACGGTCGCCGTCGACCAGCACTTCAGGCACCAGCGGCCTGGTGTTGTAGGTGCCGGCCTGCACCGCGCCATAGGCGCCGGCGGTGGCGACGGCGATCAGGTCGCCGGCCTTCAGCCGCGGCAGATCGCGGTCGAGGCCGAGATAATCGCCGGTCTCGCAGACCGGGCCAACCACGTCGACCGTCATGCGCGGCGCCGCGGCCGGCTGCTGCACCACCGGCTTGATGTCATGGAAGGCATCATAGAGCGTCGGCCGGATCAGATCGTTCATCGCGGCGTCGACGACCAGGAAATTCTTGGCGTCGCCCTCCTTCACGAAGATCACCTGGGAGACCAGGATGCCGGCATTGCCGACGATAAGCCGGCCCGGCTCGAACATCACCTTCAGCCCGAGCCTGGCGACGTGCTTCTTGACGATCTGAGCATAAGCGTCCGGCAGGGGAGGCGGGCTGTTGTCGACGCGGTAGGGAATGCCGAGGCCGCCGCCGAGGTCGATATGCTCGATGGCGTGCCCGTCGGCGCGCAGCACGCCGACCAACTCCACCAGCAGCGCAAAGGCGTCGTCGAAGGGCTGCAATTCGGTGATCTGGCTGCCGATATGAGTGTCGATGCCGGTGACCTTGATGCCAGGCAGCTCGGCTGCGCGGGCATAGACCTTTCGCGCCTTCTGCCAGGGAATGCCGAACTTGTTCTCGGCCCTGCCGGTGGAGATCTTCTTGTGGGTCTTGGCGTCGACATCCGGATTGATGCGCAGCGAGATCGGCGCCACCTTGCCCAGCGCCGCGGCGCGGGCTGACAGCAATTCCAGTTCCGGCTCGGATTCGACGTTGAAGCACAAAATGCCGGCCGAGAGTGCAAGATCCATTTCGCGCGCGGTCTTGCCGACGCCGGAAAACAGGATCGTGCTGGCCGGAATGCCGGCGGCCAGCGCGCGGCGCAATTCGCCTTCCGAGACCACGTCGGCGCCGGCGCCGAGTTTTGCCAGGATTTTTAGCACAGCCTGGTTGGAATTCGCCTTCATGGCGTAGCAGACCAGCGCGTCGAGCCCGGCAAAGGCCTGCGCAAACACGCGGAAATGCCTGGTCAGCGTCGCCGTCGAATAGCAATAGAACGGCGTGCCGACGCTTGCGGCGATCTCTGATATCGCCACGTCCTCGGCATGCAGCAGGCCGTCGCGGTAGTCGAAATGGTTCACGAGAGTGGTTCCGGAAGTTGGAGCACGACGAGATCGGCCGTCTCATCGGCTCTAGATCAACGGATCGAGAATGAACTTCTTGTCCTCGACAGGTTTTTCCGGCTCCGGCGGCACGGGCTGCTCGGCCTTTTGTGCGTCCTTGCGCGCCTGCACGGCCGCCTCATAGGGCGTGTCGAGCCCGGCTTTCCTGCCGCAGGCCGTTACGGTTGCCAGCGCCGCCAGCAGCGTCAGCGTCACCAAAATCCTGCTTGCGGTCATCGATCCATCCGTCCGAAACTTTTGCCCGCCGCTTTTAGCCGAGTTTTTCCGGCAATGCACCTAGTGTGGTGGATTTGAAGTTCCTGGCATTGACGGCATTCGCGTTGAGGAACTTCAAATCCAAAAACCACACTAGAATTCATAGAATTACTCGTGCGGCTTTTGAATCCGAAATTCGCTCGCCGCGCTGCTCCAACGTGATGCGAATTTCGGATTCACCGCACGAGCATCACGCCCTCGCAATGTGCTTTTTCCAGTAGCGAATCTGCTTCCTCACTTCCGACGGCGCGGTGCCGCCGAAGCTAGTGCGGCTCTTCACCGAGTTCTGCACGGCAAGCACCGAAAACACGTCCGCCGTGATGCCGGGGTGAATGGACTGCAAGTCTTCCAGCGGCAGCCTGTCGAGCCCGATCTTCCTTGCTTCGGCCAGCGCCACAGCGCGGCCGGTGACGTGGTGCGCCTCGCGGAACGGCAAGCCAAGGCTGCGCACCAGCCAGTCGGCGAGATCGGTCGCGGTCGCATAGCCTGACCCGGCGGCCTTCTTCATGGCAGCGGCATTCACCATCATGTCGCGCACCATGCCGGTCATCGCCGCCAGCATCAGGTCGAGCGTCTCGGCGGCGTCGAACACGGATTCCTTGTCTTCCTGCATGTCCTTGCCGTAGGTCAGCGGCATGCCCTTCATGACAGTCAGCAGGCCGACCAGATGGCCGGTGACGCGGCCGGTCTTGCCGCGCACCAGTTCGGCGGCGTCGGGGTTCTTCTTCTGCGGCATGATCGAGGAGCCGGTGGAGAATGAGTCCGACAGCCTGACGAAGCCGAATTGCGGCGTCGACCAGATGATGATTTCTTCGGCCAGCCGCGACAGATGCGTCGCGCAGATCGCCGCCAGCCCCAAAAACTCGAGCGCGAAATCGCGGTCCGAAACGCTGTCGAGGGAATTGCGCATCGGCTCACGGAAGCCGAGCGCCCTGGCCGTCTGGTGCCGGTCGATCGGAAAGCTGGTGCCGGCAAGCGCGGCCGCACCGAGCGGGCTTTCGTCCATCCGTTCGATCGCGTCGCGAACACGCGACAGGTCGCGCGAGAACATCTCGACATATGCCATGCAGTGATGGCCGAAGGTCACCGGCTGCGCCGCCTGCATGTGGGTGAAGCCCGGCATTACCGTTGCCGCATGCTCCTCGGCCCGCTCCAGGAACGCCGTGATCAGGCCCTTCAGCGCCTCGGCGACGCGAAAGCACTCGTCCTTGACCCATAGCCTGAGATCGACCGCCACCTGGTCGTTGCGCGAACGGGCGGTATGCAGGCGGCCGGCAGCCGGGCCGATCAGCTCGGCAAGGCGGGCCTCGACATTCATGTGGATGTCTTCCAGCCTGGTCGAGAACTCGAACGTGCCGGCTTCGATTTCTGCCAGGATCGTGTTCAGCCCGTGAGCGATTTTTTCTTGGTCGGCCGCCGAAATAATGCCGGTTTGCGCCAGCATCTCGCTGTGGGCGATCGAGCCTCTGATATCCTGCGCGTAGAGTTTGCGGTCGAACGAGATCGACGCGTTGATCGCTTCCATGATCGCGGCCGGACCCGAGGCAAAACGTCCGCCCCACATCTGGTTGCTGGCCTTCTTGTCGCTCATCGCTATAACCCGTGCTCCGGAGCAGTTTTAAAAAATGGCAGACGGCAATCGATTTTTCCCGGCCCCGCGCCTCATCCTCGCCGCTTTGGTGGCAGGCGTGCTGGCCGGCGCGGTCGCGGTATATGTCAGCGAAAGCGGTTCTGGCAACAACGCCCCCGCTCAAGTCGCGGTTGGCGACAGCAAGGACGATGTCGCCTGCGCCGCCAAGGCCGACCGCGCCAAGACTGTCGCGGCGGCTGCCACCGGCCAGGTTGCAGCACTTTTGCCGGCCGATCCGCCGCAATCGCTGAAGGGCCTTGCCTTCAACAGCCCCGACGGCAAGCCGATGACGCTCGCCGACCATGCCGGCAAGACGGTGCTGCTCAATCTGTGGGCGACATGGTGCGCGCCTTGCCGCGCCGAAATGCCGGCGCTCGACGCGCTGCAGAACGAAATGGGCAGCGACGCCTTCGAGGTCGTCGCCGTCAATGTCGATGCCGGCGACGACGCCAAACCGAAGAAGTTCCTCGAGGAGACCGGCGTTAAGGCGCTCGGCTACTACCGTGATTCGACGATGGCGCTGTTCAACGATCTCAAGACACGCGGCCTGGCGCTCGGCCTGCCGGTCACCATGCTGATCGACTCGGAAGGCTGCCTGATTGCCCACATGAACGGCCCGGCCGAATGGTCGAGCCCCGACGCCAGGCGGCTGGTCGAGACGGCCCTCGGCAAGTCGGACTAATGCATGTCGCGCAAAGTGCGACGCGCTTTTAGGCGCCGGCGACTATTGCCGGTTTGTTCGTAAGCCGGCTTGGCAATTCCTTTCCACCGGCTCCTATTCGGAAGCGTGCGCTACTTTAAATGGAAATCAAGTTCATCGGTCCGCAACAAAACCGTTGTCCAATTGTCATGGGCGGCACATATTGGCTTTGCGAGAGTGCCCCTTTCGCCAATGACAAACGGGAGATGAAACATGAAGTTCTTCGGCTTCGCGGCCGGTGTCGCCGCCACCTTGACCCTGCTTTCCACCACCTCCGCCTTCGCCGTCACGCAGATCAGCTGGTGGCACGCCATGACCGGCGCCAACGCCGAGGTCGTCGGCAAGATCTCCAAGGATTTCAACGCCAGCCAGAGCGACTATGAACTGGTTCCGGTGTTCAAGGGCACCTATCCGGAGACGCTGAACGCCGGCATCGCCGCTTTCCGCGCTGGCCAGGCGCCCGACATCCTCCAGGTGTTCGACGTCGGCACCGGCGTGATGATGGCGGCCGAGGGTGCGATCAAGCCGGTTGCCGAGGTGATGACCGGTGCCGGGATGACCTTCGACAAGAGCCAGTATCTGCCCGGTATCGTCGGCTATTATTCGAAGCCGGACGGCACCATGCTGTCCTTCCCCTACAACTCCTCCTCGCCGATCCTTTACTACAACAAGGATATCTTCCAGAAGGCCGGCCTCGACGTGAACAACCCGCCGAAGACCTGGAACGAGGTGTGGGAAGCCGCCAAGAAGATCAAGACGAGCGGCGCCGCCCCTTGTGGCTATACCTCGACCTGGCTGACCTGGATCCATCTGGAGAATTTCGCGGCGTGGAACGATGTGTCGTGGGCGACCCAGCAGAACGGCCTGGCCGGCGGCGATGTCGAACTCAAGATCAACGCGCCGATTTTTGTCAACCACTTCCAGGCGCTCGCGGATCTCGCCAAGGACGGCACCTTCAAATATGGCGGGCGCACCTCCGAAGCCAAGCAGATCTTCCTCGCCGGCGAATGCGGCATCTTCACCGAATCGTCGGGCGGCCTCGGCGACATCGTCAAGTCCGGCATGAACTACGGCATCGGCCAGCTTCCCTACGACAGCGACGCCAAGGGCGCACCGCAGAACACCACGCCGGGCGGCGCCAGCCTGTGGGTGTTCGGCGCCAAGTCGGACGAGCAATACAAGGGCGTTGCGGCGTTCTTCGCCTATTTGTCCAAGACCGATGTGCAGGAATATCTGCACCAGAAGTCAGGATACCTGCCGGTGACGCTTGCTGCCTACGAGGCGACCAAGAAATCGGGCTTCTATGACAAGAACCCCGGCCGTGAGACACCCATCCTGCAAATGACTGGCAAGGCGCCGACCGACAACTCGAAGGGCGTGCGCCTGCCGAACCTGCCGCAGGTGCGCGATATCCAGAACGAGGAGTTCGAGAAGATGCTGGCCGGCCAGCAAACCGCTCAGCAGGCGCTTGACAACGCGGTTACGCGCGGCAACGCCGCAATCAAGGAAGCGCTGGAGAACTGACGAGTTTATCTCGGTTGGTGTCTGTTTGAATATCGCCCACGCGAGTTCGCGTGGGCGTCCCCGAGATAGCGAAGGAAATCAGCCTGTCTCCCCGCGTCGTCTTTCCCAACAAGATCCTGCCCTACCTGCTGGTGGCGCCACAACTCGCCATAACACTGGTTTTCTTCTACTGGCCGGCCGGTCAGGCGCTTTACCAGTCGATGCTCAGACAGGATCCGTTCGGGCTGAGGACCAGGTTTGTCTGGTTTGCCAATTTCCGCAAGGTGCTGGCCGATCCGGCCTACCTCAATTCGATCAAGGTCACCGTGGTGTTCTCGCTTGCGACCGCGATCGTCGCGATGTGCGTGGCCCTTTTGCTTGCGGTCATGGCCGAGAAGGCGGTGCGCGGCAAAGGCCTCTACCGCACGCTGTTGATATGGCCTTATGCCGTGGCGCCGGCGATTGCCGGCATGCTGTGGCTGTTTCTGTTCAATCCTTCGATCGGCTCGTTGGCCTATTTGCTGAGAAGCCTCGGCATCGCATGGGATCCGCTGCTCAACGGCGCCCACGCCATGATCCTGCTGGTGTCGGCGGCTGCCTGGAAGCAGATCAGCTACAATTTCCTGTTCTTCGTCGCCGGTCTGCAGGCAGTGCCGAAAACGCTGATCGAGGCGGCGGCCATGGACGGCGCCGGCGAGACCAAGCGCTTCTGGACCATCGTCTTCCCGCTGCTCGCGCCGACCACCTTTTTCCTGCTGGTCGTCAACACCGTCTATGCCCTGTTCGACACGTTCGGCATCGTTCATGCCGTCACCGGCGGCGGGCCGGGCAAGGCGACCGAGACGCTGGTCTACAAGGTCTACAATGACGGCTTCGTCAATCTGATCCTGGGCGACTCGGCGGCGCAGTCGGTCATCCTGATGGCGATCGTCATTGCGCTCACCGCCATCCAGTTCCGCTACGTGGAACGCAAAGTCCACTACGGCTGAGGGCAGCGATGATCGGCCAGTCCCCGCTCCGCACTTTCATCGCCCATGCCGTGCTTATCCTCGGCATATTGATCGTGGCTTTCCCGATCTACTACACGTTCGTTGCCTCGACGCACACGCTGCAAACCATCCTCAGGCCGCCGCTGCCGCTCTTGCCCGGCGGCCAGCTCTGGAACAACTACAGCGAGGCGCTGTTCGGCGGCATTGGCCGCATCGGCGGTGTCAGCGTCGGCCAACTGCTCCTCAACACCACGATCATGGCGCTCGGCGTTGCGGTGGGAAAGATCTGCATCTCGATCCTGTCGGCCTATGCGATCGTGTTCTTCCGCTTTCCCCTGCGCATGACCTTCTTCTGGCTGATCTTCATCACCTTGATGCTTCCGGTGGAAGTGCGCATCCTGCCGACCTACAAGGTGATGGTCGATCTCGGCATGATCGACACTTATGCCGGCCTGATCATCCCGCTGATCGCCTCGGCCACCGCGACGCTGCTGTTCCGCCAGTTCTTCATGACCATACCGGGCGAATTGGTCGAGGCGGCGCGCGTCGACGGCGCCGGGCCATGGCGCTTCTTCTTCGATATCCTGTTGCCATTGTCGCGCACCAATATTGCGGCGCTGTTCGTGATCCTCTTCATCTATGGCTGGACGCAGTATCTTTGGCCGCTGCTGGTCACCAACAGCAACGACATGAACACCATCGTCATCGCGTTGAGAAAGATGGTTTCCTTTGCCGATGCCGATACCGAATGGCACCTGGTCATGGTCACCGCGATGCTGGCCATCGTGCCGCCGATCCTGGTGGTGGTGCTGATGCAACGCTGGTTCGTGCGCGGCCTGGTCGAATCCGAAAAGTGAGAAGCTGATGGCGACCGTCGATCTGAAGGACGTGAAGAAGGTCTATCCGAGCGGCGTCGAAGCCGTGAAGGGCGTCTCCATCGCCATTCCCGACAAGGAGCTTTGCGTGCTGGTCGGCCCATCCGGCTGCGGCAAGTCCACGCTGCTGAGGATGATCGCCGGTTTGGAGACCATTTCCGCCGGCACAGTCGCCATCGACGGCAAGGTGGTCAACGCCATCGGCCCGACCGAGCGCGACATCGCCATGGTGTTCCAGAACTACGCGCTTTACCCGCATATGAAAGTCTATGACAACATGGCCTATGGCCTGCGCAATCGCGGCACGCCGAAGGACGAGATCGACAGCAGGGTGCGTTCGACCGCCAAGGTGCTGGAGCTTTCGGCGCTGCTCGACCGGCGGCCGCGCGAACTTTCCGGCGGCCAGCGCCAGCGTGTCGCCATGGGCCGCGCCATCGTGCGCAATCCGAAAGTCTTCCTGTTCGACGAGCCGCTCAGCAATCTCGATGCCAAATTGCGCGGGCAGATGCGGGTCGAGATCAAGAACCTGCAGCGCACGCTCGGCGTCACCTCGGTCTATGTTACTCACGACCAGCTCGAGGCGATGACGCTGGCCGACATCCTTGTTGTCATGAACGCCGGGCTGGTCGAGCAAACGGGCGCGCCGCTCGACATCTACGAAAAGCCGGCGTCGATCTTCGTCGCTTCCTTCATCGGCGCGCCGCCGATGAATCTTCTGGCGCTGACCGGAAGTTCCTCAGGCCCGATGCTGGCTGACGGAACCGCAATCGGCTTTGCGGCTCCCGGAACACAAGCCGTGACGCTGGGGTTTCGCCCTGAAGATGCCGACGTCACCTTCAATGCGGAGGCGCTGCCCGGTGCGCTCGTCCTGCCGGCGACAGTCGAAGCCGTCGAGCCGGTCGGGGCCGAAAGCTTTCTTCACTGCGCCGCAGCCGGCAGCCGTATCATCGTGCGCGTCTCAGGGCGCGCCACCGCAAAGCCCGGCGACCAGTTGCGTGTCGTGGCCATTGCCGAAAAGCTGCACTGGTTCGATCAGGCCGGCAAGCGGGTCGATTGAAGCCGGCCTGTCGGCCTGATCGGCGCGCTACCCGAGCGTTCAGGCAAACACATGCGCCTTGCCCGACACCGTCAGTCGGACGATCTCGCCAACCACCGGTGTGTCCATGCCTGGCTTGCGCAGGACCAGTGGCGTGTTGCCGATCGCGGCTGCGTCCGGCGGATCGGGACTGTTCAAGAGCCGCACCGCGATGGTGCACATCGAGCCGGCGAATTCGGATTCCGTCACCTCGCCGAACAGCATGTCCGGCGTGCCCGACATGCCTTCGCGCGATGTTCGTTTCAACAGCACCTGTTCCGGCCGCAGCATGATGCGGGCGAGATCGCGCCGCTCGGTGCTGTCGACGGCGATGCGGCCGAGCGGCGAGCTGGCGAAGCCGTCCGCGATCTTGGCCGGCAGGATGATGGCGTCGCCGAGGAATTCGGCGACCATCCGGTCCTTCGGCTTGAGATAAAGCTCGCGCGGCGTGCCGACCTGCGAGAATTTGCCTTCGCGCATCACCGCGACCTGGCTGGCAAAGGACAGCGCCTCGGCCTGGTCGTGCGTGACCAGGATCGTGGTGATGCCGGCGGCCTCCAGAAGCTCGGCCACAGCCTTGCGCATCGAGGCGCGCAGGCCGGTGTCGAGCGCCGAGAACGGTTCGTCGAGCAGCATCAGCCGCGGCTTCATGGCCATGGCGCGGGCCAGCGCCACACGCTGCTGCTGGCCGCCTGAGAGCTCGTGCGGCCGCCGTTTCAGGATCGCCTTGTCGAGCCCGACGATATAGGCGAGCTCGGCGATACGCTCGCTGCGCTTGTCCTGGTGATGCCGCATGCCGAAACCGATATTGGCGGCGATGCTCAGATGCGGGAACAGGGCGCCGTCCTGCGCCACCACGCCGATGCCGCGCCGATATGCCGGCACGGCAGCGCCGCCATTGGCCAGCACCTCGCCGTCGAGCACGATGCGACCCTGGTCCGGCGCTTCGAAGCCGGCGATCAACCGCAGCAAGGTCGTCTTGCCGCAGCCGGACGGCCCGACGATCGCCGTGCGGCTGCCGCTGGCCACGCTGAGGTCGACGCCGGCCAGTGCGGCCACCGGGCCGTAGTGCTTGTGCACATCGGTGAGTTCGAGGAAGCTCATCGTCCGGCCATCCGCTTCGACTGAATGTAGAGCAGCCAGGTCAGCGGCAGCGACATCGCCACCATGATGAGCGCGTAGGGTGCGGCGGACGCATAGTCGATCTCGCCGCTGTGGGCCCAGAAGGCCATCGCCAGCGTGCGGGTGCCGTTGGGCGCCAGCATCTGGGTGGCGGTCAATTCGTTCATGATGCCGAGCGCCACCAGCGCCATGCCCGCCGCGGCCCCCGGCGCCGACAGGCGGATCGTCGTCGACCACAGCGCCCTGAGCGGTGACCGGCCGAGACTGGCGGCGGCGCGCTCGAGCTCGACCGGCGCCTGCGCGATCGACGCTCGCAGGCTGATCAGGGCGCGCGGCAGAAACATCAGCGCATAGGCTACGAGGATCGTGAACAGGGTCTGATAGAGCGGCAGGGCGATGCGCACCGTGATGGTGACCAGCGCCAGCGCCACGACGACGCCGGGCAGCGAGCCGACGATGTAGTTGCAGCCCTCCAGAAGCCGCTGCAGCGGTCCGGGCGCGCGGATCGAGATCCACGCCATCGGCATGGCGGCAACCGTGGCGAGCAGGGCGCCGGCGAGCGCCAGGAACAGGGTCTGGCCGAGCGCCAGGCCGATCTCATCGAGGCGCCAGACATCGGCGCCGCCGGCCACAAGCCAGCGGCCGATGGTGACGAACGGCACGCCGAGCGCCAGCAGCGTGGTGACGACGGGCAGAGCCAAGCACGGGATGGTGGCGCGGCCGAGCCTTGTGCGTTGCTGCTGCCGCGCGGCGCCCGAGCCGACGCGGGCATAGCGCTCTTCGCCGCGCATCAGCACTTCGATCCCGAGCAGCACGAAACAGCATGTCACCAGCACCGCAGCCAGCATGTTGGCGGCGGGGCCGTTGAAGGTCGACTGGAACTGGTCGACGATCGCCGTGGTAAAGGTATCGAAGCGGATGAACACGTAGAGGCCGTATTCGGCCAGGAGATGCAGGCCGACCAGCAGTGAGCCGCCGCAGATGGCGAGCCTGAGCTGCGGCAGCACGACCCGCCGGAACACGCGCCATGGCCCGAGGCCGACGGCTGCCGCGGCATCTTCGAGAGCAGGATCGAGCCGGCGCAAGGCTGCCGCCACCGGCAGATAGAGGAACGGGAAATAGGCGACGACGGAAACCAGTACGCCGGCCCACAGCCCGTGCAGTCCCGGCACCAGGGCAATCCAGGCGTAGCTGTGGACGAAGGCGGGGATGGCGAGCGGCGCCACCGACAGCCAGGCCCACAGCCGGGCACCGGGAAGGCTGCTGCGTTCGGTCAGCCAGGCCAGCGCCACCGAGAGCAGGATGCAGATCGGCACCGCCAGCACCACCAAAAGCAGGGTGTTGACCAGCAGCTCGCCGACACGTGGCCGGAAGACCAGTGCCGATACGGTGTCCCAGCCAGTCTGCACGGCAATCCAGATGATGAAGGCGAGCGGCAGCAGCGAGAACAGTGAGACCAGGATGGCGGCGAGCGAAATCCAGGATATCGGCCGCCGGCGCCTCCAATGCACAGCCACCATGCCGGTCGGCAAGCCTGAACGTGCAAGGTCGGCCGCAGGCAGCATCAGCTCAGACGCCGAGCCGTTGCCGCCCGGTGGCGGAAACGATCGCAGAGCCGCAAACACGGCCAAAAATGCAGCTTGTCGTCATGGACGAATGCCACCTCGAAAAACAGAGCGCTCCTGCGGAAGCGAATTCCCGCAGGAGCGCAGTCGGCTGCCGTTTTAGGACGAACGCGAACTAAAGCAAGCCGGCTGCCGTCATCAGGTCGGTCACCTCTTTGGAGTTCAGCGTCGTCGCGTCGACCTTCGGCGCCTGCAGATCGGCCAGCGGCACCAGCGCCGGATTGGACTCCGCACCCTTGCCAACCGCGTATTCAAAGGAATTGCCGGTCTTCAGCACGTCCTGACCACCCTTGCCGGTCACCCATTTCAGGAAGGCCTGGGCTTCCTTCGGGTGCTTGCTGGAGGCCAGCACGCCCCCTCCGGAAACCGAGACGAAGGCGCCCGGGTCCTGGTTCTTGAAATAGTGCAGCCCGACATTGCTGCTGTTCTCGCCGGTCTTGGCCTGGTCGCCGTAGTAATAATAGTGATAGATCACGCCGCCATCGACCTCGCCGGCATTGACCGCCTTCATCACCGTGCTGTTGCCTTTGTAGGCGGTAAAATTCTCCTTCATCGCCTTCAGCCAGTCGGCCGTTGCGGTCTCACCCCTAAGCTGCAAAAGCGCGCTGACGATCGCCTGGAAATCGGCGCCGGACGGCGAAGCGGCCCAGCGTCCCTTCCAGCTCGGATCGGCGAGTTCAAGCAGCGACTTGGGCAACTGCTCGGCGGTCAGCCTGGTCTTGTTGTAAGCAAAGACGGTGCTGCGCGCGGCGATGCCCACCCACTTGCCGCTGGCCGGCTGGTACTCCTTGGGAATCTGCGCCAGCGTGTCGGCGTCGACTGGCGCGAACAGGCCGGCTGATTCTACCAGCACCATCGCGGGCGAGTTTTCCGTCAGGAACACGTCGGCCGGCGAGGCGGCGCCTTCGGCAACGATCTGGTTGGAAAAATCGCTGTCGCCGCCGTGGCGAACGGTGACCTCGATGCCGGTTTCCTTGGTGAAACCTTCCACCCAGGCATTGGTCAGGCTCTCATGCTGGGCATTGTAGACGACGATGCCGCTGTCCTGGGCCATAACCGGGCTGGCGACCAGGCTGATTGCAAGTGCTGTGGCTCCGGCAAGGACGGAAAGAGCATGTTTCATGGACGTCATCCCGCTCGATCGCGATGGTTTTGGCTTAGCATGGCTGCACTATCAATTCCTGATCTGTGTAGTCAACATTGGTGAGCTGCGTAATCGGCGCCGGAGGTGAAACCTTCGTGATATTCCTTACTTTGGCTTGGACATTATTTCGCCGGCCACGTAACAAAACAGCGCCGAGGCGCGAATTATCGGGGAGTGAACTCTTGTGACCGGCAAGGACGAGGCCGAGCTTTCCCGGCTGATGCGGGCCGCGATCGCGGGAGATGAAAGGGCTTACGCCGACTTTCTGCGCCGGACGGCTGCTCTGGTTCGCGGCTTCATCAGGCGCAAGATCGTTCAGGGCGGGGTCGATCCCGAGGATGTCGTGCAGGAAACCTTGCTGGCCATTCATGTGAAGCGGCATACCTGGCGCCAGGATTTGCCTGTGCTGCCCTGGGTCTACGCCATCGCGCGCTTCAAGCTGATAGATGCCTTTCGACGGCGCGGGCGGCGCATCGAGATCGAGATCGACGAGATCGCCGAGACCTTCGCCGAACCGGAGGCCGAAACGGTCAGCGGGCGTGACATCAACCGGGCGTTGGACGGCCTGCCGCCGGCGCAGCGTTCGGTGGTTTCGTCGGTGTCGGTCGAAGGCCGTTCCATTGGTGAAACGGCAGCGAAATTCGGTATCAGCGAGACGGCGGTGCGCGTGTCGCTGCATCGCGGTCTCGCCGCCATTGCCAAACGGTTCGGGGCCAAACAATTCAAGCGGGAATAACATGAGGACCGACGATCTCATCAAGGCGCTCGACGCCGATGTCCGCAGCACGGCGATGCCGCTTGGCTCGGCCTGGTGGATAGGCGCAGGTGCTGCTACGCTGATCGCGGCGGTGGTTTTCTGGCTGGCGATCGGCCCACGCACCGACATCGCCACCGCCATGTATACGACGCGTTTCGTTGCCAAGTTTGTGTTCACGATGGCTCTGGCGGTCAGCGCCTTCGCCTTGATCCGCGCCCTGTCGACACCCGGTGCAGCGACGGGCAGGGTGGCGGCCTGGATGATTGCCGCACCGCTGCTGGTGGCCGTAGCGGTGGGTTTGGAACTCCTTTCGGTGCCTGCGGCCGACTGGGGCAGGCGGCTGGTCGGCAGCAACATGGTTATTTGCCTGAGCTTCATTCCGCTGATCGGCATCGGTCCGCTTGCCGTCTTCCTGGCGGTGCTGCGCTATGGCGCGCCGACGCAGCCGGTGCTTGCCGGAGCCGTGGCGGGCCTGCTCGCCGGCGGGCTGGCGGCAACTTTCTATGCCGCACATTGCTTCGACGACTCGCCGCTCTTCGTTGCCACCTGGTATACGATCGCCATTGCCATCCTCGCCGCGCTCGGAGCGCTCGGCGGGCGGCTTTTCGTGCGCTGGTAGCGACTGCCCGCGATGGGAGAGCGTGAGGTTCTAGCGTCAAAACATTTCTGAACGATCTGGTTCGACCCGTTACGGAAGTTCGTTCGCCCGTGCGGAATTCACGCCCTTGACCCGTTGCGGACTTTGCTTGCCGCCGGAATGAACGTCCGGTTGACCCGCAAAGCACGTCGCTCTCCGGGTTGGAACCGACGGCTCGCGGCAAAGGAGGAACACGATGGCGGTCGTGGAACCGTCATGGGCACCGAGGCGCGATAATGTCCGTGACGTGTAGTGCTCCAGCGACGGTGCTGGCGATCTTCCGATGGTTGTGCGCACACTGCCGGGCGGCTTTCGGCACGGGCTTTGGAATCTCGCCTCCGACGTATTTTGCCGGTTTCATCTGCCGAAAACGGACCCGTCGCCTCCTACAATTGCAGCGAAGCGACCCGGACCGATTGGGCAGCGCCGCAGCCAACTCGACGCCCCAAGCTCCATGAGGTTATCGTTTCCGACTGCACCAAACTCGGGCCGGCTGACACAACCCCTCGACGGAGTAGCAGGAATCTATCACTACTCAGTCAGCCTGCCACTGCGGTGCCCAAGCGCCTGCCTGGCCGCATACATGGTCGGCGAGCGTTTGCCGGGAAGGTTAGCCTCCAGAACAAGCTGTTCGACAAAGCCCTGGTTCGTCTCGAACTCAACGCATTGGTCAAGTTTGTCGACAATCCAAACCACGTATCCAAGATCTTCTTTCAATTTATAGTCAGAATCATCTTTTGGAATTTCCCGCTCTGGAAATTTTGGGACTAGCATTATCTTAGGCTTTGGAAGGTCATATGTATGACCTTCATATGCGTATCCAACGATTAGTCCGCAGGAAAGCTCCTTCGCTGGCTTGCTCCCCAGAAGGTACGTATCAGTACTTGCTGTAACAACGGCTGTTCCAAAGTCCTTTATATCTAATTTGATGGTAAAACTAACTCTGATTGGAATGGGAAAGGGAATGAGGCCATCATTGAGAATTATGGCGCGGCGATCCTTGTTCAACTTGGCTGTCTTAAGTATAGCCTTCGCTTTCTTG
This sequence comes from Mesorhizobium sp. WSM4844, assembly GCF_055811775.1. Taxonomy (NCBI): domain Bacteria; kingdom Pseudomonadati; phylum Pseudomonadota; class Alphaproteobacteria; order Hyphomicrobiales; family Phyllobacteriaceae; genus Mesorhizobium; species Mesorhizobium sp. WSM4844. The sequence continues at coordinate 13,641 of NZ_JBVVQB010000031.1, read as the reverse complement.
ATGTCTTCCGCGTCAGCGTGAAAACCATCTTCTGTCTCAACATAAATGTTGGTGCCGGAGATCTCGCTGGCCTGTCCAGGAATAGAAATGCCGATTTCTGCCTCGATACCATAGAGCCTGACCTGTGTTGCATTGTATGCCCCCTCGGGAAAGGTCAGTGTCGGACGGTGATAGTCGTCGCTCATGATGCTCCTCCTCGCTTTGATAATTCAGTTCATGAAATTTCCCGCCACCTGAAGTTTTCCTCGAACTTAGCGCCCAGCGCCGGCGCGATGCGACCGCCAGCTTCGGTTACGGCAATCGCGGCATTTTCAAATGTCAGATCGTCGGCTTCGAGGCTGGACCAGGTCCGGGCGAGGGTCAGCGCCACATCGTCACGCGCCCGGGTAAGCGCGCTCTTGAACAGGAACGGCCTGGCACGGAAGGCCAGCGCCGTGAAATCCGAGATGCGGTGCATGGCGGCCTCGTCGATATCCCTGATGTCGATATCGAGAAGCCGCTCGTCGGCTAGTCCATCACCCACGAGATTCGCGTGGTAGGTGTCTACGATCGTATCGAATACCGCCCCCGTGAAAGGCCGAGACCTGTCATGGATTTCGTCGGAGACTTCAGACATGCGGCGCGAATTGCTGGCGAGGCGAATCTGCCGGTCGCCGATCAGTTCGGCAATGCGGTTGAGCTCGTTCAGGACGAGGAGGTTGCCGTTGCAGTGGCGCAGCAGCCGGTCGAGACCGCTGTCGAAATGGAGGAAGGACAGAAGCGACGTTATGTCGGCGCTCGCCTCATGGAACGACGCGAAGTCGCCGGTCTTCAAGCCATTTACCGGCACCCCAAAAAGGGAAAACAGAATCGCATGGCCAACCTCATGCGCAATCGTATCGAAGTTGAGGGCATAGGGATAATTTCGACCGTCGGGCGCCCTGTCCACGCCGAGTTCCAGATAACCGTAGCCAGACTGGGCGTTGTTCCAGTCGACCCACGGAATGATCTCCAGCCGCTCATAGGTTTCGGCGAAGTACCAGGTAATCGGCCGCCCAAGGTAGCTTTCCCAGATGTCCAGGACCCGGCTGACTGCCCCGAAGGCGTGTGCCGCCAGGAACTGTCGTGAATTCAATGAAATCTGGTCGAAGTGACCGTCGTAGGCGGCTTCCGCCGACGGGAAGACCTCGCCAACGAAGGGCGGCAGATAGGGATACTCGTAAGGTTCCTTGTCGAGGAGCGGATCGCGGACATAGATGCGATGGTCCTCCGGACCGGGGCGTAACCGGCCCGGCGGGGTCGATATCCAGACGGTCTCGGGTATGCCGTAATCGGCAAGGTGAGGCACCTGCGGAAATAGCAGGAAGCGCGTACCGACGGAGCGACTCTGGTCGTTGGATCGATCGAGCGTTCCTAGTAGCTCAGCCCCTCTCATTTTAGTACATTAGCAAAATGTCACTTATTGTAAATTGAGATTGAGAATTCTCGCCCTGATGCTTTCAAATCTCTAACCCGGCTTCGTCGACATCCTTAAAGAAAGCCGCCGTCAATTGGAAATCTGGCAGGGGTGCGGGCTCCTTGAACAAACCGTGATCCAATAGCCGGAGTGCATCACGTGCATCCTGCTTCTTTTGCTGAACGAAAGCTGCGGCGAGGATCTCCTGATATTTCTCGACAACGAGATCACCTTCGCATGACAAGGCGTCACCGACCATGCGGGCGAGCGTGCGCTCGCGAAAATTGAGAGCTTGCGCGGCGCGCTCCAGGCTGGTTCTGTATTCAGCCGAAATGAAGCCTCGACGGCAGGCCCTGCGAACCGTCATGCGAAGATCGATCAGCGCGTGGGTTATGGGCGCGGAGTTTACCTCCCATAGTCCGTGCAGCACGGCCACTGCATCGTCAGGCGCAAACGCAAAACGACGATACCACCGGTAGATGAGCCCCACTCCCTGCATGTATGGAAAGAGTTCCGCAGCGCGAAGAGCCCCCATGCTCGCCGCACCTATTACCGGAACACCTTTCGCTATTGCCCAAAGGATTTCCTTGTGCCTGACCGCCGGCTCCGACTGAAAGCCGCCGTCGATGATGACTATCGCACTCGGATCAAAATGTTGCACAGCCGCAATGATCGAACCCTGCACAGCCGGCGGAAGGCAGATCGCCTCCACCACTTCCAGCACTTCGCCCTGTGACAGCGTGGGACCGGCAAAGACCAGCTTTGGACGCATTTGCCTAGCCATGCAACAGCGGCGCTAAGGCCGGTATGACGATCCTGACGACCGACAACTCGCAGAGCGGTTTCGTGTCGAGCTGAATCATGTACACGGTATCGATTCCTGCGCCCTCTATCTGTGCGAGAAGAGCGGACATCCTATTTCCCCCTCTGGTGTAATTCTGCCCGGCAATCGCATGGAAATGTACGTCGCGAGGGCCGTCGGACAGGAGGCGTCGGTGCGCCGCAATTTTTTGCCAATCGGGATATGTTGGATAGGACGCGCGCGTCAGGTCATCACGGGCGCCGGAGATCGCCGTCAGTCGCGACTGCGCCGCCTCGTAGATTGCGTGAACGATCGCGGACGCGGCGTCGAAACCTGCAGCCGAGCCCTCTGCCGGATGGTGAAGAATTGCAGTTTCCGGCGGCCGATCCTCCATGAGATGGCACCAGATCACCGGCAGTCCCAGCGGTGAGGGGGCGTGCCAAAGCCCCACCAGCAGGCCTTTGGCTTCCAGGCTTTCGAGAAGGCTCGCAACTGTCGGATCGTCGATCGTTCTTGGGTCAATTCGACGGCGCTGGAAAAAGCCATGGATTCGCTCCGCCCGCGTGAGTGCGTCGCGCTCGATGCATTCCATTATCCCATGCAGGATAGAGTCCGTTTCCTCGAAGGAGGCCGCCAGGCCGGACGTCGATGAAGCGAAGATTTCCTCGTGGGGCCGCGGCGGGAACACGTAGGCAGTGTGTACAAGCTCGAATGGGACCCAATCCTGCAGACCACCCTTGAGGATATTCTCGGCATGAATCCAAGCTATCTCCCTGCTGCGCCAGCCCGGGTCGACACCAGGCTGGAGATGGGCTTCGAATCTTTCAGGAGGAATATTCAGGGAGTCTGCGGATGCCTCGATGGGGTCGTAGTGCGCCAAGCGCTCGGCAAAGTAGGACTCTGCGGCCTCGAGAATAGCCGATACCGCAGCTTCGGTTCTGGTCGGCCCCTTGCCTTGCGAAACGGAATTCAAAAGGGAGAAAGGCCTGACCGCCTGAACCACGGGTATATTGAGCACGTCGAGACCTGTGATGTCTGCAATCCGTGTGATGCCCAAAAGCTCGCGCATCGTCATTAGCCGCATGAGTACTTCGCGCGGCGGAGGACCCGAGCGCTCGTATCGTTCCAGCATGGAGGCTTCCTGATCTCGCAGCCGCGCGGGCTAGTGGCGTAGGCTCGGTTCTAGATTGACGAACAACGCCGCGCCTTGCTCGATGCCTGATTTCGCCAGGTCGACGCGACTGCGGTACTGCCGGGATAGTTCCTCTGATACGCCCCATGTCCTGAGCATCTCGTATGCATTGAGCAGGATCGGCACAGCGTTTTGCTCATCGGCGGTAGCTAGGCTTTTGGAGAGCGCGGCAACAACATCCATGCCTGAGGAACCTCTAAGTAGAAGGAGATGGGCCTTTCGCCGATAGAGTTCGGCGAGCCAAGAAAGACTGCCACCTGCTTCGGCTTCCGCAGCCGCGGAAGAAACAAGCGCAAGGGCCTCGTCAGTCTCGCCTGTCCGGGCCAGAAGCTCCGCCAGCATGCCGTAGTAGACAGGATAGTCTTCCGGCGTTTGGAGTTCGCCGTGGATCGCGAGACCCTCCTTGATCTGGTCCCTGCCTTGCTCTACCCGAGCAGCATTTCCTTCGCACCAGCCTTCGAGAATTTGCGCCAGGGCGACAAGGGAGGGCAGATGGTGGCGCTTCGTCAATTCGCGGATATCGGCGATGACGCCTCGCAGCGCCGAGAAATCGCGGCGATAGCAATCAAGCATCGCTTCGTTGATGTAGACATGGGCGATACTACCAACATGCGCTGTTTGCATTGCCCAGCGCCTAGCTTCAGCCAACGACCGAACTGCGCTTGCGGCCCTGCCGGTAAACCATTGAGAGAGGCCCCTATGCGACAGGCCGCAGACCCTGGCGTCGTGGCCGCCGAACAGAGTGGTATTCCCTGCCCTTTGGCCCGTCCCATAGAGCGCAAGTCCTTCGTCGACCGCCGCGATGCAGTCCTTGTGATGCCCAAGATTGAATTCGATTGCCCAAACGCAGTGTCTGGCCTGAAACTGCACTTCGGGGTCGTCGACATCCCTCAGGTCGGTGAGGACGGTCCGTGCGCGTTCCCCGTCGATGGTGGGGCCGGTGAACCACCAACCCCAGTAGATCGGAAACCACTTCGCACGCTCGGCGAGTGGCCGCCGCCTGGCGATCTCTACCCCGTCCTCGTAAAGTTTGCGGGCCGGCAGCGAGTTTGGACCTTCCGTGGCTGTAAGTATCGGCCCGAGCGGCATCATCGCGGCGAGGCGCAAAACATCCTGCTTGTCCGGCCTTCTCACTCGCTGGCAAAGGGTCATGGCATGGTCGAGAATCTGTCTCGCCTCGGCCATTGCAGAGCGGACGTAACTTTCCCGGCCGGCTGCGATAAACTGATCGATCGCTTCCTCGATGAGGCCAGCGCGTTCAGCATGTTCTGCCAGTTCAGCCGTACCCAGCCACGGGGCTAGATTTCGGTCGCGGCCGACAGCGGAGAAAAGCGACTGATGGAGCGCCTGCCGTCTCCTCCGCAGCAATGCATTGTAGATTGTCTCCCGGATCAGGGCATGACGAAATCCATAGTCGGGCTCGCCCGAAGGCCTGACCCGGATCAGGAATCCCGCCTCGATGAGGGTGTCCAGTGCATTCCCGATTGTCTCGTCACCGTATTCCGGCAACAGCTTCTGGAGCAATTCCAGATTGAAACGATTGCCGGCGACAGCGGCCGCTCGTGCCACATCCTTTGCTGGGCCCAAGGCTTCCAGCCTGGCTTGAAGGATGCCTTCAAACACCGATATTTGGCTTGATGATCCGGCTGGCGCAAGGCGATCCGTTATGGAGGCTGCATTCTCGGCGATCCATTGGCAGATTTCCTCGATGAAAAGAGGCACGCCCCCGGTTACCTCCTCCACCATGCTAATGAGTTCCGAATGCGCGGCTGACCCGATTTCCGGCCGCATGGCCATGATTGCCTGTCGCGTTTCCTCGCGATCGAGCGGCTTTAGAGTAATATGCGGCAAGTCCCGGAACCCTGAATAAGTCTCAGATCCAGGTCGCGCAGTCATTATGAGAAGCACGGGCACCCGATGAATGAAGAGTACAAGTTCCGCCAGCAATTGCCTCGACGTGAGGTCGATCCAATGTATGTCTTCGACCACCAGGATGAGTGGTCCGCGTTCGCAAATGGCTTCAATGCTTCTGCGAACTGCCCAGGCGGCTTTCTCCCGAATGACCTTGAGATCAGCCTCCTTCAGAGCGGGATTCGATCCTTCAGCCCCAAGTAGAAACGAGAAAATGTCGACCACTTCGTCATCGTGAACGCTCTGATTTGCGAAGACCTCCGCTACGTCTGAAGTCTCCAGCCGACCCTCTTTGCCCGCCAGGTCACTCCGAACATTTTGCAGCAGAGGATAAAGGGCCGAGTGGGAGCCGCCGGGCTGACATTGAAAAAGCAGCAATTTTGCCTGCTGAAAGCGTGTCCTCTTGCGGACTTCATAAAGCAGTCGAGACTTGCCGATACCGGCCTCACCCTGAACTAGAATGACGCCGCCCTTGCCGGCGACCGCATCATGCCAACATGCGGCGATGGTGGCCAGTTCGTCCCCACGGCCTATAAACGTATTGTTCAAGCGCCCGAAGGCGAAGAAGCGGCCAACGTCCCGCTTGTGGCTGATGGCACACCAAGTCCGCTCCGGCTCCGCGAAACCCTTAATTACGTGAATGCCACGAAAGCTGAAAACGTGAGACCGCCGCGCCAGATTTCGGGTCTCATCGGACACCAATATTGCATCCGGCTGAGCCATAGCCTGGAGCCGCGTAGCCATGGCCAAAGCAGGGCCCGTGACGCTGGCATGCGCCGGGTCACCGCCGTCCCCGTGAACGAGGGTCATGGATGTAGCAATCCCGACCCGAACATGTAGGTCCGTATGGTCTTTCTCCAGCCCGACCCGCTTGCACGCTTCAATGATTTCGAGTCCTGCCCGGATCGCTTGCGAAGCCGCGTCCTTCGCCTCCATCCCTGCTGGAAAAAGTGCGACACCGCCGTCGCCGGCCTCGCTCACGACAACGCCCGAGTACGATGAGATTGCCTGTCTTGCCGCACGCCGAAAGGCCGACATCAGTTCTTCATAGTCCTCGATATCCAGAACTGCGAGCAGGTCGGTTGATCCGACCAGATCATAACAGAGAGCTGTCATGACGCGCCGCTCGCTGCGAACGTCGGACACACTATTGTCGTCCTTGCTCAGAACGCCCTTGGCAAAGGCCACGATTGGAGGCTCTACTCGACGCTTTTCCGACATGCTACAGTGCCTTGGCTGGCGGAGTGGGAGCGATACTATCAAATGCGCTAATATTCACCAGAGCGCTCGGACGACCCTCATCTCATCATAAGCGATAGTTCCGACGATGTGCGTCACGCTCCCTGCCTCCTAATCTCATGAGATTGCCGAAAGGAGGATGAATCTCTCGCAGTTCGGCCAGCTCAGCCACGTGCTGCCTGTCCGAATCCTAAATTGCCGAGCAGCGCGCGATTCTAGCCGATAGTTAGCGGCTTGACGCGAGCGCTATTCGCTATCTCGGAAGTGGACGACACATTGGTGATTTTGAACCGATTTGCAGGAAGCGAGGCTGTTCGAAGTGGCGCTCGGCGACGAAAAAGTAGACTCGACTGTCCACTAAGGAGGCGGACCGAGACCGTCGGCCGGTAGCTGACCAATGACTGCTCGTGGCGCTAACTGTTCGTTCCGATCGGCGAGACGGACGGTAGAGAACCACCCATCTCGGCCATTGGCGGCATCCGCTGATTGAGTCTTGACCCTAAAGCGCAATGCGTTTGGATTGAACCGGGCTTTATCTCTTTGTTTTAGCCCGCATTTGTGCGCAGCCAAGTGGGTTCCGAGGCTGCAGAATGCTCGACGTGAAACGCCCTGCCGGGCTGGTTTGAGCCAAATCTATCAGGCTTCGGCGGTCGGCGAGCAAACGGGCAAGGATCGGCCTGATGCGGTCTTAGTTAGTTAGTTAGATCCGCGGCCACGAAGCTGTCGACGGAACAGCCGCATGGTCTTCACTCAGCGCGGCCGCGCGCGACGTCCGTCGCCTCGTATCGCCGGTCAGCGCGTCGGAACCGGATGCTCGCCGCGATAGTCGTAGAAGCCGCGTCCGGTCTTGCGGCCGAGCCAGCCGGCCTCGACATATTTCACCAGCAGCGGGCAGGGCCGGTATTTCGAATCCGACAGGCCGTCATGCAGCACCTGCATGATCGACAGGCAGGTGTCGAGGCCGATGAAATCGGCAAGCTGCAGCGGTCCCATCGGATGGTTGGCGCCGAGCCGCATGGCGGTGTCGATCGCGTCGACCGAGCCGACCCCTTCATAGAGCGTGTAGATCGCCTCGTTGATCATCGGCAGCAGGATGCGGTTGACGATGAAGGCTGGAAAATCCTCCGAGACGGTGATCGTCTTCTCGAGATGGTTCACATAGGCCTTTGCCGCTTCGAAGGTCTGGTCCTCGGTGGCAATGCCGCGCACCAGTTCGACCAGCTTCATGACTGGAACCGGATTCATGAAATGGATGCCGATGAAACGCTCCGGCCTGTCGGTCTGCGCGGCGAGACGCGTGATCGAGATCGATGAGGTGTTCGTCGCCAGGATGGCTTCCGGATTGAGCTGCGGGCAGAGCTGGGCGTAGATCTTGCGCTTGACCGTCTCGTCCTCGGTCGCTGCCTCGATCACCAGATCGGCACCGGCAAGGTCGGCCATGGTCGGTGCTGACGAAATGCGCGCCATCGCCTCGTTGCGCAGCTTTTCCTCGAGTTTGCCGGAGCCGACCTGGCGGGCCATGTTGCCGCTGATCGTGGCGATGCCCTTTTCGATGCGCTCGGGCGAGATGTCGTAAACCAGCACCTTGTAGCCCGCCAGCGCGGACACATGGGCGATGCCGCCGCCCATCTGGCCCGCCCCGATGATGCCGATCGTCTCGATCTTGTTCATTACACCGATCCCGTCAAATGGCCTTTGCGGCCTGCTTTTTGTGCGGTGCAAACTAAAAGGGCGGGGCGACTTCGTCTACCCCGCCCTTCACAATTTAATACGCTTTGGCAGAAGGCGTCAAAGCGCCTTTTGCAGTTCCGGCAGAATGACGAAAAGGTCGCCGACGAGGCCGTAGTCGGCGACCTGGAAGATCGGCGCCTCCTCGTCCTTGTTGATGGCGACGATGACCTTCGAATCCTTCATGCCGGCAAGATGCTGGATGGCGCCGGAGATGCCGACGGCGATGTAGAGATCGGGTGCGACCACCTTGCCGGTCTGGCCGACCTGCCAGTCGTTCGGCGCATAGCCGGCATCGACTGCGGCACGAGAGGCGCCGACGGCGGCGCCGAGCTTGTCGGCGATCGGCAGGATGACTTCCTGGAACTTCTCCGAGGAGCCCAGCGCGCGGCCGCCCGAGATGATGATCCTGGCCGAAGTCAGCTCCGGACGATCGGTCTCGGAAAGCCTGTTCTCGACGAAGCTCGACAGGCCGGGATTGACTGCTGCCTGAACCGTCTCGACCGGGGCTGAACCGCCCTCGGGTGCAGCCTGGAAGGAGGCGGTGCGCACGGTGATCACCTTCTTGGCGTCGCTCGACTGCACCGTCTGGATGGCGTTGCCGGCATAGATCGGCCGCTTGAAGGTGTCGGGCGAGACAATCTCGATGATCTCCGACACCTGCGCGACATCGAGCAGGGCTGCCACGCGCGGCGCGACATTCTTGCCCGAGGAGGTCGCTGGCGCGACGATCGTGTCATAGGCATCGGCGATGCCGACGACGAGCGCCGCCAGCGGTTCGGCGAGACGCTCGGTGAGCTCGTCGGCTTCGGCAAGCAGCACCTTGCTCACGCCCTTGAGCTTGGCGGCGGCGTCCGCTGCCGGCTTGGCGCCGTTGCCGGCGACCAGCACATGCACGTCGGAGCCGATCTGCAGTGCCGCCGAAAGCGCCTTGGCGGTCTGGTCGGAAAGCGTCGCATTGTCGTGTTCGGCAATCAGAAGAATTGTCATCTTTTTGTCCCTTCCCAGCCCTACAGGACGCCGGCTTCGTTCTTGAGCTTGTCGACCAGTTCGGCGACGCTCTTGACCTTGACGCCCGCCTTGCGGCCGCCCGGCTCCTCGGTCTTGATCACCTTCAGCCGCGGCTTGACGTCGGCGCCGTAATCGGCGGGAGATTTCTCGTCGAGCGGCTTCTTCTTGGCCTTCATGATGTTGGGCAGCGAGGCATAGCGCGGCTGGTTGAGGCGAAGATCCGCGGTGACAATCGCCGGCATCTTCAGCTCCACCGTCTGCAGGCCGCCATCGACCTCGCGCGTCACTTTGGCCTTGTCGCCATCGATAACGACCTTGGAGGCAAAAGTGCCTTGCGCCCAGCCCAGAAGTGCGGCCAGCATCTGGCCGGTCTGGTTCGAATCGTCGTCGATCGCCTGCTTGCCGAGAATGACGAGACCGGGCTTTTCCGCCTCGACCACGCCCTTCAGCACCTTGGCGACACCCAGCGGCTCCGTCTGCTCGTCGGTCTTGACCAGGATGGCGCGGTCGGCGCCCATGGCGAGCGCGGTGCGCAAGGTCTCCTGCGCCTGCTGCGGCCCGATCGAGACAACGATGATCTCCTCCGCCTTGCCGGCCTCCTTCAGCCGGATCGCCTCTTCGACCGCGATCTCGTCGAACGGGTTCATCGCCATCTTGACGCTGGCGAGTTCCACCGCCGAACCGTCAGCCTTCACACGAACCTTCACATTCGCATCCACAACCCGCTTCACGGGCACAAGGATCTTCATTTGCCTGTCACCTCTTTCACGATAGCCACCTCTTTCAAGATTGTCGGGCGCGCTATAGCAGTGTGCGCCTCTTCAGAGTTGTCGAAAGCCGACATTCCGGACGGAATTCTGGTCTCCGACCGTCTAAAGCGCGTCGCATTTGGCCGACCTCACGCGACGCGCTTCAGGTTGTGTGTTCCATGCATGCCGTTATCGCAAAACCGCTGCACAGTTTTGCGCGACATGCATTGGTGTGGGAACGCTTCCGTAGTTGCGGCGACCCCGCACGTCAATATCCGGGGCGCGCCCAAATCATCCGCGCCGCACTCAAATCGGTTCAGTCCGGAAAATCGGGTCAGTCCGGACTGGAGGCGCTTGCCCGTCCCCAGCGCGGCGCCGGCTGCGCCGGCAGCGGCTCGCCTGGCGCCGGCTCTGCGGCAACAGGCATTTGGCCGGCGACCACCACTGCCTCTTCGTCCGCACCGGCAAGCAGCGGTACGGCGCGATTGCGCAAGACGAGCACCAGCACGGCCCCGGCGATGATGCCGCCGACATGGCAGGCCCAGGAAATCTGATCCTCGCCACCGGCGGCGAACATCACGATCTGGAACAGGATCCACAGGATGAGCGGGATGAAGGCCGGGATGCGCAGCGGAATGCGGGCGAAGGCCAGCACCCATACCTTCACCCTGGGATAGAGGATCAGATAGGCGGCGACCACGCCGGCAATGGCGCCTGAGGCGCCGATCAGCGGAACTTGCGAGTCCCACGCGATCAGGCCCTGGAAGAAGGCGCCGGCGATGGCGCACAGCAGGTAGAAGGCGAGAAAGCGGATATGACCGAGCGCGTCCTCGACATTGTCGCCGAACACCCACAGGAACAGCATGTTGCCGCCGAGATGGAAAATATCGGCATGCAGGAAGGAATAGGTGACGTAGCTCAGGCTCTCCGGGATCACGACAAACTGCGGAGCCAGTTCGACGCTGTCGTGGACGACCGACGGGATGAAGCCGAGCCCCAGCACAGCCGCGTTGGTGAACTGCTCGCCGCCAAGCGCGGTGGCGAAGTAGATGAGCGTGTTGAACGCGATCAGGCCGATCGTGACATATTGCTGCTTGATGTGGCGCAGCCGGTTGGTGTCATAAAGCGGGATGAACATCGGACCCCTCCGCCTCGGCAGATTCAGCGGTTCTTGCCGGGAATCCATAGCACGTCGGCGTTTCCATTGTCATTGACCGCGCGTGCGGCGACGAACAGAAAGTCCGATACGCGGTTGATGTATCTTATCGCCTCGCGGTTGAGATGCTCGCCTGGGTTTTGCGTCAAAGCCACCATGATGCGCTCGGCCCGCCGCGCCACGGTGCGGGCAAGGTGAAGGGCCGCCGCCGCCGGCGTGCCGCCGTTGAGCACGAAGGATTTGAGCGGCTGCAGATCCTTGTTGAGCAGGTCGATATCCTTTTCGACACGGTCGGTCTGCACAGCGGTGATGCGCAGCGGCTCATAGCCGAGCGGCTTGCCGTCATCCGGCACCGCCAGATCGGCGCCGAGGTCGAAAAGGTCGTTCTGGATGCGGCCGAGCATAGCGTCGATCGCCGGATATGTTGCCGCGGTGTGGATGCGGGCCATGCCGATGCAGGCATTGGCTTCGTCGATCGTGCCATAGGCGTCGATGCGCAGATCGGATTTCAGCCGCCGCTCACCGGTGCCGAGGCCGGTGGTGCCGTCGTCGCCGGTACGCGTGTAGATCTTGTTGAGCTTGACCACGCTCTGCCTCCCGAAATCGCCATCCGCGTCACTTGCGGGTGAAATACACCGCCAGCATGATCAGCACCAATGCCACGAACTGCAGCAGCACGCGCGTCTGCATCAGCTTGTTGGAGGTCATGCCGGAGCCGCCGCGCATCATGTTGATGAGGCCGCGGATCAGCACGATCACCACGGCGACCATGACGAGAACAGCGAGGATGTTGAAGACGGTTGCCATAGTGTGTTTTCCAGTCGATTGCGTTCAGGCGCGTTTGGCAAGCAGGCGGTAGAGCATTGGTGCCGGCAGGATGCGTTTGAGGACAACGCCGATCCTGGCCGGCACCGTTACCACATAATGCGGACGCGGGCGCCGCGACAGAAGCGCATGGCGCAAGGCCGCATGAACCACCTCCGGCCCGGGCTTCAGCCGTGACGTGCTGCCGCCGGCCTGCAGCCGTTGCAGCTGCGCCTCGTAAGCGAGGCGGTGCACGGAATTCTCACGGTCGATATTCCTGAGAAACCACACAAGGCCGTTGCTGGCGATCTTCGATGTCACCGGCCCCGGCTCGATCAGCGAGACATGGATGCCGCTGCCCTGGAGTTCCTGATGCATGCACAGCATCAGCCCTTCGATCGCGTGCTTCGACGCCGAATAGGCGCCGCGAAAGGGCAGCGGCGCCAGGCCGAGGATCGAGGAGCAGTGGACAAGGCGGCCATGGCCCTGGCGCCGCATCACCGGCACGACACGGCGGGTGAGGTCATGCCAGCCGAAGACATTCGCCTCGAATTGCTCCCTGAGCGCTGCGACCGGCAGGTCCTCGACGGCGCCGGGCTGGGCGTAGGCGCCGTTGTTGAACAGGGCATCGAGCCGTCCGCCGGTCCGCTCCAGCACCGACGCCACCAGCGTCTCGATGGATTCCGGTTCGCAATAATCCAGATAGAAAGCCTCGATGCCGTCGGCCTCGAGGGCGGCGATGTCCTCCGGCTTGCGTGCCGTCGCGAACACCCGCCAGCCTTCCGCCTTCAGCGCCCGGGTGCAATAGGCGCCTATCCCGGAAGAAGCTCCGGTGACGATGATGGTGCGCAACTCTTCTCCAGGAGGAAGCGTGCTTTGACCTAGGCTTGCCATTTGCCGCAATCCCTTCCCATATTCGCGGCGTCGAGACAATCGAAGGGAACGCGGTTCTTGTTGCGGAAGATCGTAGCCCTCAAGCGCGTGCTCTATGACGCGTTCGGCCATTTCGATGCAGACGATGGCTGGGCGATGGCCAGTCATCTGGCGATCACGGCGCTGATGGCGCTGTTCCCTTTTCTGATTTTCGCCACGACGCTGGCCAGCTTCCTCGGCGCACAGGCTTTTGCCGACACCGCCGTGCATATCGTCTTCGACACCTGGCCCGAGCAGATCGCCGAGCCGATCGCGCGCGAGGTGCTCAACGTGCTCACCGTGCAGCGCACCGACCTGTTGACCTATGGTGTGCTGCTTGCCGCCTTCTTCGCCTCGAACGGCATCGAGGCGCTGCGCACCTCGCTCAACCGCGCCTACCGCGTTTCCGAAACGCGCGGCATCATATACCGCCGGGTACAGAGCATCGCCTTCGTGCTGATCGCCACGGCAGGTTTTCTGGCGATCAGCGTGCTTCTGGTGTTTGCGCCGTTGCTGGCGCGGCTGGCCGAGGCCAATTTCGAATGGGTAAAACCCTATATGGGAACGATCACGCTGTGGCGTTACATCATCGCCTCGGTCGTCATCGTCGGCGGGCTGTTCGCGGTGCATTACTGGCTGCCTGCGGGCAAGCGCCGCTTCGTCTCGATCATACCGGGCATCATCTTCACGCTGATTGCCTGG
>NZ_JBVVQB010000030.1:59813-75597 GCF_055811775.1 Mesorhizobium sp. WSM4844 | reverse complement strand
AGGTGGATGTTGAATCACCGGAGAAGCTCGTCGTCACATCACAATCGATTCATCGATCACGGGACGTGCTCTAGCCTTACGGCTGAAATCTGAAGCGGTTCATCTCTGCCTCCAATCACATGAAATCCGAGGTTCTCCGCGACGACATGCGGAGGTAGAACACGGATACCGGCGAGAAGATCTGCGGAGACCAGAATAGGATGACCGAGAGCCTTGGATAGTGACTCCAGACGTCCAGTGGTGTTCACGACATCGCCGAAATACGCGATCTTGTGTCGCTCAAGGCCAATCTCAGCGGTAACGACCGACCCGCAATGCAGCACGGCGCGAAACTCCGGCACCTGCCCGAAACGTGCTTGCCACGCCGCCGCCTATCCCTTATGGCCGCCGCGAAGTCGAAGACGCAACGAAGACACGCAGCGTCCCGCATGCCGCGATCCATGGGCCAGGTGACCAGCGCCATATCCCCGATGTAGTCGTCAATAGAGCCCTGGGAGCGACGAACAGGCGACGCAAGTGCGTTGAATATCTGTCCGAGGTAGGCCTGGGTCTCCAAATCTCCGTACCGATCCGCGAAGTGCGTGGAGCCACTGACATCGAGGAACAGGAAGATGCGCTCCTCCTTGATGGGACGGTGATAACGACCGAGAAGCAGGCTGGTGAACAGGCTTGGCCCGATAAGGTCACGCAGTCGGAACACGAATGCGACGAGGGTAGAGACGCCGAGTGAATACAGAAGACCGGACTCCGACATCACCATGGCTTCGCGAGCGGTGCTCATATAGCCGAGGAGATGGTGAAGCGCTGTGCCGGCGGCGGCGTTGCCGATCAAGATCATCAACACGTAGGTTGCGATCGTAGCCACGACGAACACCGGCGTTGCCGCTTGCCGGATCACATTGCGCCATCGGCGCAAGATAACGCCGCGCTCATACAACAGAATAGGAGTTCCGATGAACACGCCCCTGACTGCGGAGTGCAGGGCCTCGACGTCGAACATCAGTGCGTAGGCCAAGCCCGCTACTGCCCCCGCAATGGGTGCGAGGAGCCACTGCAAAGGGCGACGAAAGCGGTCGCGGCCAGTGTTCATTTCGTATCCTGCTCGATGAGATCCGGGGACTGCCCCGGCCTGTTGCTCGGTGCGGTTGTGATTTCATCAGTTTCGCGCTGGGCACCCTCGATCATGTATCGTGGTATTGCCGTTTGCTCAGGCTAGACTCGCCACCTGAATTATGGCGTCTGCAAATGCCTTCGGTGCTTCCTGAGGAAGATTATGCCCTATGCCGCCGGATATGAGCCGGTGCTCGTATTTGCCGGAGAACATCTTGGCGTAGGCGCTGGGGTCGGGATGCGGCGCGCCGTTGGCGTCGCCCTCCAGAGTGATCGTCGGCACGGCGATGACCGGAGCTTTCGCAAGTCGCAGCTCCAACTCGTCATATTGTGGCTCGCCTTCCGCCAACCCGAGCCGCCAGCGGTAGTTGTGGACTACGATGTCGACATGATCCGGATTGTCGAAGGCGGTAGCGCTGCGCTCGAAGGTGGCGTTGTCGAAATTCCACTGCGGAGAAGCGAGCTGCCAGATCAGCTTGGCAAAATCCCGCGTGTATTTTCCGTAGCCAACGCGGCCCCGCTCGGTGGCGAAGTAATATTGGTACCACCATTGCAGCTCGGCTTTCGGCGGCAGCGCCATCTTGTTGGCCTCCTGGCTGCCGATCAGATAACCGCTGACCGAGACCAAGGCCTTGCAGCGTTCCGGCCACAATGCCGCGACGATGTTGGCCGTGCGTGCGCCCCAGTCGCAACCGCCAACGATCGCCTTGTCGATCTGCAGTGCATCCATCAGCGCAATGACATCAACCGCGACCACCGCCTGCTGGCCATTGCGTGGCGTTTTGTCGGAGAGGAACCGCGTGGTGCCATAGCCGCGCAGATGTGGAACGACGACCCGAAAGCCTTTCGACGCCAAGATCGCCGCAACGTCGACATAGGTGTGGATGTCGTACGGCCATCCATGCAGGAGGATGACGACCGACCCTTTGCCAGGACCGACCTCGGCATATCCAATGTCGAGGTCGCCAGCTTGAACCTGCTTCAACGGACCGAACGACGTGTTTGCTGGTGGTTCGATTGTGCTGGCGTCCGGTTTCGTATTGCTGGACTGCGCATTTGCCGAGCCCGTCATGGCAAACTGAGCGGCCGCGACGGTGGTGACGGCCACGCCCAAAAAGTGACGTCGATGGAGGTCGATCTGTTCGGTCATAGTGGTCTGTATCCGTTGATAAGGCATGGTGCCTGGTGGAGGATTATCTTCGGTCGACTGTCACATCGGACACGTCGACCGTGATAGGTGCGAATGCTTGGTTTGCGACCCCCTCGGCGTCATGCAGGAGCACACGCCGCCGTGTCGGGAATACGAACCCGTCTTTACTCAGGCTGACTCATTGAGTTTGGTTACGCAGCCACGGCGATGCCGTACCGCGCCGGCGAGGTGTTGAGCGAAAGATTTGGGATGAGTTTCTGCCGGGCCGCTTCATAGGCGTGCCAGTCGGCGACGTCGGGAAGCGAGGGAATGGTCACCAACTCGCCCTGGTCGAGGCCGGCAAGGGCCGCGTCGACGAGGTCATCGGACTGCATGATCGCCTTGCTCGGCAGATCGTCGAGCGAACCTCCTGATACGTCCCAGAAATTGGTGGCGATGGCGCCGGGCAGAACCGCCTGGATGCGCAGCCTCTTGTCCGCAAGCTCCTTGTGGAGCGACAGGCTGAAAGCGAGCACAAAGGCTTTCGTCGCGCCATAGACACCGTTGAGGATTTCCGGCGCGATGGCGACCGCTGACGAGATGTTGATGATTGTGCCGCCGCCGCGCGCCACAAAGGCGGGAGCCGCGGCATAAGTCAGGCGGGTCAACGCCGTGATGTTGAGCCCGATCATCGCTTGCATCTTGTCGATGTCGGATTCCAGGAGCGGCGCGACGGCGCCGATGCCAGCGTTATTGACCAACATCGTGATGGCGGGATCGGCGCCGAGCAAGGTCTCGATCCGGCCCAGATCCGCCTTGTCGTTGAGGTCAGCGGCAACGGCGCTGACGTTGCAATTCGTTGAGCCGGCGATGCGCTTGGCCACTTCGTCCAGCCTCTCCTGGCTGCGCGCCACGAGAATGAGGTCATAGCCGCGGCGCGCCAGCCGGTCGGCGTAGATCGCTCCAATCCCGGCGGAGGCGCCGGTCACCATCGCGATGCCCATTTTGGAATACGTCATGATCGCTCTCCCATTCGATTGCGCTGGCAACTGCGCGTGAAAACCATCAGCCGCAAACCTGGCTTGGATCGCCGGCTAAGTTTGGCGGCGGGACGGTGACCCGTCCCGCTCACCCAATCTCGGTTGTTGCTTAAAGCGGCAGCGGTTTGCCGGCCTGCTCCGCAACCATGTACTCGGCGTACCAGTCGGGCCAGTTCTCGTCGCGCTGGCCGCCGTTGCGCTTCTCGTGCTCGCCATGGGCCTCAGATGCCCGCCGCATCGCAGAGGCAAGATCGGCCTCAGAAGCGTAACTTGTCATGTTGGTGTCGATCCGGCCGGGAAACCGGGTGGTGACCTCCTGCAGCAGCCATTCATTGCCGTCCGGGTCGCTGAATGTCGCGTATGTGAAATAGCTGCGGCGCTCCGGATCCGGACCGCTGATCACAGGCTTTCCAGGCCCGGCGCGGTGGAAGATCTCGCCCACCTCGACACCGTGAGCGATGAGCTCGGCACGCGCTGCGACGATGTCCGAGACGACCAGATACAGTCCTCGAGCCGATCCCGGGGTGGCCGACGTGATCCCCTTTCCGAAGTGAATCGAGCTCGGCGAACCTGGGGGCGTGAACTGAACGGCGTGAAAGTCGTCCCCGACGGCAAAGTCGGCGTCAAGCCGCCAGCCCAGCTCGCCGTAGAAGCGCTTGGAACGCTCGACATCCGAGATTGGGATAACGACGACCTCGAGCTTCATGTCTGTCGCCTGCGTGGAGGACGCGACATCTCTTGCAATAACAGCCTGGTTCATGATGGTCTCCTATTTCCCGTTGGTTGTGTTGACGTGCGCATGCTTCGCTGGGCGTCACTTGCTAGGCGCTATTCATCCAGCGCGACGAGCGGCTTTCCTTTTTCGACGATGTAGGTAGCGAGCTCGAGCGCTTTGCCGCTGCCCACGTTCTTGGCCGTGTGGTTTGTTCCCTGGGGGATAAAGAGCGTATCGCCGGCGTTGAGTGTCAGCGGCGGCTTACCCTGGAGCGTGTACTCCAGCTGGCCCTCGACGACATAGGCGATCTCTTCGCCAGGATGCGCGTGCCAAGGCGCCGTCACGCCCGGTGCGAATTCGACAAGCACCTGAATGACTTCACGTCCGGGGGTGCCGAGGTCCGCCCGCAGCAAGTCGGTGCGCCCAACACCGGGCAATTGTGCCTCTTCGGTTTGCGCTAGCAACGGCGTGAGAACAGCACCGGCGAAAAGCGTCGCCGCCGCGATCATTCGAAACGTTTTCATGGCTATTTTCCTTTGGCGTTCGCGGTTTGAGTATTAGTGTGCCGGCCGCAGAGACCTGAACGCGGCGCGCAGTTCGGCCGAGAAGAGTTCCGGCTCCTCCCAGGCGGCGAAGTGTCCGCCCTTGTTCACTTCCTTGAAGTAGATCAGGTTGGGATAGGCGCGGCGGGCCCAGGTCTCGGGCGCTCGATAGACCTCTTCGGGGAATACCGAGATGGCGACCGGGAGCCCGATATCGGAGGTTTTCTGCGCCGCTGCGAGAAGAACGCTCTGGCCCATCGTCTCCCAGTAGAGCCGGGCCGCCGAAGTCGCGCTGTTCGTCAGCCAGTACAGCGTGACGTCGTCCAGCATCTCGTCCTTGCTGAGCAGGCGCTCGGGTTCGCCGTTGTTGTAGTCGTACATCCAGCCGGCGAGCCCGGCCGGCGAATCCGTCAATGCGTAGCCGATCGCCTGAGGCCGGGTGCCCATCATTGCCGCGTAGGCCCGATATTTCTTGTAAAAGGTTTCGAGCGAACCGAACGCCACACCTTCCATCTCGGTGAGGCTGGCTGGCGCCGGCCCGCCGGCGGCAAGCACTGCGGCCACGTCCGCCGGTGTCGTTGCCGGCAAATTGATGTGGATGCCAAGTAATCCCTTTGGCGCCTGGCGTGCCATCGCGCTGGAAATGGGCGCGCCCCAGTCGCCGCCCTGGGCAACGTAGTGGTCGTAGCCCAGGCGCTGCATCAGTTCGGCCCAGGCACTTGCGATGCGGTCTGGATTCCAGCCCACGCCGCGCGGCTTGCCGGAGAACCCGTAGCCGGGCATCGAGGGCAGCACCAGGTCGAAGGCATCCTCAGGCCTGCCGTCATGCTGCGTGGGGTCCGTGAGCGGACCAACGGTCTGGAGCAGTTCGAACACAGAGCCGGGCCAACCATGCGTCATGATCAGCGGCAAAGCGTTGGTGTGCTTCGACCGAATGTGCAGGAAGTGGATATCGATCCCGTCGATCTCGGTCATGAATTGCGGCAGGGCATTCAGCCTCGCCTCAGCCTTGCGCCAGTCGTACTCGGTTCCCCAGTAGCGGACGATCTCCTGCAATCGTGCGAGCTGAATGCCCTGCGACCGATCGGCGACTGTCTCCTGGTCAGGCCACCGTGTCGCCATGATGCGCCGGCGAAGCTCGTCAATCTCTTCCTGCGGGATGTTGACCGTGAACGGGCGGATCGAACTGCTGGTGGCTGCAGCGTTAAGCGTTCCCGGAAGCAGGCCCACGGCCCCGGCGGCGGCGGTCGCAACAAGAATTTCGCGCCGAGTAAGTGACCGTGCCGACATGACACCCTCCCTGTTTGCTGATGCTTCTGGACGGCACACAGATCGACTGTCAGGCGAGGCAAATCTATTGCACGATGGTATCGGCGATACCTTTGTATTGGCCCGGCGATGCCTCATCGTCCCGTCGGACCGACACCAAGGCACAATGGACGCCGCTATCACGCCGGCGCATTGTCACGGCACGCGATACTCGCGAAAGGACCGCAATGGAGATCGAACAGAGCCGCGTTTTGGATGCACTTCCGGCTATGGTGTGGACCGCGAAACCGGACGGGCATGCCGACTTCGTCAATCGACGCTGGTCAGACTATACGGGGCTCGATCTTGATCAGGTCCGCTTCTCCGGGTGGCAGGCTGCGATCGACCCGCAAGACTTGCCGAACCTGACCGAGAGTTGGCGATCGATACTGGCTTCCGGGGAACCCGGCGAAATGGAAGCGCGCATGCGGCGCGCCGACGGACAATACCGATGGTTCGTGATCCATTGCAGTCCGCTGCGTGACGATGTTGGTCGTATCGTCGAGTGGTATGCGATCAACACCGACATCGATCAAAGGAAACGCGCCGAAGAAACGCTTCGGCAGGACGAGGCGAGGCTGACCGCCGCCGAGCGAGATATTCGGCAGACGATCGATACGATCCCCGTATTCGTTGCAACATACAGTCCGGACGGAACGCGCACTTTCGTGAACCGGACGTGGCAAGACTACATGGGCCTCACACTCGAGGACGCGACAGGTCCATCCGGGAAGACATTTCCGCATTTCTATCCGGATGATGTAGAGCGGAACGATGCGGCGTGGAGAGTTGCACTGGAAAGCGGCGAGCCGCTTACCATTGACGTGCGGGTTAGGCGCGCCGATGGACAATATCGCTGGCACACATCTCGCCGCGTGCCCCATCGCGACGAAAACGGACGCGTCATCCGTTGGTATTCGGTCGGCATAGACATTGACGACCAGAGGCGCGCCGAAGAGGCGCTGCTTGCGAGCAGGCACGATCTTGGCCTCATCATCAACACCATACCTGTGATGGCATGGTCGGCTCGTCCTGACGGGTCACCTGAATTCTTCAACCAGCATTATCTCCACTACGTGGGCCTCTCCATTGGCCAGTCAAAGGATTGGGAGCCGGCCGGTCCATTGTCCGAGTATTGGGACTTGACTGCGGCTGTCCATCCCGACGACGTAGACCGACTTGCCGCCACATGGGAGGCCATATTGGCGTCAGGGAAGTCAGGGGAAGCCGAAGCACGCCTCCGCCGCTTCGACGGCAAATATCGGTGGTTCCTGTTTCGGGCCAATCCCCTGCGCGACGAAGCCGGAAACATCGTCAAATGGTACGGCACGCATACCGACATCCACGGGCGAAAGCGTGCCGAAGACGCGCTCAAGCGCAGCGAAGCATTCCTGTCGGAGGGTCAGTACCTTGCCCGCATGGGGAATTTGTCCTGGCAAGTCGCAACGGGCAAGATCACCTGGTCCGAGCCTCTTTACCGCATCTTCGAGTTCGAGCCGGGTACGCTCGTAACGCTCGAACGAATAGCCAGCCGAGTTCATCCCGAAGACCTGCCTCTGATGGGGGACATGGTTGAACGGGCGCTGCGCGGTGATAGCGACTTTGAATACCAGCACCGGATTCTCTTGCCCGACCTGTCGGTCAAGCACCTGCACTTGATCGCCCACCGCGCACACAACGATTCCGGCCCCATCGAGTATGTCGGCGCGGTTCTTGACATCACACAACGGCGGCGCTCCGAAGAGGCGCTGGAGAAAGTCCGATCCGAACTTGCACAAGCTACGCGGACTATGAGCTTGGGTGTGTTGACCGCGTCGATTGCACACGAAGTGAACCAACCGCTCTCGGGCATCGTCACCAACGCCGGCACCTGCCTTCGCATGCTGGCGGCCGACCCGCCTAACGTTGACGGCGCGCGGGAAACTGCGCGGCGCACAATCAGGGATGGCAACCGCGCGGCTGATGTGATCGCCCGGCTTCGCGCGCTGTTCGCCAAAAGGGCCACGTTAGTTGAACCGATCGATCTCAACAACGCTGCGGCAGAGGTGGTCGCATTGTTTTCCGGAGACCTTCAGCGAAACAAGGTGCTCCTTCAGACCCAGCTTGCAGACGGACTCCCGCTCGTCGGCGGCGATCGGGTCCAACTGCAACAGGTCATCATGAACCTGTTGCGCAACGCATCCGACGCGATGCTCGCCGTCGACGATCGACCAAGACTTGTCGTGCTTGGCACTCGGCTCGGGGAGGACGGTAAGGTGCACCTTTTCGTGCGGGATAGCGGAATCGGGTTCGATGCTCAGGGTGCGGAGCGGCTTTTCGAAGCCTTCTACACGACCAAAGCCGAGGGCATGGGAATAGGCCTGTCCGTCAGTCGTTCCATCGTCGAAAGCCATGGCGGGCGGCTTTGGGCGGAGGCGAATGTCGGTCCTGGATCGACCTTCTCGTTTTCGATCCACGAATATCTACGCGCAGAACCACCACCTGCCCATCCGTCTGGCGCCATATCGGCGCCGACCAGCAGCAGCGCCTCAATCCAACGAGGTTTTTCATGAACGCTCGCCGCCCACTCGTGTCGATCGTCGATGACGATGAATCCGTGCGCGAGTCCCTGCCCGACCTGTTGAGCGAGTTCGGCTTCCGTGCCGAAGCGTTCTCTTCGGCGGAGCAGTTTCTGCGGTCAGGCATCATCAACGAGACCGAGTGCCTGGTGCTTGACATCAGCATGCCCGGCATGACGGGGCCTGATCTCGAACGAGAGTTGGCGCGCCGGGGCCAGGCTATCCCAATCATCTACATTACGGCGCAGAGTTGTGAGACCGCGCGGCCGGACCTTTTAAAAAAGGGTGCGGTAGAATGCCTATCCAAGCCGTTTAGCGACACAGCCCTGCAGAAAGCGCTCAACCTGGCCTTCGCTAATGATTGAGCGCGACTTGCTATGCCGATCCGCAACGGATACTTCCCGCACACACGGATTTGGCAACTGCACCGAGCAAGGGCAAGGCCGGCATCATGTCACACGAAACGCCTGTCGTATTCGTCGTTGACGACGACATTTCTGTGCGTGAATCGCTGGAATTGCTCATCCGTTCAGCGGGCTTCCATCCGGAGCCCTGCTCATCGGCGCAGGAATTTCTCTCTCGGCCCCGAGCCCTGGTTCCGAATTGTCTGATTCTTGACGTCAACCTTCCCGATCTCAGCGGGCTCGACTTGCAACAACTTGTTTCCGTCGAGCGAACCGACATGCCGATTATCTTCGTCACCGGCTACGGCGACGTGCCGATGACAGTCAAAGCGATGAAGGCCGGAGCCGTAGAATTCCTCACCAAGCCGTTTGGGGACGACGTGCTCATGACGGCCGTCGAGTACGCACTTGAACGCAGCCGGACTGCACGTGCGAACGAGTTGGACAAGCAAGTGCTCCGTGAGCGCTATTCATCACTCAGTCCACGCGAAGCGGAGGTGATGGCGCTGGTCGTGACGGGACTGTTGAACAAGCAGGTTGGCTTCGAACTCGGCATCAGCGAGATCACAGTAAAGGCCCATCGCGGCCAGGTTATGCGAAAGATGAAGGCCGGTTCCCTTCCCGAGCTCGTCAACATGGCCGCAAGGCTGAATCTCGGGCGGCCACCGCATCTCGGCTAGTTGCAAAGCCGAGGTGTCACTTCCTGGCGCGACGGCTAGATAGCCAAATCAAAAATTCGGTGCACACTGTTGGCAATCGCGCGCGGCCGCTCTGCTCCGGTTCTCTGGAAACCGACCCGAATGCATCGTCCCGTCAACATATGTTGACACGAGACGATTTCGTCAACTAATGTTGACGCATGATCGATGTCCGCCAACTGCCCACACCTGACCAGCCGGAGCAAGCCTTGGCTGCGGTCGTAGCGCTTCGGCGAGCGGCTGACCTGTTGGAGCGTAGAGCGGTCAGGGCGGCCCTGAAGCAAGGTTGGTCCTGGGCAAAGATTGCCCAGGCACTCGGCATCTCCAAGCAGGCGGCCCATAAGCGGCTGTCGGACATCAAGGCCCAGGACAATCCGTCATAGGAGACGATCATGCTCAGCGGCATCAAAACCCGTCTATCGAACGTCCGCACCATCAAGACACTGTGCGAAAGTGCCGAAAACTACGCTTTAAAGGACCAGCAGCGACAGGCCGGCGCCGAACATTTCCTGCTGGCGGCTATCGATCTTCCCGACAATACCGCCCGTCTCGCATTCCGCGAAATTGGGGCGGATGCCGCTGCCTTCCGCGACGCGGTCGGCGCTCAATATTGGGAAGCCCTGCGCTCCGTTGGGGTGAACGCCGGCGAACACAAATCCGGGGGTTTAACCCCGGAACCGCTTCAGGGAGCGGCAGGCCTCTATGACGCAGCCCCGTCGGGAGCTGAGGTGATGAAGGAATTGGCGGCCAACCGAAACGATCACCGTCCACTGCTGGGTGCGCATGTCGTGGCTATAGTCGCAGCGATGGAGCAGGGAGTGGCGGCACGTGCGTTGCGCTGCATGGGAGTCGATCCCGCTGCGCTGAAGGCGGCGGCGAACAAGTTCTCGCGCGCGCCAGCTATCGGCACACGGGACTGACCGGCGCCTGACGTCCAGATCCAAGACTATTCATCATCAATGCATGAAATACGATCGAGCCACAGCTTGGGAGGCTCCTTCGACTAGCCGCCCGCTCCGCTCCCCAACGGCCATGGAACGCGCCCGGTCCGTCGATGCGTTCGAAGCCGTGCGCGCCGAAGAAATCGCGTTGCGCCTGGATCAGGTTGGAGGTGCCGCGGCCCTGGCGATAGCTGAACCCGCTGCCAGCCGTCCAGATCCACCGCGCTACGGAATCAGCATCGAACAGAAGGAGGAAGTTGAAGGCTGATATCGGGCGTACGTGCAGCTCATACCGTGAATCATAGCTTCGTTCTCCCGAAATCACGGTGATCAGGCGCTGGCACTCCGAGTGGGCGAACCTTCCGGTTGCGCGAGCAATGCCTATCGGCCGCGCTCGGCGCGCCACGTTTTGAACCGTTCGGCGTGTTCGTCTCGCGTGCAGGGATAGAGCCCGATTATCGGAACGCCCGCCTTAACCTGTTCGACCACGAAATCCTCGTAGATCGTCATCTCAGTCGCCTCATCGGCCACCTCGCCGGCGATTTCCCGGGGAATGACGATGACGCTATCGTCGTCTCCAATCACGATATCGCCGGGGAACACGGCCACGTCACCGCAGCCGATCGGCACGTTCAGGTCCAATGCCTCGTGCAGGGTGAGATTGGTCGGGCTGGACGGCCGCGTATGGTAGGCCGGGATATCGAGTCCGCCGATCACCGCGGCGTCGCGGAACCCGCCGTCGGTAACGGCGCCGGCGACCCCGCGCACCATCAAACGAGTCACCAGGATGTCGCCCGCGGACGCCGCGCGGGGATCTTTGCGGCTGTCCATGACGAGCACTTGGCCCGCCGGACAGGTTTCGACGGCGACGCGCTGCGGATGATCCGGCTTGCGGAATTCAGTGAGTTGGTTACGGTCCTCGCGCGCGGGGATGTAGCGCAACGTAAAGGCCGGCCCGACCATGTTGCGGCCTTTTCGCTGCAGCGGACCCACGCCCTGGATTACCTGGTTGCGCAGGCCGCGCTTGAACAGCGCTGTGGCCAGGGTGGCGACGGAAACGCCCATCAGTTTTTCGCGCAGTTTCTCGTCCATGTTCGCTTCCTCAATTCAGGTGCTGGCACTGCAAGCGCCGTGGTTTCTCCGGTCGCCGGTGTGGGCGGAAGGCAATTCGTAATTCAGTTGGGATTTCCCGCCGCAAGGCGGTTCGCGACTAAAAAGGCGTCGAGCCTCGCCTGCTGCGCCGAAGTGAGCGGCCAGGCCGAGGGCGGGCGCGTCGGTCCGCAGCCAAGGCCCTGCGCGATCAGCGCCGCTTTTACGCCGGTCACGTTGGCGCCGCCCATCTCCTCCGCGCGGATGTCCTCGAAGACTCGCATTCCATCGATGAGCGCGTTCGCCTTCTCGAATTCGCCGGCCTCGAGTGCGGCATGGATCGCGACCGACCGTTCAGGCCATACGTTTATCAGCCCGGAGGTGAACCCTCGCGCGCCGACGGCATAAAAAACCGGCGCCCAGACCTCGGCGAGCCCTCCCACCCATACGATCGACGGGTCGCAGGCGGCCCGCGCTTCCGCCAGGCGCAGCGGGTTCGGTGTCGCCCATTTCACGCCCTTGACACCTGGAAGGCCGCAAAGCTCGGCGATGGCGCGCGTGCCGATCGTGTCGTTGCGCAGATAGAGCATCATGGGCAGGCCGCCCGACGCGTCGGCCACCGCGTTCAGGTAGTCGACCAGCCCTCGCGGCGCGACGAATGCGTCGGGCGGCTGGTGCACCATCAGCGCCGCGGCTCCGGCCTCGGCGGATGCTTTCGCCAGCTTTCGCACGTCACGGATGCCCCGGCCGACGCCCGCGAGCACCGGCGCGCGGCCGGCTACCATCGAGACGACCTCACGCGCCATCGTCACCGCCTCGTCGGTTGTCAGCGCATAGAACTCGCCGGTGTTGCCGTTGACCACCGGCATGTGCACGCCGGCGTCGAGCGCCCTGTCGAGGATCGGGGAAAGCCGTTCGGGCGCGACGTCGCCGCGTTTGTCGTAAGGCGTAACCAGAATGCCCGATATGCCGGTCAGCGCCTTGTCGAGGGAAAATGTCATGCCTGGCCTTTCAGAAGATGTCCGGTTCGCCGGTTGAAGCGCCGAAATCGCATTCGAGGAAGTCGAAGTCGCAACCTTTGTCGGCCTGCGTCACATGACGCGAGAACATCCAGCCCCAGCCCCGTTCGAAATGCGGCGCCGGAGGACACCGTTCGGTCCGGCGTCGCGCCAGTTCGTCGTCCGCCACGAGCATGTCCAGGCGCCGGTTCGGCAAATCCAGCCGCACGATGTCGCCTGTCCGCAGCAGCGCAAGCGGCCCGCCGATGTAGGCCTCCGGCGCGACGTGAAGCACGCACGCTCCGTAAGAGGTTCCCGACATCCGCGCATCGGAGATGCGCAGCATGTCGCGGTGACCCTTTCTGATCAGCGCCCTGGGGATCGGAAGCATGCCCCATTCGGGAAAACCCGGTCCGCCGAGCGGGCCGGCGTTCCTCAGCACCAGCACGTGGTCCGGCGTGACGTCGAGATTTTCGTCGTCGATCGCCGCCTTCATCGCCGGATAGCTGTCGAAGACAAGAGCCGGGCCTTCGTGAATATGGAATCGAGGGTCGCAGGCGGCCGGCTTGATGACGGCGCCATCTGGGCAGAGGTTGCCGCGCAGCACGGCGAGCGACCCTTCTGAATAGACCGGGTTGGACAGCGGGCGGATCACGTCGTCGTTCCACACCTGCGCGCCCTCGAGCGTTTCGCCGAGCGATTTGCCGGTGACCGTCAGCGTGGAAAGGTCGAGCCGCTCGCTTAATTGCGCCATCAGCGCACGGAGGCCGCCGGCGTAGTAAAAATCCTCCATCAGGTAGTCCTTGCCGGCGGGGCGGACGTTGGCGATGAGCGGGGTGGCACGGCCGAGCGCGTCAAGATCGTCGAGAGTCAGCGGCACGCCGGCGCGGCGCGCCATCGCGATGAGGTGAACCACGGCGTTCGTCGAACAGCCGGTGGCCATCGCGACGATAGCCGCGTTCCTGACGGCTGCCGCGGTGACGATCTTATCGGGGGTAAGGTCGTCCCAAACCATGTCGACGATGCGCCGTCCGCATGCTGCCGACATGCGCTGGTGGTCCGAATCGACGGCGGGTATCGAGGAAGCGCCCGGCAGCGACAGCCCAAGCGCTTCCGTGATCGCGGTCATCGTCGAGGCCGTGCCCATCGTCATGCAAACGCCGGCCGACCGCGCGATGCCGCCCTGGATACCCGTCCACTCGTCATCCGAAATCTTGCCCGCACGCCTCTCGTCCCAGAATTTCCAGGCATCCGAACCGGAGCCCAGCGTCTTGCCGGCGTAGTTGCCGCGCAGCATCGGGCCGGCGGGAAGGAAGATCATCGGCACGCCGGCGCTGAGCGCGCCCATCACCAGCCCCGGCGTGGTCTTGTCGCACCCGCCCATCAGCACCACGCCGTCGAGCGGATGCGAGCGGATCATCTCCTCCGTCTCCATCGCCAGCATGTTGCGATAGAGCATCGAGGTCGGCTTGGTGAAGCTCTCGTCGACCGACAGTGCCGGCAATTCGACGGCGAACCCGCCCGCCTGAGCGACGCCGCGCTTCACGTCCTGCGCCCGCTCGCGAAAATGCGCGTGGCAGGAGTTGAGCTCCGACCAGGTGTTGAGAACCCCGATCACCGGCCTGTCGCGAAAATCCTCCTCGGAATAACCGAGCTGCATCAGCCGCGACCGGTGGCCGAAGCTGCGCAGATCGTCCGGCGCAAACCAGCGCGCCGACCGCAGCGACGCCGGTGTTCTGCGGTTGTCGTCGGGCATGACATCCTCCACGCGTATCGCTCGATGTATGCGCTAACATTCATGTTTGTCAATTTGATGCGTCCGCGTAGAACAGAATTTCTACCCGCCAATGTCGGTACGGTTGACAGAAACGCTCGTTTTCGTGCATGAGGATGTATGCGCTAACATAGATGCGCATGGGAGCGGGTTGTGCGGCAGTGGGAGATTGCCGCGCGACCCTGAGATCGCGCCGCGGGTTCCGCGGCCCAGGGAGGACATCATGAAACTGACCCGCAGATCCCTTCTCGCAACAGGAGCCGGGGCCGCCGTCGCGCTGGCGAGCCCGTTCGTCGCGCGTGCGCAGAGCCTGCCGCGCAACATCCGAATGGTCATCGGTTCGACTTCGACGGGCGGCGACACCTACCAAAACTCGTCGATCGCCGCCGAAGCGCTGGCGCAGAAGCTGGGCGTGAACATTCGCGTCGACCCGGTGGGCACCAGTGAGGCGCTGAACGCCACCGGCCGCGATTCCCGCGGCACGACGATCATGCTGCACCACGACCAGATTTACCTCTCCTATCTCTACGGAGTGCCGGGCGTCCCCGATGCCTTCGCCGATTTCGCGATCGGACCGACTGTGGCGATCAACCCCGGCGACTGCTTCCTCGTTCCCAAGAAGTCCCCCTATCAGTCGATGGAGGACGTTTTCGCGGCAGCCGCAAAAGGCGAGAAGGTTCGCGTCGCCATCCAGCCGGGCGGCGTCTCGGAGATCGGTTTCACCGGCATGCGCAATGCTGCCCGCGTGCGCAATCCGGGATCGGAAGCCAACATCGTGGCGGTCAACACCGGCTCGCAGGCCGACAAGAACCAGGCGATGTGGGACGACCTGGCCGACGTGATCAACGGTTCGATCCAGGCCAACGAGCAGTTCACGCAACTGCCGGAAGACGACCGCACCGCGATGCGCTTCGTCTGGATCACCGCGCGTCCCGAGACATTGGCGCAGGCCCCCGAGGCGGGGATGGGTGGAACGAGCCGGGAAGAAATGCTCAAATTCACCAGCCCCCAGACCAGCGTCACGCTCGACGGCAGCAAGGATTTCACGTTCGACAAGGAGTTTTTCCTGCTGTTCAACAAGGAGATGGACGCCGCCATGGCGTCCGAGATCGACGCCGCGCTGAAGGAAATCTACGCCGCCGGCGAGATCCAGAAGCGGCAGGCCAAGGCCTTTTTCATCCCCAACTACCTGCCTCAGGCCGAGGCGAAGGCGCATCTGACGTCCAAGCGGGATACGGTGGCCTCGATCATCGAGAAGCTGAAGGGCTAGAGCATCGTGCCGAAAAGTGGATGCCGGTTTTCAGCAAAACCGATGCGAAAACAAAAAGCTGGAGCGAGCCGCCAATCGGGCGGCTTGCTCTAGGGGTATAGTCTTTCGTGCGGGCGGGACCGCGGGCCGCCCCAGCGCGGGGGGGGGGCGGCGCCCCGGGCCAGGGGGGTTTTTATCCGCGGGCGAGGCTATTAGATACAAACCAACG
>NZ_JBVVQB010000030.1:0-59803 GCF_055811775.1 Mesorhizobium sp. WSM4844 | reverse complement strand
TGGGTTGGGTTTTAAAAACAAACCCCTAAAAAAAAAAAAATCGGGCCCCCCCCCCGGGGGGGGGGGTGTTTTTTTTTTTTTTTTTTTTTGGGGGGCCCCCCCCCCCCCCCCCCCACGCTGCTCGCGCATGGAGGAGCACACGGCAGATGGGCGATTTTACGCGCGTCACGATCGATTTCCAGACCTCGCACCTGGTGTTTCCGACACTGATCGGCGGCATTCTGCTTGCGCTGGGGATGGCCATTCTCATCACGCGCCGGCAGGCGATCGCCGGCGCCGGCCGGTACTGGTCGCAGACCTTGGCGGCGATGGACAAGCCGCGCTTCTTCGGGACGATCGCTTTGACGCTGGTTTATTTCCTGCTGATGGTCCCTGTCGGTGACATCTGGCCCAACACGGGCATGGGCTTCCTAATCTGCTCCATCCCGTTCGTGGCGCTCAGCGGGCTGCTCTACCTGCAGGAGCGTACAAGGTCCGCCGTCATCGTGCTTGGCGTGGTGGCGGTCGCCGCGCCCGTGCTGGTGTGGTGGGTGTTCGCGCACGTCTTCTTCCTGACGCTGCCCTGACAGGGAGAACCCAATGGAACTGTTCGGTTTCGTCACGCCTCTGTTTGTGCTGCTGATCGCCGGCGGAACGGCTATCGGTATCGTCTTCGGCGTCATTCCCGGCCTGACGGCGACGATGGCGGTGGCCGTCTGCCTGCCGATGACCTACTCGCTTGGGCTCGAGAACGGCCTCGCCCTGCTAATCGGTCTCTATGTCGGCGGCATCTCAGGCGGGGTGGTGCCGGCGATCCTCATCGGCATACCCGGCACGCCGTCGTCGGTCGCGACCACGTTCGACGGCTTCCAGATGGCCCGTCAGGGCAAAGGCGAGCAGGCGATGCGCATCGCCATCATCGGTTCACTGATCGGCGGCCTGATCTCGCTGGCGGCGCTCTATCTGTTCACGCCGTGGCTGGCCGATTTCGCGATCCGCTTCTCCTACGTCGAAAAGTTCCTGATCATCCTGTTCGCGCTGACGGTGATGGGCGCGCTGTCGAGCGACATGCTGCTGGGCATCTTCTCGGGCTTCCTGGGCATCTTTCTCAGCCTCGTCGGGGTCTATGACGTGACCGATGGCGGCAACGGCCATTTCCGGTTGATCCCGCCCGGCATGGAGGACATCCTCTACGGCGGCTTCGCGCTGCTGCCGGTGCTGATCGCGCTGTTCGGGCTGACGACGGTGCTGGAGGAGGCCGAGATCGGCATGCCGAAGGGGCCTTCGGTCAAGGAACTGGAGTCGGGCGGCAGGTCGAAGTTCTCGTGGTCGATATTTCGGGGCCAGACGATCAATCTCATCCGCTCGTCGGGCATCGGCACCTTCGTCGGCATCCTGCCGGGGATCGGCGGGTCGGCGGCGTCGATCCTCGCCTATACGGCGGCGAAGACGAGTTCGTCGCATCCCGAGACGTTCGGCAAGGGCGAACCGGCGGGCGTCATCGCTTCGGAGACGAGCAACAACGCGTTGACCGGCGGAGCGCTGGTGCCGCTGCTGTCGCTCGGGATACCGGGAGATTCGACCACTGCCCTTCTGATCGGCGCCTTCGCGCTTCAGGGCATCCAGGTCGGGCCCCTGTTCATAGGCCAGCATCCGGAAACGTGGAACTCGATGATCATCGCGATGCTGCTTGCCAACCTGGTCACGTTCGCGATGATGTACTACGCGATCCGCTGGTTCTCGCTGGCGGTGGCGATTCCGAAGGCGATCCTCTATCCGGTCATCCTGATGATGTGCGTCATCGGCGCCTATACAATCAACTACGGCATCATGTTCGACGTCTGGACGCTGCTCTTCTTCGGCGTCGCGGGGTGGATCGGCGTCAAGCTGGGGCTCGAAACCGCTCCGTTCATCATCGGTTTCATCCTCGGGCCTTCGGCCGAAATCTACTTCGTCAAGAGCCTGGAGTCGTTTGGCGACCTGACGATCTTCTTCACCAAGAGCTGGATCGCAGCCTTCCTGTGGGTCCTGATCGTGGCGTCGATTGCGGTTTCGGTCGTCATCGGCCGCCGCCAGCGCGCGGAGAAGCTCGCCGCCGGTTGAAACTTGCCTTTCGGGCCGTCCGAAGAAATAAGTCGTACATGGTTGTGGAGGAGACTTCGACTCGCGCCAGGCGCAGACGCTCGTCAGGGGCGGTGACCATGCAGACGGTCGGCCGTATGGCCGGCGTCTCGCAGGTCACGGTCTCGCGCGCGCTTTCCGAACCCTCAAAGGTCTCTGCTGAGACGCTTCGGCGCATCCACGAGGCGATCCGCGTCACCGGCTTCGTTCCGAATGCGCTCGCCGGCGCGCTCGCCTCCCAGAGGAGCATGCTGGTTTCGGCGCTGGTTCCGTCGATCTCGAACATCGTCTACGCCTCGATGATCACCTCGTTCAACGAACGCATGCGCGCGCGCGGCTACCAGATTCTGCTGTCGGAGACGGGTTTCGACCCCGGCGACGAGGAGGCGTTCATCGCCACCCACCTTTCGCGCCGGCCCGACGCGATGCTGCTCACGGGCATTCACCACTCCGCGCAGGCGCGGCGCATGCTGCTGGCGGCGGGCATTCCGGTCGTCGAGGTCTGGGACATCAGCACCACGCCGATCGACATCTGCGTCGGCTTCTCGCATGTCGAGGCGGGCCGCGCGGCGGCCGACTTCGCGATCGACGCAGGCTACCCGCGCGCGGCCTGCGTGTCGGCCGGCGACGAGCGGGCGCGCCGGCGCCAGCAGGCGTTCTCGGACCGCTTCGAGCGGAGTAGCGGCCATGCCGTCCTGAAAGCGGCTTTCGACGCGCCGGCGACTCTGGCCAACGGCCGGGCCGGGCTTTCGCGCCTGCTGCGGGAAGGCTTTTCGGACGGCGTCGTGTTCTGCAGTTCCGATCTGCTCGCGCACGGCGTCCTAATCGAGGCGCTTGCGCGAGGACTTTCCGTACCGGGCGACGTGGCGGTGATCGGCTTCGGAGACCAGGACTATGCCGCCGCGGTGGAACCTGCCCTGACCACCGTACGCGTCGACCGCGAAGCGCTCGGCGCTGCCGCCGCCGAGGCCATCCTGTCGCGCTTCCGCGGCGAGGAGCAGGCGGAGAACGTCATCGACATCGGGTTCAGGATCATTCGGCGAGCATCAGCCTGAGCACGTTTCGACGGCACCCCCGTGGACCCCGTGAAGCGATGTCAGGTTCCGCGAACCAGTTGTAACGACGACTTCTCGCGGGACCACGACCTCTAGCTGGTCACGCACAATATCTGCTTCCAGGGGCCGGCAAGGTGATTCTTACGACCGACATTAGGCGCTACCCAGCCGCTCCGCTCCCCCAAGGGCCATGGAAAGCGCCCGGCCCGTCGATGCGTTCGAAGCCGTGCGCGCCGAAGAAATCGCGTTGCGCCTGGATCAGGTTCGAGGTGCCGCGGCCCTGGCGGTAGCTGTCGAAATAGGCAAGCGCCGACGACAGCGCCGGCACGGGTGAGCCGGCTTCCGACGCCCCTGCCACGATGCGCCGCAGCGATGGATGCGCTTCCTGCATCATTGCAATGAAAGCCGGCGCCATCAAAAGATTGGTGGCCGCCCCGCCGGTGCCGAAGGCTTCCGCCATCGTGTCCAGCAACTGCGAGCGGATGATGCAGCCTGCCCGCCAGATCTTGGCGATGGTCGGCATCGGCAGGTTCCAGTTGAATTCCTTCGACGCGCCGCTCATCACCGCGAAGCCTTGCGCATAGGCTGATATCTTGCCGGCGAACAGCGCCAGTTCGAGATCGCCAAGAAGCGCGTCCTTGTCTCCGGAAATGGTGGTCACGCCGCCTTTGCCATAGGCGTTTTCGGCGGCCAGCCGCTCGTCCTTGATCGACGACAGGACGCGCGCCGCCACCGCGGCCTCGATCGCGGTGGCGGGAATGCCGAGTTGCTGCGCCTCGATGACCGACCATTTGCCGGTGCCCTTCTGGCCGGCGCGGTCGAGGATGATATCGACCACCGGCTTGCCTGTCTTCGGATCGTCGGCGTCCAGCACCTTGGCGGTGATCTCGATCAGGTAGGAGTTGAGCCGGCCCTTGTTCCAGCCGGCAAACACCTGTGCGATCTCCTTCGGCCCCATGCCTAACCCGTCGCGCAAGATGCCGTAGATCTCGGCGATCATCTGCATGTCGGCATATTCGATGCCGTTATGGATGGTCTTGACGAAGTGCCCGGCGCCATCGGTGCCAAGCCATGCCGCACAGGGTTCATCCCTGAACTTGGCAGAAATGGCGGTCAGCACCTTTTCGACGCGTTTCCAGGACTCTTCGGTGCCGCCGACCATGATCGACGGTCCCTGGCGCGCGCCCTCCTCGCCGCCGGACACGCCCATGCCGATGAAGGTGAGACCCGAATCGGAAAGCTCGGAGAAGCGCCGCATCGTGTCGCGGAAATTGGCATTGCCGGCATCGATGACGATGTCGTTGGCCGACAGCGCGCCGCGCAGTGCCGCGATCTGCTCGTCGACCGGCTTGCCGGCCAGCACCATGATGATGATCGGCCGCGGCGGCCGGATGGCGGCGGCGAGTTCCTCCAGGCTGTAGCAGGGCACGACCATATCCCTGAGCGTCCCGGCATTCTCGACGAAGGCGTCGGTGCGTGCCGCGGTGCGGTTGAAAACGGCTATGCGGTGACCCTTCTCGGCGATGTTGAGCGCCAGGTTGGAGCCCATCGTCCCAAGGCCGATCAGGCCGATTTCGGCTTTTTCCATCGTTTCTTCCCTGCTTTCGGATCTTTTGTTGAGGCGCGATTTGTAGCGGTGCCCATTCTTCTTGGGATGCCATTCTTGTCGAGATGCCAATCTTGCCGAAATGCCAATCTTGCCGAAATGAATGACGGGCCTTCAAGGCCGCGTCAACCGCCTCGCCGAAATGTGTTGCGCAGACTGCCGGCTGGTCCTCATCACCTGATATAGATCGGTGCCTCTATCTTCACGATCTCGAAATCCGAGACGAGAATATCGAGCCGCGCCGTCCATCGGCCCGGGACCGGGACGACGAGATCGTCGACACGCCAAGTACCATCGACGCGCTTTGTCGCCGCGCGCTTGATCGGCTCGATCCCGGCATCGGGTTTTGACAGCACCAGCGTCACTTGTTCAGCGTCGAGCGGGCCGAAATCTCCGGTCATGATGACGATCGAGGCGGCAACCGGCCCAACATGGCCGGGTGTGATGCTGAGGTCGGCCATCGCCTTCGGCGTGTGGATATGCACCGAAGCCGGCTGCGCCGCTGCGATCGCCAGGGCGCGTGGCGGCGGCGTGAAGCGCCAGCCGGCGGCAACGCCGAATATCGCCAGAACGATCAGCATCTCAATGCCGATCGAGCGGACCAGCCTCTTCTGTACTTCCGTCTCTCCCGCTTCCGCGGGACCGGTCAGCTTCCAGCGGTTGATGGCGGCCAGAATGAACAGAAACAACAGCAGCGCCAGCTTGACCAGCAGCAGCCGGCCATAGGCGGTCTCGAGCAAAGCTGCGGGCGCCTGTACCTGGATGACAGCCAGCACGAAGCCGGTGGCCGCAA
Organism: Mesorhizobium sp. WSM4844; assembly: GCF_055811775.1. Taxonomy (NCBI): domain Bacteria; kingdom Pseudomonadati; phylum Pseudomonadota; class Alphaproteobacteria; order Hyphomicrobiales; family Phyllobacteriaceae; genus Mesorhizobium; species Mesorhizobium sp. WSM4844. The sequence continues at coordinate 54,249 of NZ_JBVVQB010000030.1, read as the reverse complement.
GCACGGCCACGACAGGCAGGATCGCCTGGGAAAACCGATGCAGGAAAGGCGCGGCCTCGGCCGGCTTCCGCCTGATAGTGAGACCGAGCGGCGCCAGCGCCCCGGCCCAGAATGCAATGCCGGCGCCGTGCAGAAACACAATCGGCCTTGTCAGCCATTGCGGTTCGGCGGCACTTGCATGTCCGCTGGCGGCGAGGGCGGCACCGACACCGGCCAGGCCGACCAGGGCAAACAGCTTTGCGCCGCCGCGCGGCCCGACCAGCGACAGCAGGCCAAGCCCGAGCGCCACCAGCGCGACCAGCATCGTCCAGCCGAAGCTGGTGCCGAGCCCGGCCTGCCAGACGCGTGGCTGCGCCAGCCGGACGAACGGTGCGCCGAGCGCGTCCAGTCCCTGCAAGCCGAGCGACAACGGCGCCGCGACGAGGCCGCACAGGATCGCGGCGATGACGAAGCGCCGGCCGGAACGCCCGCCCTTCGCCAGCCAGGCGATGGCAAAGGCGCCGCCGACGCCGAGAAACAGGCCGACATAGAGAAAGACCTTGCCGATCCAGATTGCCGACCTCAGGCCCCGGTCGACAGCTTCGGCGACGGCCGGCGCCGCACTCGGCGCGCCGATCGAAAACAGCACCGAGCCGCCGACCGGATGGCCATCGGCGGAGATCACCCGCCAGCTCAGCACATGGGTGCCGGATCCGAGCCGTTGCGGATTGTCGATGTCGAGCGTCTGGCCATTGAGCCGAAAGGATGTCAGCGGAACCGGCGTTCCATCGGGCCGCACCAAGGTCAGCATCAGCGGTGACACCGGCTCGCTGAAGGTCAGCGAGAACTGCGCGGGGCTCTGCGCCAGCACGGCGCCGTCCGTCGGCTCCGTTGTGACCAGCGCCGCGTGGGCGAAGGCCTGACCTGGCGCGGCAATGGCGGCAAGCAGCACGATCGCAGCCAGCAGGCAGATCGCAAATCGGCCGGTTGCGCATACCGTTCGCAGCAGGGATGCAGCACTCATGTCACGGCACAAAACAGCGGCGCACTCTTTCGAACAATGCGCGCCGCCAAATAATCATTGCTTCGGCGCAAGCTTGAGGCCGGGCGCCGGATATTCCAGCGCGTCCTCATCCTGGCCGGCCGCTGGTATCTCGATCCAACGTTCGGCGGCGCCGTCGCATTCCTGCACCACCGGGAAGTAGAGCGTTTGGCCGGCCGGCAGATCCGCCGCCAGTGTGCCGCGGAAGACGAATTCGTCGTAGAATTCGTCCGGCAGGCTGCCGCCGCTCCAATTGACTTCCTTGACGCCGCTGGACATCTCTTGACCATGGAGCTGATAGGATTTCTCGTATCTGCCGTTCTTGACCTGCAGCGTCCAGCCGGCCTTCGGCATCGGCTTCACTGAAATCACTCCCTCCGGGATCTGCACGCGCACGGCGGTCGTCGCCTTGCCTTCACAGCCATGCGGCACGCGCAGGATCGCCTTGTAGGTCGAACCGACCGCCGCCTCCTGCGCTTCCAGCGTAATGTGGGCAAAGGCAGCACTTGTCCCCAAGACGAAAAACACGCCGGCCGACAGAAGATAATTGTTCATGATGGTTCCTCGAGTTTGAATTGAGCGGATCTGGCCGGATCAATTGGCATGGTCGTGCATGCCGCCCGTTTCGCCCATGCCTTCCACCGTGAACTCGACGGCGACCGTGCCGGCCTTCTCGAAAGTCAGCGTGGCGGGAAACGTCTCGCCCTGCTTGGGCTGACGCTTGAGGCCGACAAACATCAAATGATAGCCGCCGGGCGCCAGCGCGACCTTGCCGCCGGCCGGGATTTCGAGGCCGCTGACCGGCCGCATCGTCATGACGCCGTCCTTGACGCCCATCTCATGCAATTCGGCCTTGGCCGAAATTTCCGAGGAGATCGACAGCAGCCGGTCCGGCAAACTGCCGGTGTTGGTCACGGTGAAGTAGCCGCCGGCCACTTTGGCGCCGGGCGGTGTGGCGCGCGACCAGGGATGCACGATCTCGAGGTCGCCAGCCCTGAACTCATGCGCGAAAACGGCCTGGGCGCTGACGAACAGCAGGGCGAGGACGAGTACGGTGACGCCGAGTCGCTCCTCGAAGCTGCGCAGGAAGCGGCTGTTGCGGCCGAGCCGCGCGCGAAAAGTGTGAGACATGATAGCTCCAGGAACTGAGAAATCGCGCCGTCGGCCGGTCGCGAACAGTTTCGATGTTGAACGAATTCGCCCGCGAAATATTCCGCAAGGCGAACTGGGACGGATCAGGCCGTCACCGGAGACGCGCGCGGATTCGACGGAGAGCGGTCGCGGGCAAAGTCGAGATGCCTGAACGGCGGCAGCACAAAGGCGACGATTTCGGCCGAAAAATTGCCGGACACCGTGGCGGCAGCGGGCGGCGGCGCGTAGACAGCCGAAGCCATGCCGCAGCCAGGCATGCAGCAAGCCGGCATGTGCTGCTGGTGCGGATCGCCGCCGGGAAGCTGGGCAGCGCCCTCCTGGGTGCAGATGACGTTGCCGAAAGCGTCGCGTTGCGAAGCATCCGGCCCGATGCCGAAGGCGAATGCGCCAAGCATCGACTGGAGCACGAGCAAATAGGCCGCGGCGAATGTCGCCGGCATGCTCCATCGTCTCTGCCGGATGTTCAAAGACCTGCCTCCTCACGCAGCAACGGCAAGATATTTAGCACGCGGCCGGCGGTCGGAAAATCGCCAAATCACCACTGCGGCAACGCGGCGCTTTAATGCAACAACCTAAAGCTCGCTACGCTTGCTGGCCTTCTGGAATCGACGTCAGCAGCGTGTGCCGCGCGGACTTCAGATGCTTGCGGCAGGCGGCGTCTACCTTGCCGAGATCGCGCGATTTGAGCGCCGCGATATAGGCCAGGTGTTCCGCGACCGCCACTTCGTTGCGCTCGCGCTCCTGCGCCTTGTTCCACTGATAGTGGTAGTGGAAGATCATGGCGATGACGTCGTAGAAATCGACGATGAAGCGATTGTGCGACGCGCGGTGGATCAGCCGGTGAAAGCGCTCGTCGAGCTCCGAGAATTCGTTGAAGCGCATGGCGATCTCGCGCGCCAGCAGGCGATGCTCATCCTCCAGCAGGTCGAGGTCGGCCCACACCGGGCTGTCTTCCGGCAGCGCGGCGAAGGCGGCGGCCGAGCGCAGTTCGAACATCTCGCGGATTTCGGTCAGTTCCAGCGCGAAAGCGCGGGTAAAGCCTTTCAGCACCCAGTGGCTGTTGCGGCGCTTCTCGATCAGCCCGAAGCGGGAAAAGCGGATCAGGAACTCGCGCACGCTGGTGGTGCCAACGCCGATCTCGCGCGCCAGTTCGAGTTCGTTGATCTGCATGCCGGGCTCGGCACCGCCGGCAAGCAGCCGCCGCATGAAGGAGCGCTCGATGATCTGCGAGAGCGTGTCGGTTTCTTCCTCGGGAAAAAAGTCGTCCGGCCGCGGCACGCGCAAAACCGTCTTGCTGCGCTTGTTCCAGGCGATCAGCCCGGTCTCTTCCATGCGCGCAAGGATGGTGCGGATGGTCGTGCGGCTGACGCCAAGCAGGGTGCCCAGCTCGGGCTCCGACGGCAGGCTTTTCGTTTCGTCGAGCAGCCGCAAACCGCGATTGTAGGCGTCCTTATAGACGTTGTTGCTCTTCGACATCCCCTGCCCCGTTGCGCGCCGGCGCTTGCGGCGGCCGGCTTGAAGCGCGATATGCAGATGCTTCTGGCGCAGGCTCCCGGGAAGCGGAATCGCTTTTCGGAAGTCAGGCCTGGTTCCAGTGTCCGGTCCTCTGCGCATCCACAACAACGCGCGGCTTCGTCACGAAAAAACAATTGACGCAAAACTGTTTTTTCACGATAAAAGACATTAACCGTTAACAGGCGCGTGTCAATCGCTTGCCGATCCCAGGAACACCCAGGAAACTGCCCGTGAACACCGCAAACAGCATTCTTCTGTCCGCCGCCGACAATGTCGCGGTCGCCAACGGCCGCATCGAGATCGGCGCGGTGCTGCCGGGCGGCGCCGTTGCCACGGCGCTGATCGAACCCGGCCACAAGGTGGCGATCAAGCCGATTGCCGCCGGCGAGGCCGTGGTTAAATACGCCCAGGCGATCGGCCGCGCCACTGAAGCCATTGCGCCCGGCGAGCATGTCCATTCGCACAATCTGGTCTTCGAATCCGGGCGTTTGCCGGTGGTGCCGCCGAGCGAGGCTGTGCACGCCACAGAGGCCGATCGCGCCCGCACCTTCATGGGCTACCGCCGCGCCGACGGCCGTGCCGGCACGCGCAACTTCGTCGGCATTCTCGCCAGCGTCAATTGCTCGGCCACCGTTTGCCACGCCATCGCCGACGAGGCGAACCGGACGCTGCTGCCCAGATATCCGGGTATCGACGGCTTCGTTCCCATCGTTCACGGCCAGGGCTGCGGCATGAGCGCCACCGGCGACGGCATGATGGTGCTGCACCGCACGCTTGCCGGCTATGCCCGTCACCCGAATTTTGGCGGTGTGCTGATGGTCGGTCTCGGCTGCGAGGTCAACCAGCTCACCCTCTATGGCCAGAAGGGCGTCGCCGCGGGAAAGCGCCATTTCAACATCCAGGAAGCCGGCGGCTCGCGCAAATCTGTCGAGAAGGCGTTGGTCGTGCTGGCCGAGATATCAGAGGAGGTCGGCAAGCTCGAGCGTGAGCCGATTCCGGTCAGCGAGATCGTCGTCGGCCTGCAATGCGGCGGCTCCGACGGCATGTCCGGCATCACCGCCAATCCGGCGCTGGGCGCCGCCGTCGACATCCTGGCCGGCGTCGGCGGCATCGGCATCCTTTCCGAGACGACGGAAATCTACGGCGCCGAGCATCTTCTGGCCTATCGCGCGGCGACCCCGGAGATCGCCGCCAAGCTCGATGGCTATGTAAAATGGTGGGAAGACCATGTTGCCAAGCATGGCGCCTCAATCGACAACAATCCGTCACCAGGCAACAAGCGCGGCGGCCTGACCACCATTTTGGAGAAGTCGCTTGGCGCCGTCGCCAAGGGTGGCCAGACGCCGCTCAACGGCGTCTTTGGCTACGCAGAGAAGGTCGCCGGCCACGGCTTGGTGTTCATGGACACGCCCGGCTACGACCCGGTTTCCGCCACCGGCCAGGTGGCAGGCGGCGCAAACGTCATCGTCTTCACCACCGGCCGCGGTTCCTGCTTCGGCTGCCGGCCGACACCGTCGATCAAGGTCGCCAGCAACTCGACCATGTACCATACGATGGAAGAGGACATGGACGTGAATTGCGGCGTCATCGCTTCGGGCGAAAAGACCATTGCCGGCATGGGCCGCGAGATTTTCGAGCTGATCGTCGAGACGGCTTCCGGCCGCAAGACCAAGAGCGAGGAGTTCGGCTACGGCGACAACGAGTTCGTGCCGTGGCACCTCGGCGCGACCCTCTAGACCAGCCATCAACTGACTTGAGACATGGACGGGCCGGCAAATGGCCGGTGGGAGGCTTTGCATGAAGAAACGCCGTGTCGGCAGCACCGCGCTGGAAATAACCGAGGTCAGCTTCGGCGGCGCGGCGGTCGGCGGGCTCTACCGAGCCTGTCCACGCGAGACGGCGATGCAGACGCTTCAGGTCGCCTGGGATGCCGGCTTGCGCTATTTCGATACCGCGCCGTTCTACGGCTTCGGCCTTTCGGAACGCCGCTTCGGCGATTTCCTGCGCGACAAGCCGCGGGACTCCTACGTGCTGTCGACCAAGGTCGGGCGCCTGTTGCGGCCGGTGCCGGAAGACCGGATTCCGGACCATTCCTATGTTGATCCGCTGCCCTTTGCGCCCGACTACGACTATTCCTACGACGGTATCATGCGCTCCGTCGAGTTCAGCTATGCGCGGCTTGGCCTCAATCGAATCGACGTCCTGTTCGTCCACGACATCGGCGTCTATACGCATGGCGTCGAGAAAACGAAGCTGCATTTCCGCCAGTTTATGGATGGCGGGCTGAAGGCGCTGGAAGAGCTGAAGTCGCACAAGGTCATTTCCGCCTACGGCCTTGGCGTCAACGAGGTGCAGATCTGTCTCGATGTGCTGCGCCAGGCGCCGCTCGACTGCATCCTGCTCGCCAGCCGCTATTCGCTGCTCGACCGCACCGCCGAAGCCGAATTGCTGCCGCTTTGCCGGCAACGGCAGACCTCGCTGATCATCGGTGGCGTCTTCAACTCGGGCATCCTGGCGACCGGCCCGGTGCCGGGTGCGCATTTCGACTACCTGCCGGCCACCGAGGACATTCTCGACCGCGTCGGCGCCATGGAAAAAATCGCCGCCGAGGGCGACTATCCGCTTGCCGCGGCGGCATTCCAGTTCCCGCTGCACGAGCCTGTGGTGGCTTCTGTGCTGACGGGCACCGCCAAGCCGGCCAATCTGGAACGAAATCTGCAACTGCTCGACATCCAGGTGCCCGAAACAGAATTCGCCAAATATGATCCCTACACGGTCGTTCAGAAGCTCGGCTGATGCGCGGCGGCCTTCGCCGGTTGAACGGCGGACGGTGCGATCAGGAGGCGCCCCACCCTATGCTTCAAAAAAGAATGAATATTCCATCTTGACCGGAAGATGGAATTAATATTCCATACCTTTTGGAGAGGATTTGCGGGGTTTGACAATGAGGATCGGCACTCCCTTTCCGGTCGAGGCATAGGCAGGACGACACGAAACACCGCTTGCGTCGACCGGACCGATGCACTATCAAAATGCGGTAAATGTTTTTTATTGATAAAGTTCCGTTTGGCCAGCGCCTATCCAAACCGAGCTTCCGCTACGTTCACCAGGCGACCTAGGGAGGAAGTCTAAATGAAATTCGTGACCAGCATTCTCAACCGCCGCGTATTCGTGGCGCTCGCCGCCGCCTCGATGCTTGCCGGCGTGATGCATTCGGCGCCTGCTTCGGCGGCGGACGTAACCATTCCGATCATCGTCAAGGACACCACCTCTTTCTACTGGCAGATCGTGCTGGCCGGCGCCCGCAAGGCCGGCAAGGACCTCGGCGTCAACGTGCCGGAACTCGGCGCCCAGGCGGAGACCGACGTCAACGGCCAGATCTCGATCCTTGAAAACGCCGTCGCCGGCAACCCGGCTGCCGTGGTCATCGCACCAACCGAGGCCAAGGCGCTCGGCAAGCCGATCGACGAGGCAGCCACCAACGTCAAGATCATCGGCATCGATTCCGGCGCCGACTCCAAGGCCTTCACCTCGTTCCTGACCACCGACAATATCCAGGGCGGCCGCGTCGCCGCTGACGGGCTGGCGGCCGCGATCGGCGAAGCCAATGGCGGCAAAATCGAGGGCGACGTCGCCCTGATCACCGCGCTTCCGGGTGCCGGCTCGCTCGAGCAGCGCGCCCAGGGCTTCAAGGAACAGCTTGCCGCCAAATATCCCGGCCTCAAGCTGATTGCCGACAAATACGCCGACGGCCAGGCCACCACCGGCCTCAACATCGCAACCGACCTGATCACCGCCAACCCGAACCTCAAGGGCATCTTCGCCTCCAACCTGATCATGGCGCAGGGCGTCGGTCAGGCGATCGCCGAGAACAGCCTTGCCGGCAAGGTCGGGCTGATCGGCTTCGACAGCGACGAGAAGCTGGTCAAGTTCCTCAATGACGGCGTCATTTCCGGCCTCGTCGTCCAGGATCCTTACCGGATGGGCTATGACGGCATCAAGACGGCGCTCGCTGCCTCGAAGGGCGAGAAGGTCGAGGCCAATGTCGATACCGGCGCCAACCTCGTCACCAAGGCTAACATGAAAGATCCGAAGATCGACGCGCTGCTCAATCCGAAGCTCGACTGAGCACCGGCATTGGCACACCGTTTCCGGGGCTTTTTGCCCCGGAAACGACCTACACTCGTGCCACTCGTGAGGCCGATCTGGGAGGCCAATCTGGGAGGCCAATTGGGAGGAACGTCATGACGTCGACGGCGCAGGAACTGCATCCCGCCCCAACGCTGGAACCGGGCAGGACGATCCTCGAACTCAAGGGCCTGGAGAAACGATATCCCGGCACGCACGCGCTGAAGCCGGTTAGCCTCGCCTTCAAGGCCAGCGAAATCCACGCCATTGTCGGCGAGAACGGTGCCGGCAAATCCACCCTGATCAAGCTTTTGACCGGCGTCATGCCGCGCACCTCCGGCGACGTCATCTGGGAGGGCAAGCCGGCAGCGCTGGCGACGCCGCATGAGGCGATGGCGCTCGGCATCAATGCCGTGCACCAGGAGGTCGTTCTGTGCCGCCATCTCACTGTCGCGGCCAACATGTTCCTCGGCGAGGAGGATTCCCGCTTCGGCATACTGCAGCAGCGGGCCATGGTCAGGGAAGCGCAGAAGATCATCGACGATCTCGGCTTCGATCTGCCGGCGCATGTCGTGCTGGGTGACCTGACCATAGGCCAGCAGCAGCTGATCGCTGCCGCCCGCGCCACCGTGCGCGGCACCAAGTTCCTGATCTTCGACGAACCGACTGCCTATCTCACCCGCAAGGAGGCCGACCAGCTGTTCACGCTGATCCGCCGGCTGAAGGGCGAAGGCGTCACCATCATCTACATCAGCCACCGCATGGAAGAGGTGTTCGAGCTCGCCGACCGCGTCTCGGTGCTGCGCGACGGCACGCTTGTCGGCACCAGGAACATCGCCGAGACCAACGACGCCGAGCTGGTCAAGATGATGATCAACCGCTCGATCGAGCAAGTCTATCACAAGGAGCATTTTACCCCGGGCGCGACGCTGCTCGAAGCCAGAAATCTCTCCGGCAAGGGCTTCGAAAATGTCTCGATGACGGTCCGTGCCGGCGAAATCGTCGGGCTCTACGGGCTGATCGGCGCTGGGCGCAGCGAGTTCGTCACCACGCTCTACGGCCGTCACCGCAAGTCGGCCGGCCAGATCCTCTGGGAGGGCAAGGAGGTTCAGGTCAACTCCGAGCATGACGCCATCAGGCTCGGCATGGCGCTGGCGCCGGAAAGCCGCCGTGACCAGGGCCTCTGCCTCAACCTGCCGGTCGGCCTCAATCTCAATCTGCCGATCTACAAGCGCATCTCCAGCAATCTGCTGATCTCCAGCGCACAGGAGAAGACCGAGGCGGATCGCCAGATCGCCAATCTCAGGATCAAGACGCCGACGCGTCACGCCCTCGCCTCCAGCCTGTCCGGCGGCAACCAGCAGAAGATCGTCATCGGCAAATGGCTGGCGCACGGCGCCAAGCTGTTCATCTTCGACGAGCCGACAGTCGGCGTCGATGTCGGCACCAAGGCCGAGATCTACCGCCTGTTCAGTGCGCTTTTGTCCAAGGGCGCCGGCATCATCCTGATCTCGTCCTATCTGCCCGAGGTCTATGAACTGGCCGACACGCTGCATGTGTTCCGGCGCGGCAAACTGGTGGCCACTCATGGTTTCCACACTGCCGACCATGAGGAGATCCTCACCCAGGCGCTGGCCGAGAAACAAGAAAAACCGGGAGGACAGATATGAGCACCGAGGCGATCGCGGCCGAAAGGCCGAAACGCAACTACAACGCGCTGTTCGGGCTGACACTGCTGGCGCTGCTGGTGCTGTTGTGGGTCATCCTGTCGGTGGCGACGCCGAGCTTCGCCTCCGCCAACAACATCTCGAACCTGCTGCGGCAAGGTTCGATGATCGCCATCCTGGCGGTCGGCCAGACCTTCGTCATCATCACCGGCGGTATCGACCTTTCCGTCGGCGCCGTGGTTGGCTTCGCCACCGTCATCGTTGCGATGCTGATCAATGCCGGCGTGCCGATTTACCTCGCCATCCTGATCACCTTGCTGGTTGGCGTCGCCATCGGCCTGTTCCACGGCTTCGGCATCGTCAAGATGGGCCTGCCGCCCTTCATCATCACGCTGGCGACGCTGACCTCGCTGCGCGGCATCGGCCTTTTGATGACCAATGGCAACTCGATCTCGATCAACAACGACGCCTTCCAGCTGTTTTCGCGCAGCTCGTTCCTCGGCGTCCCCAATCTGTTCTGGATGGTGATCCTGGTCGGCATTCCCGCCTACATCTTCCTGCATCACAGCCGCTGGGGCCGGTATCTGTTCTCGGTCGGCTCCAACGCCGAGGCCTCGCGTCTGTCCGGCGTCAACGTCCAGCGCACCATCTACATGGCCTATACGCTGTCTGGCCTCTGCGCGGCTTTTGTCGGCGTGCTGCTTGCCTCGCGCATCGGCATCGGCAATCCGACGCAGGCCGAGGGCTGGGAGTTGCAGGCGATCGCCTCGTCGGTGATCGGCGGCACTTCGCTGTTCGGCGCCGTCGGCTCGGTGCACGGACCGCTGCTCGGCGCCTTCATCCTCGCCACTATCAACAACGGCGCCAATCTCTTGAACGTCAATGCCTTCTGGCAGCGCATCATTACCGGCGTGCTGATCATCGTCATCGTCTATTTCGACGGCCTGCGCCGCCGCGGCAAATAGACCATCTTAACAACCGCCGGCCCGGCGATCGGGCCGGCGGCGCCATGAACCGACTGGATCAAAGCATGAAAGCCGTCATCTGCCGTTCGCCCGGCGATCTTGTTGTGGAAGACCGCCTGGCGCCGGGCACACCACCGCCGGGCTGGGCGTTGGTCGCGGTCAGTCATGTCGGCATCTGCGGCACCGACTATCACATTTTCGAGGGCAAGCATCCGTTCCTCGCCTATCCCCGCATCATGGGTCACGAGGTCTCCGGCACCGTGATCGAGGCCGGCGAAGGCGTCGATCTGGCCGTCGGTGAGCCGGTGATCATCAATCCCTATCTCGCTTGCGGCAAATGCAGCGCCTGCCGCCTAGGCAAGCCGAATTGCTGCGTCAGGATCGAGGTGCTCGGCGTCCACCGCGACGGCGCCATGTGCGAACGGATCCTGGTGCCGGCGCAAAATCTTTATCCGACCAACGGCCTGTCGCTGGCCGATGCCGCCGCCGTCGAATTCCTGGCGATCGGGGCGCATGCCGTGCGGCGCTCGCTGGCTGATCCCGGCGCGCGCACGCTGGTCATCGGTGCCGGGCCGATCGGCCTCGGCACAGCGCTGTTTGCCCACATCGCCGGTCTCGACGTGACGCTGCTCGACATGAGTGCCGAGAGGCTGGGTTTTGCTGCAAGCGAACTCGGCTTCGCCACCCTCGACGCATCTCGGCAGTCTGCGACCGATCTGGTGCGCGAGGCGACCAACGGCGAAGGTTTTGACGTGATTTTCGATGCCACCGGCAACACCCAGTCCGTCCAGTCAGCCTTCGCCCATGTCGCGCATGGCGGGACGCTGGTCCTGGTCAGCGTCGTCAAGGACGACATCGTCTTTTCCGATCCCGAATTCCACAAACGCGAGATGACGCTGATCGGCAGCCGCAACGCGCTGCGCGCCGACTTCGACCATGTCGCTGCCTCGATTCGCGATGGTGCTGTGCCGCTGGCAAAGCTCGTCACCCATCGCACGACGCTTGGCGACACGCCGCGCGACCTCGCCCGCTGGGCGCATGAGAAATCCGGCCTGATCAAGGCCGTCATCCAGGTCGGATGAACCGGACCTAAAGCGCCGATATCTTGAGCTCGACCCGCTCGGCCGGAAACCGCGTTTCGGCGAACTGGATCGGCTGGCCGTCCGGCGTGACGTTGACGGCGACCGTGACCAGCACGATGGCGCCGGGCTGCAGATTAAGATCGGCAAGGTCGGCGGCGTCCGCATGGCGGGCCGACAGCACCGTCGATTGCCTGAGATAGTCACCGATGCCGAAACGCTGGAATGAGGCGGTCACCGATCCGGTTTCGGCCATTGCGGCATCGATGCCGGCGAAGCGAGCCGCGTCGAACCAGCCGGTGGCACGCGAGACCGGTTGCCCATCGGCTTCACCGCGCGTTTCGAGGCGTATGACAGTCGAACCCCTGGCAAGCCCCAGCCCTTCGGCGACGCGCCGGCTGGCCGGCTCGACCGCCGATTCGAGCAGCACGCTGCGACGCTCCGACGCCTGCCCTTGCAAGCCCTCCGAAAAACGGGTGCGGGCGCCGATCGGATAGGACAGGCGCTTGCGCGACAGCACAAAAGTGCCGCGCCCCTGTTCGGCCCTGAGCACGCCATCCTGCACCAGTGCGGCGATGGCGCTGCGCACCGTATGGCGGTTGACGCCATAGCGCTCGGCCAGTGCAACTTCCGGTGGCAACGCAGCATTCTCGGCAAAGTCGCCAACGGCAATCGAATGCAGGATCTGGTCGGCGATCTGCCGCCACAGCGCGACGCCGCTGCGCCGCTCCAAGCTGCTGGCCATCTGCTGACCGATCATCTCTTTGCCCCGATCTTTTTCGCGCTGTCATCCATCCGTCATGGACACGCTTTAGAAAATAGATATAATTTGTATAATTGTCTACATCAATAGACAAATTTTCAGCGCAAGGAAATGTTAACCATGCGAGGGCAGGAAGCGCGTGATCAGCAGCTTGAGCGCAAGGCCGTCATGGCGACGCTGGCGCAATCGACCGGCGACGATATCGTCCGCCTCTGGAACAAAGCCGGCCTGCCTTCGGAAGCAGAACTCCTGCGCGGCCCCGAAACCGGCCTGGTCACCGTGCGTGGCCGCATCGGCGGCGGCGGCGCGCCGTTCAACGTCGGCGAGGCGACAGTCACCCGAGCGACGGTGCGGCTTGCCTCGGGAGAAGTCGGCCACTGCTACGCGCTGGGCCGTGACAAGCAGAAAGCAAAACTGGCGGCGATCGCCGACGCGCTCTGGCAGGATCCCACCCGCCGCAACGAGGTCGAGAGCAAACTCATTGCGCCGCTGCAGGCCGCACTGGCCAGCCGACGTGAGCGGCGGCGCGCCGAGACGGCGGCAACGAAGGTCGATTTCTTCACCATGGTACGCGGAGAAGACTGATGGATATCGCAACCCAGGCGATCAAGGGCGGCTTTGCCGATCCGGTGTTCGACGCCCAGACGGTGTTCCGCGCCGTGATGGACGCAATGGCGCGGCCGGGCACCCTGCAGCCTCTGCCGGTCTTTGCCCGCCCGCCGGCGCCGCTGTCGGCCACCGCGGGCGCCATCGCGCTGGCGCTGTGCGACAACGACACGCCGCTCTGGCTCGACCTCGTCTTGCAGGCCCCGGCAGCGATAAAGTCCTGGCTTGGCTTCCACACCGGCGCGCCACTGGCCCACACGCCAGCCGATGCGCATTTCGCGCTGATCGCCACGCCGGCCGAGATGATGGCGCTCGACGGCTTTTCACAAGGCACCCAGGACTATCCCGACCGCTCGACGACGCTGATCCTGCAGATCAGCGATCTTGTCTCAGGCGCCCCTTTGTTGCTCGAAGGTCCCGGCATCGAAAAGACTGCAACCATCGCGCCGGCGCAGATGCCGCGCCACTTCGTCGAACAATGGAAGCAGAACAATCAGCGTTTCCCCCGTGGTGTCGACATTATCCTCGCCACCCCGGAAGGCGTTACCTGCCTGCCGCGCACGACGCGCATCAAGACGATGGAGGCGTGATATGTATGTCGCGGTAAAAGGCGGTGAAGCGGCCATTGCCAACGCCCACGCCCTGCTCGCCGACCGCCGCCGCGGCGACCGTTCCGTGCCGGCGCTTCGCCTCGACCAGATCGTCGAGCAGCTGGCGCTCGGCGTCGACCGGGTGATGAGCGAAGGTTCGCTCTACGATCGCGAATTGGCGGCGCTGGCCATCGTTCAGGCGCGCGGCGACATGATCGAGGCGATCTTCCTGGTTCGCGCCTATCGCACCACGCTGCCACGCTTCGGCTACACCAGGGCGATCGACACCGGGGCCATGCTGGTCGAGCGGCGCGTGTCGGCGACCTACAAGGATCTGCCCGGCGGCCAGCTGCTCGGCCCGACCTTCGACTACACGCATAGGTTGCTCGATCCCGAGCTTGCGGCCGGCGGCGATGTCGCCGAGCCGCTGCAGCGCGCCAGCGACGCGGACGCCATGCCGCGCGTCTCCGCCATCCTCGCCCGCGAAGGCCTGATCGAGCCTGATGGCGACATGCCGCAGGACCATGTCCCCGGTGACATCACCCGCGAGCCGCTGGAATTCCCGATGGCGCGCGACATCCGCCTGCAGGCGCTGTCACGCGGCGACGAGGGCTTTTTGCTGGCGCTCGGCTATTCCACCCAGCGCGGCTATGCCCGCAACCATCCGTTCGTCGGCGAGGTTCGCATCGGCGAGGTCGAGCTGGAACTCGACGTGCCGGAGCTGCCATTCGCCGTACCGCTGGGTACTGCGCGTGTCACCGAGTGCCAGATGGTCAACCAGTTCAAGGGCTCGGCCAAGGCGCCGCCGCAATTCACCCGCGGCTACGGTCTCGTCTTCGGTCAGAGCGAGCGCAAGGCGATGGCTATGGCGCTCTGCGACCGGGCGCTTCGTGCAACCGAATTCGGCGAAGATGTCGTCGCCGCTGCCCAGGACGAGGAATTCGTCATCTCGCACTCCGACAATGTCCAGGCGACCGGCTTCGTCGAGCACCTCAAGCTGCCGCACTATGTCGACTTCCAGGCCGAGCTCGACCTGGTGCGCCGCATGCGCGCCGAGCACGACGGCCGCGAAAACGGCGGCAAGATGGAAGAAAAAAGGGAGGCCGCGGAATGACCGCACAACCGACCGATATCGCAACCTACAACTTCGCCTATCTCGACGAGCAGACCAAGCGGATGATCCGCCGCGCGATCCTCAAGGGTATCGCCATTCCCGGCTACCAAGTGCCGTTCGCCTCACGCGAAATGCCGATGCCCTATGGCTGGGGCACCGGCGGCGTCCAGGTTACCGCTTCGATCATCGGCCCGGACGATGTGCTGAAGGTCATCGATCAGGGCGCCGACGATACCACCAATGCGGTCTCGATCCGCGCCTTCTTCAAGAAGGTCGCAAATGTCGCCGTCACCACCGAGACGGCGAAGGCGACCATCATCCAGACCCGCCACCGCATCCCCGAGCACCCGCTGACCGCAGGCCAGGTGCTGGTCTATCAGGTGCCGATTCCCGAGCCGCTGCGCTTCCTCGAGCCGCGCGAGACGGAAACGCGCAAAATGCATGCGCTGGAGGAATACGGCCTCATGCATGTAAAACTTTACGAAGACATCACCAGGCATGGCCGCATCGCCACCACCTACGCCTATCCGGTCAAGGTCGAGGGCCGCTACGTGATGGACCCGTCGCCGACGCCGAAGTTCGACAACCCGAAAATGCACCGTTCGCCGGCTCTGCAACTGTTTGGTGCCGGCCGCGAAAAGCGCATCTATGCGCTGCCGCCTTTCACCGACGTAGTCAGCCTCGACTTCGAGGACCATCCGTTCGAGGTGCAGACCTTCGACCAGCCCTGCGCACTGTGCGCGGCCGAAAACGTCTATCTCGACGAGGTCATCCTCGACGACCATGGCGGCCACATGTTCGTCTGCTCCGATACCGACCATTGCGAGAAGCGGCGCGAGCAAGGCCATCGCGGCCACCTTGCGCCTGAAACCCCTCCTGCCCTGGAAAAAACGGAGCCGGCGCAATGAGCGACGAGCCGCTGCTGCGCGTCTCCGCGCTGTCCAAGTTCTACGGTTCGCGCATTGGTTGTGAGAACGTCAGCTTCGACCTGTGGCCGGGCGAGGTGCTGGCAGTGGTCGGCGAATCCGGATCCGGCAAGACGACGCTGCTCAACTGCCTGTCGACCAGATTGCTGCCGAGCTCCGGCACCGCCAGCTACCGCATGCGCGACGGCCAGTTCCGCGAGCTTTACCGCATGAGCGAGGCCGAGCGCCGCTTCCTGATGCGCACCGACTGGGGTTTTGTCCATCAGAACCCCGCCGACGGGCTGCGCATGACGGTTTCGGCCGGCGCCAATGTCGGCGAGCGGCTGATGGCGGTCGGCGATCGCCACTATGGCAAAATCCGCGCTACCGCCGTCGACTGGCTGTCGCGCGTCGAGATCGACGAGGACCGTATCGACGACGAGCCGCGCGCCTTTTCCGGCGGCATGCGCCAGCGCCTGCAGATCGCCCGCAACCTCGTCACCGGGCCGCGGCTGGTGTTCATGGACGAGCCGACCGGCGGCCTCGACGTTTCGGTGCAGGCGCGCCTGCTCGACCTGTTGCGCGGCCTGGTCACCGATCTCGGCCTGGCGGCGATCGTCGTCACCCACGACCTTGCGGTGGCGCGTCTGCTGTCGCAACGTATGATGGTGATGAAGGACGGCCGCGTCGTCGAAAGCGGTCTCACCGACCGCGTGCTCGACGATCCGCGCGCGCCCTACACCCAGCTTCTCGTTTCTTCGATATTGCAGGTGTGATCATGGCAACCCCGCTCGTCGTCTCCGATGTTGCCAAGAGCTTCACCATGCATCTGCGTGACGGCATCAAACTGCCGGTCGTCGCCGGCGTGTCGTTCTCGATCAGGAGCGGCGAATGTGCCGTGCTCGGCGGCCCCTCCGGCGCCGGCAAGAGCTCGATCCTGAAGATGCTCTACGGCAACTATGCCGTCGATGCGGGCCAGATCATCGTCCAGCACGAGGACGGGCTCATCGATCTGGCGACGGCCAGCCCACGCACCGTGCTTGCCGTGCGCCGGCTGACGATCGGCTATGTCAGCCAGTTCCTGCGCACAGTGCCGCGCGTCTCGGCGCTGGATGTCGTCGCCGAACCGCTGGTCGAGCGCGGCGAGGACCGCGAGGTCGCGCGCGGCAAGGCACGCGCCTTGCTGGCGCAACTCAACCTGCCGGAAAAGCTCTGGGCACTGCCGCCGGCGACCTTTTCCGGCGGCGAGCAGCAGCGCGTCAACATCGCGCGCGGCTTCATCACCGAGCACCCGATCCTGCTGCTCGACGAGCCGACCGCTTCGCTCGACGCCAGCAACCGCGACGTGGTGATTGCGCTGATCGCGGCCAAGAAGGCGGCCGGCGTCGCCCTGCTTGGCATCTTCCACGACCACGACGTGCGCGAGGCAGTGGCCGACCGCGTCATCGACGTGACCGCTTTTGCCGCCGGGAAAATCGCCGCATGACCAGAAAACTGTCGGAAACGCCGCTTGTCCACGAGACAGCGGAAGTCGACAACTCGACGCTCGGCCGCTGGACCGAGATCGCCGAACGCTGCCGGCTTTCGGAAAGTACGCTCGGCGACTATTCCTACATGATGCAGGACTGCAGCGCCTGGTGCGCGACGATCGGCAAATTCGCCAACATCGCCGCCAGCGTGCGCATCAACGCCACCAACCATCCGACCTGGCGGCCGACGCTGCACCATTTCACCTATCGCGCCTCGGACTATTGGGACGATGCCGAGCACGAGAGCGAATTCTTTGCCCAGCGCCGCGCCAAACGGGTCACCATCGGCCACGACACCTGGCTTGGCCACGGCTCGACCATCCTGCCCGGCGTCAGCGTCGGCGACGGCGCGGCTGTCGGTGCCGGCGCCGTGGTGTCGAAGGACGTGGCGCCCTACACCATTGTCGGCGGCGTGCCGGCCAAACCGATCCGCGAACGCTTCGACCGCCGCACGGCGGAACGCTATCAGGCACTTGCCTGGTGGGATTGGGACCACGCCCGCCTGCGCGCCGCGCTCGACGATTTTCGCCAGTTATCGGCGGAGGCGTTTTTGGAGAAGCATGGCGGTTAGTGAATGGTGAATGGTCAATAGTGAATGGCGGCAGAGAAGCCGTCCTTGTCACCATTCACCATTCACCATTCACCACTTGATCGAACTGCCGCCGCCGGCTCGCCCCCTTCAGCCTGTGGACGGTAACAAAACTGACATCAATCCGACACCGCGGTTTCACGCGGCTGCGCTAGCCAAGGTTAACAGACCTTCGAAACGCGACTGGACTGGAACTTGCCTATGTCAGCAACCTCAGCCACGCTCGAAATCCGCGGCGTCACCCGACGGTTTGGCAGGAACACCGCCGTCAGCAATGTCGACATCTCGATCCCTCAAGGCCAGATGGTCGGCATCATCGGCCGCTCGGGTGCAGGCAAGTCGACGCTTTTGCGCATGATCAACCGCCTCATCGATCCCAGCCAGGGCTCGATTTTCTTTGACGGCGCCGAAGTCTCCAGCCTGCGCGGCTCGCTGCTCAGGCGCTGGCAGCGCGACTGCGCCATGATCTTTCAGCAATTCAACCTGGTGCCGCGCCTCGACGTGCTGACCAATGTGCTGCTCGGCCGGCTCAATCACCGCTCGACAATTGTCAATCTGCTCGGTGTCTTCTCCCGCGAGGAACGGGCCGAGGCGATCGCGGCGCTCGAACGCCTCGACATCGCCCGCACGGCGCTGCAGCCGGCCGGCACCTTGTCCGGCGGCCAGCAGCAGCGCGTGGCGATTGCCCGCGCCATGATGCAGCAGCCGAAAGTCATCCTCGCCGACGAACCGATCGCCTCGCTCGACCCGCTCAATGCCAAGGTGGTGATGGATTCGCTGCAGGACATCAATCTGCGCGAGGGCCTCACCGTGGTCACCAATCTGCACACGCTGGATACGGCGCGCAACTATTGCAACCGCATCATCGGCATGGCCGCCGGCAAGGTGGTGTTCGACGGTCCGCCCGAAGAGCTCAACCGCGAGGCCGTGCGCATGGTCTATGGCGCCGACAGCAATGGCGGCGAAATCTCCGAGGCGATCACCTCGACCAGCGTCGCCATCAAGCAAAAGATCGCCGCATCCGCCGGACCGCTCGAGCCGGCATTTCCCGGCTACTAGGTCGACGATCCGGCAAGTGGATACCGGTATACGAGTATACGAAAGCAGACGACGAAAGAGCGCCTGGACCGCCAGTCCGCATCAAGGCCGGGCATAAAAAAGCGCCGTCAAAATTCGAACGCTGCCGGCGCGATGCCGGAACCAACAGGAGAGACGCGAAATGTTTAGAAAAATACTCTTCGGTGCCGTTTCCATCCTCACCATGGCGGTGGGCGCGGTTCAGGCACAGGATCTGAAGGAATTCCGCGTCGGCATTTTGGGCGGCGAGAACGAAGCCGACCGCCTGCGCAACTACCAGTGCTTTGCCGACCACATCAAGCAAGTCCTCGGCGTCGAAAAAGTTTCGCTGTTCCCGGCCGCCGACTACGACGGCGTCATCCAGGGCCTGCTCGGCGGCACGCTCGACTTTGCCGAGCTCGGCGCTTCGGCCTATGCCAAGGTCTATCTCGAAAACAAGGACGCGGTTCAACCGATCCTGACGACGATCCAGACCGACGGCTCGACCGGCTACCGTGCGGTCATGGTCGCGCGTGCTGATTCGGGCATCAAGACGCTCGCCGACATGAAGGGTAAGAAACTCGGTTTCGCCGATCCCGATTCGACTTCTGGTTACCTGATCCCGGTCACGTCACTGCCCAAGGACATCGGCATGGATGTGAAGAGCTACTTCGCGTCGACCGGTTTCGGTGGCGGCCATGAACAGCTCGTCCTTGAAGTCCTGAAGGGCACCTTCGATGCCGGCACCACCTGGGCCTCCGGCGTCGGCGACTTCAACGACGGCTACAGCTCGGGCAATCTGCGCAAGATGGTCGACAAGGGCGTCCTGAAGATGGATGACCTCGTCGAACTGTGGCAGTCGCCGCTGATCCCGAACGGCCCGCTGGTATTGCGTACGTCGATCGACGCCGGCGCCAAGCAGAAGATCACCGATTTCCTGACCAAGCTTCCGGAAACCGATCCGGCCTGTTTCTCGGCGATACAAGGCGGCGATTACAAGGGCTATTCACCGGTCACCCCAGAATTCTACCAGCCGATCATCGACGCCCGTAAGGCGAAGATCGGCTCGTAAGGCAAACTGCCACAACGCCGCCGGGGCCACGTGCCGCCGGCGGCGTTGCCGCATCAGGGGCCGGGGATCTATCGATGAGTGCGACCGAAATTTACCGCGCGCCCGCGCTTTCACCGGAGGGAGCCACCGTCGAGCGGCACTGGCGCGATCTTGCCGCCCGCCGGCGCCTTTACACGATCGGCGGCCTGGTTTTCCTGTTTCTTGCACTCTCCGGCTCGCTCTGGTTCGCCAACGAAACCAACGCCGGAAAGTTCTTCGACCGCCTTCCCCACGTCGCCGACTTTTTCGCCGAGCTGAAGCCGCGCGACTGGTTCGACCCGGTGCGCGCACTGTTCGACCTGCCGTCCCCCTATGACGACGGCAGCCTCAAGTTCGACTACCCGGAAGGCCGGGTCTACCTGACCCAAGGCATTTACATTCCGGAGTATTTCCACCGGATGGCCGAGACGCTGAACATCGCCCTGTTTTCGACGCTGGTGGGCGCCACATTCGGTTTCCTGCTCTGCTTCCTCGCTGCAGGCAATATCACGGCCAGCCGCTGGCTCCGTTTCGCTACCCGCCGCTTCCTTGAAATTGTCCGCGCCTTTCCGGAAATTGTCATTGCCGGCTTTTTTCTGGCGATTTTCTCGCTAGGGCCGATTCCTGCGATCATTGCGGTCAGCATCCATACCGTCGGCGCGCTCGGAAAAATGTTCTTCGAAGTCGTCGAAAATGCCGACATGAAGCCTGAGGAAGGCTTGCGCGCCGTGGGCGCCAATTGGGTCGAGCGGGTGTGGTTTGGCATCGTGCCCCAGGTCCTGCCCAACTTCATCAGCTATTTCCTGCTCCGCTTCGAGATCAATGTGCGCGCTTCGACCATACTTGGCGCCGTCGGCGCCGGCGGCATCGGCGAATCCCTGCGTCTTTCGATCGGCCGGGGCCATGAGGCCAAGACCATCGCCATCGTCTTCCTGCTGTTCTGCACGATTGTCGCCGTCGACCAGCTTTCGGCATGGCTAAGACATCGTCTTGTCGGCCGGCAGGCGTTCGCCTACGGGCGCGGAGAGTAAAGCAATGAATGCCGATGCCATCAACGACGTCGCCGCTCGCCACCCGGACGCTTTCCGGCGCTCGCCGTGGAAGCGCTACGCCACCCCGATCGGCATCCTTCTTTGCATTCTCTACACCTTCTACTGCGCGTGGTTCTTCTCGGTCGCCGGAGTTCTCGAAAAGGCGAACTGGAACCTTGCCGGCGCTTATCTCGCCGACTGGGTCTCTTACGAAATCCGGCCCGACATCGAATTCAAGGACAATCATCTGACAATCGACTACTCCCGCTTCTCCAAGCTGGGATCCAACCCAGATCCCGACTGGGTGGCCAAGCAGATGGCCATCATCGAGCGGCAGGTCGAGGCAGTGCCGGCACCGGCGGTCGCGACCAACAAGTCGTCGCAGGATTCGTTCATGGCGCCTGGTGCGCCAACTGCCGAGAAGCCGGCCGCCCCCTCGGGCCAATCCGCTCCTGCGGTGCCTGAAACGGTGCGCGAAAACGCCGTCGTGGCGGCGACCGTCACCCTTGGCAATGGCCAGATCGCCGTCACGCCAAACCTGGTCACCGTGACGCGCGGCGCCGAAACCGTCGTTTTTGACATCGCCAAGGGCAGTTCTGTGACACCGCGCACACCGCTGCCCGGCTGGATCGAGCAACGCAGGCCAGGCTCGACAGCCTATGTCTCGTTCGGATTTCTCGGCCGCGCTGAGGTGCAGAACGACGAGGTGGTCGCCTGGCGACGTTTCTTCGGCTGGGCCAATTTCGTGTTCGACACGAACTCGCCATTCTGGGGAAAGCCGTTCAGCGAGGTCGCTTCACTGATCGTCGCCGGGGCTCGCATCGACCCGGCGCGGTCAAACGCGGCGCTCGCCTGGGACAACATTTTGAACAACGCCGAGTGGCAGCACGGCGACGTCTGGCTGAAACTCTTGCAGACCATCGTCATGGCTTTTGTCGGCACCGTGCTGGCCTCGATCGTCGCCTTTCCGCTCGCCTTCCTGGCTGCGCGCAACGTCACGCCGAGCCGCATAGCCAACCAGGTGACAAAGCGCTTCTTCGATTTCCTGCGCTCGGTCGACATGCTGATCTGGGCGCTGTTTTTTACGCGCGGCTTTGGTCCTGGGCCGCTGGCCGGCATGTCGGCTATCTTCTTCACCGACACCGGAACCCTGGGCAAACTTTATTCCGAGGCGCTGGAAAACATCGACGACAAGCAGCGCGAGGGCATCCGCTCGGTTGGCGCCACCCCGGCAATGGTGCAGCGCTACGGCGTGCTGCCCCAGGTTCTGCCGGTATTCCTCAGCCAATCCCTCTATTTCTGGGAATCGAACACCCGGTCAGCGACGATCATCGGCGCTGTCGGCGCCGGCGGCATCGGCCTGAAATTGTGGGAGGCCATGCGCACCAACACCAACTGGGCCAATGTTTTCTACATGGTTCTGCTGATCCTGCTTGTCGTTTTTGTCTTCGACAGCATCTCCAGCTATCTCCGCCGCAAGCTGATGGGGACTGTCGCAAACAGCAATGATGAGCGGCGCGTTTCCGCCCGGCCGCCGGCAGTTCAGATCGCCTGAGAGGAAGGCTGCGTCCAGGCACCAGCCTTTTTCCAGCCGCTCTTGATGTGCTTGTAGCCGTCGCGGTAGACGGCTTCCGGGCTTTCCGAAAAATCGCGCCACACCTTGGTGGCCGCCGCCAAATCTTTCAGCGAGCGGCCGAAGGCCTCGATCGTCAGCCAGTCGTCATAGCCGCTCTTGCGGATGGCCGAAAACGTCTCTTGCCACGGAATATGGCCGCGCCCCGGCACGCCGCGATCATTCTCCGAAATATGGATATGGACGACATTTTTGCGGTTGCGCGAATAGGCGCCGATCGCGTCCGTCTCTTCGATATTGGCATGGAAAGTGTCGTACATCGCCTTGATGTGCGGCCGATCGATCGTGTCGACATGCTCCGACAGATCGTCCATCGTGTTGAGCAGATAGCATTCGAAGCGGTTGAGCGCCTCCAGCCCGATGGTGACGTTTTTGTTGCCAGCATGATCGCCGATGGCGCGTTGCGAGGCGACGGAGCGCTTTTTCTCCGCCGCCGTCGGTCCGCTGCCGGAGAAGGCGCCGAGCGTCGAATGCAGCGGGCCGCTCAGCGTCTTGGCGCCAAGCGCTTGTGTGCAGTCGATCGCCCATTTCATATAGTCGATGCCGGCCTTGCGCGTTGAGGCATCGGCCGAGATCAAATTCATCGCCGGATCGCCCATCGCCGAAACGGCGGTGCGCTCCAGCCCGATGCGGTCGAGCAGCGCACCGAGCTTCTTGTAGTCGTCCGGCGTGCCGGCAAAGATCGGTATCTCGACGCCGTCGAAGCCGGTCGCCTTGATATCCCTGAGCAGCGGCTCGTGTTTCTTCGACACGGCCGTCGTCCACAAAAACATGCACATGCCGATTTTCATCGACGCCCCCTCCCTTTTTGACGGCCGGCTGGCTCCTCCGCCGACTTCGCCATAAGCCCCCTCATCCGGCCGCTTCGCGGCCACCTTCTCCCCCGCTGGGGAGAAGAGGCAGACGGCAGCGCCGGCGTCTCCTCTCCCCTCGGGGAGAGGTCGGATTGCCCCGAATTACCCTTGCAATTCGGTTGGCAATCCGGGTGAGGGGGCGCAGCGATCAAAGCTTCGTCCAGGCTGCGTTCTTCTTCGACGATTTCACGCAGGCCTCGATGAATGCCATGCCTTCGACACCGTCCTGGATGGTCGGGTAGATGACATCCTTAGCCGGCTTGCCACTCTTCCGGCGCGCCGCGCGGATGGCGCGGGCCGCCTCCTGGTAGATGTTGGCGAAGCCTTCGAGATAGCCTTCCGGATGGCCTGACGGAACGCGGCTGACGCGCCCGGCGACGGGCAGCGCGCCGGCGCCATTTCGAGTGATCAACTGCTTCGGCTGGCCGAACGGCGTGTACCAGAGGTAGTTCGGGTCGGCCTGCACCCATTCAAGCCCGCCTTTCGAGCCGTAGATGCGCAGCTTCAGCCCGTTCTCGTGGCCGGGCGCCACCTGGCTCGCCCACAACATGCCCTTGGCAGGGTGCGACTTGCCGACCGGCTTGAAGCGCAGCATCACATTGACATTGTCGTCGAGTTGCCGCCCCGGCACGAAGGCGTCGAGATCGGCGGAAAGCGCATCAAGCTCAAGCCCGCAGACGAAGCGTGCCAGATTGTAGGCATGCGTGCCGATGTCGCCCAGCGCGCCGCCGGCGCCGGCCTGTTTGGGATCCGAGCGCCACGCTGCCTGCTTCTGGCCGGTGGCGGCAAGGTCCTCGGTCAGCCAGTCCTGCGGATATTCCGACTGCACGATGCGAATGTCGCCGAGCTGCCCTTTGGCCACCATCTCGCGCGCCTGCCGCACCATCGGATAGGCGGTGTAGTTGTGGGTGAGGACAAAGACCTTGCCCGTCTTTTCGACCAGTGCCGCCAGCTTCTTCGCTTCCGCCAACGTCGTCGCCAGCGGCTTGTCGCAAATGACGTGGATGCCGGCTTCGAGAAACGCCTTCGCCGCCGGCACATGCACATTGTTGGGCGTGACGATGGCCACCGCCTCGATTCCGTCCGGCCGCTTGGCCTCGGCCTTGGCCATCTCGGCGAACGAGCCGTAGCTGCGCGCCGGATCGAGCCCAAGCTCCTCGGCCGACGCCTTGGCGCGCGCCGGGTCGGATGACAGGGCACCGGCGACCAGCACGAACTCATTGTCCATGCGCGCCGCAATCCGGTGCACCGCGCCGATGAAGGCGCCTTGCCCGCCGCCGACCATGCCGTAGCGGATCGGGCCGCCTCCCGTTTCCGACTTCGATGCGCCGACCATGATTTTTCTCCCTCGTTGTTTCTTACCCTCCCCCTTGCGGGGAGGGTCGACGCGTAGCGTCGGGGTGGGGTCGCCGGGCGTGGAGCTCGGCATGAACCGCCCCCCCCCCGGCCGGGGGGGCCCCCCCCCCCCCCCGGCGGCCCCCCCCCCCCCCCCCCGCCCGCGCGCGCGCGCAGGGCGGTCTCCGCTGGCATGGCTAGGGCGACGTCACCGTCAGACGGCCTTTCATGTTGGGGTGGAAGCGGCAGAAATAGTCGAACGCGGGATCATCACCTCCCAGCCGCCTTTGACGGTCGCCGTGTGGGCGAACACGTCCTTGTTGGCCCACTCGAATGTGTCGCCGACCTTCGCCTCGATGCTTGCCGGCGAAAACACCAGCTTCTCGATCGTCACCTCAATCGTTTCGGCCTTGGCGGGTTCGGCAGCAATAGTTAGCGCCATTGCAATCCACAGATGTTTCGCCACCGTTGGTGCTGTTCTCATTTCAGCATGCCGGCGACATGTTCGGCATGCTGTTCATGGCCCTGGAATAGCTTCAGGCCAGTCTCCAGCAGTCTCTTCAGTTCGGCATTCTCGACCGAGGGGATCAGCAGGGTTTCGAGCGCGTCGTTGACCTGCTTGTGATAGGCGACCTCGTTGTCGAAATAGGCCTTGTCGAACGCGGCGCCGTCGAGCTTGGCGAGCTTCGCCCGTTCCTCGTCCGCCGCCTTGGTCAGCGCCTTGCTGGTGGCGTTGTCCTCTGGGGTCACGTTGACTTCTTGACCAGGTCAAGCGCTTGTTTGCTTGCGGCTTCATGCTCGCACCATGTCTTTGGCGAAATCGAGAATCTCCTTGTTCTTCGATTTCTTCAGCGCTTGCGCGGCCGCCTCAACGTCAAGCACGCCGGCTGTGTAGGCGATGTGGGCGATCTGCGGGTCGCTCGGCTTGTCGGAGGCTTGCGCCAACGTCGCTGCGCTGAGCAGGAAAAGCGCTGCCAGTGCGGTGGTCGATCGAATAAACATGACGTTCTCCTTCGCCGGACGCGGTTGGCTCCGGGCATTTTCAGTTGACGATGTTTGGATGCCGGAAGGGGGCAAACGTTCCCGGGAATTCGGGAAAATCAGCTGGTAAAGCCAAGCCGCTGCATCACCGCGGCGGTCAGCCGTTCACACCGGCGGCCGGCGAAGGGGAAGGCATCGAGCAGCACCGGGCCGATCTGGCGCGGGCTCGGTGCAGCCGGGTCTTGACGGTTTCGGGCCGCACATCGAGTAATTCGGCGGTCTCGTCTATGCTGAGACCCTCGATCACCCGCGCCACGAATACTGTCCGGTAGACATCGGGAAGTCGATCGGTCGCCCGTTCGACAAGCTCGAGGATCTGCCGTTGCGCCATCATCCGCTCCGGATCGTCGCTGGGATTGAGGGGGAACTCGATGATTTCGGCTTGTAGATTTTGCGGCATCGCTACCGTTCGCCGCCTTTTGCGCAAACGCCCAAGCGCCTCGTTGATGACGATGCGTGACAGCCATGTGGCGAGAGAGGATTCGCCGCGAAAATCCCCGAGCTGGGCAAAGGCCCTGACATAGGCCTCTTGCACGATGTCTTCAGCCTCGCTGTCGTTGCGGACGACGCTGCGGGCGATACGATAGAGTCGCTGGTTGTGCATTTTGATAATCGTGTGGAAGGCTCCGCCCTCGCGCGCCAGCGCACGGCCGACAAGCTGCATCTCGCCAGATGCGGCGGGCATGACGGTCGCAGATATGGCCGGTTTCCTCATCGCGAGCCAATCTCATGACCGGAAGCAAATCCTCCGATCGAAACATTGGACGGGCTAACCGCGAAAAGGTTCCCGAACATTTTTCCCGGCGGCCGGCACCGCTTACGCTGCCGCTTCCGCCAACGCCTTGTCGCCAGTTTGCGCGCGTGCCGTTGCGGCCAGCAGATCGGTCTGCGTGATGAGGCCGAGGATGTGCTGGTTGTCGTCTACGATGACGACGGCGTGGCTGCGGCCGTCGGTAAGCACCGGCAGGAGGCCCATGGCCGGCGCACTCGCCGAGGCAGTCGCCACGGCCTTTGTCACGCTTTTCACCGCTTGCGCCGCCCGCGCCAGTTCGCGCAGTCCGACGGCGCCGATAAGCTTGGCCTCCGCGTCGACGACCGGCAGCATCCGGATATTGTGATCGAGCAGCAGATGACGCGCCTCGTCGGCATCAGCATGCTCGTCCACGGCAATCACGTCGCGCGACATGATATCCTCGCACAGCAAGGTCCGGTGCGTGCGCACCATCGCCTGTAACTCCACCTGCCGCAGTAGCCGTTCGAGATCGTTGCGGTCGATGTCGAACGTCTCCTCCAAAGCGCCGAGCGCAGCATCGATGTCCTCGGGCCGGAAGCCGATACGCTCCTGCGCCAGTGGATCGATGGTGCCGTGGCTGTTCTTTGACGCAGCGGTGGTACCATGCGGGTAGATCCGTCGCGTCAGCTTGTGAAAACCGTATCCGAGCGCCACCAGCACGATCGAGTTCAATGCCACCGGCACGAACGGAAACAGGAAGCCGGCGTCGATGACGGCCGGGCCGCCGAACACCGCCGTCAGAGCCGCCGCGCCGCCTGGTGGATGTAGGCAGCGTGTGAACGACATCGCGGCGATGGCCAACGATACCGCAATGCCCACCACAAGGACGGGCTCATGTATGAAACGCGCCACAATCACGCCGACGAGCGCCGATATGGTGTTGCCGCCGATGATCGACCAGGGTTGCGCCAACGGGCTCGCCGGCACTGCGAACAAAAGCACGGCCGAGGCACCCATCGGCGCCACGAGCAGCGGCACATGCGGGCCGCTGCCGAGCACGAGGCCACTGATCGCGCCGGTCAGCGCAATGCCGATCGTCGCACCGAAACAGGCGATCATGCGCTCGCGCAGTGTCGCGCCGGCCAGTATGGGAGAAAAAAGACGAAAGGCCATGGGTGCTCTGGGGTTTATCCCACTCTGGGGTTGATCCCCGAGGAGTGTTGAACTTTGAAACGCCTTGCAATGACGCCAGACTGCTGAATTCGAAAGCCAAACCAATCCGAGAAATAGCGGATTTGGGAAATATTGTTGCGCTACGCGGGTAGATCAGGCGAGGTCCGGCCGCCAGCCGGAGCAGCTACACAGCGTGATCCGGCTAGTCTTTTCAAGAGGTTGAGCGCGTTTTCTGAATCGGTTTTGGAAGCTCGCTACCGTAGCTCAACCCGCCGCCGCAGTGAGGCCGCGCGCCAGATCGGCCTTCAAATCCTCGACATCCTCGAGCCCGATCTGCAGGCGGATGAGCGGGCCGTCATAAGGCCCCTTGGCGACGACGCGGTCGCCGAGGAAGACCGGCACCGCAAGGCTCTCATAGCCGCCCCAGGAATAGCCGAGGCCGAATATCCTGAGCGCGTCGAGGAAGGCATGCTGCTGTTTCTGGCCGCCGCCCTTGAGCACGATCGAAAAAATGCCGCTCGAGCCGCAGAAGTCGCGCTTCCAGAGATCGTGGTCGGGATGGCTGGCAAGCGCTGGATGCAGCACCCGCGCCACGCCCGGCTGGCCCTCCAGCCAGCCGGCGATCGCCAGGGCGCTGCGCTGATGGTGGTCAAGGCGCACACCCATGGTGCGCAGGCCGCGCAGCACCTGATAGACATCGTCCGGCCCGGCGCAGCAGCCCATCGTGTAAAATGTCTCGCAAAGCTGTTTCCAGCAGGCCTTGTTGGCCGACGCCGTGCCGAGCAGCACGTCGGAATGGCCAGCCGGATATTTCGTCGCCGCATGGATCGAGATGTCGACGCCATAGTCGAGCGGGCGGAAGTAGAGCGGCGTCGCCCAGGTGTTGTCCATCATCACGATCGCACCTGCGGCGTGTGCCGCGCTGGAAATGGCCGGTATGTCCTGCACCTCGAAAGTGTTGGAGGCCGGCGATTCGGTGAACACGACCTTGGTGTTGGATTTGATCAACGCCGCTATACCGGCGCCGACATGCGGATCGTAATATTCGACCTCGACGCCTAGCCGTTTCAGCATCGTGTCGGCGAAATTGCGGGTTGGGTGATAGACGGAATCGACAATCAGGACATGGTCGCCCGCCGACAGGAAGGCGAGCAGCGGCACTGTCACCGCCACCAGGCCGGAGGGCACCACAATCGTGCCGGCCGAGCCTTCCAGCCCGTCGATGGCGCTGGCAAGGGCGTCGGTGGTCGGCGTGCCGCGCGTGCCGTAGGTGTATTTCTGGCTGCGTGCCGCCATCGTCGCCGCGTTGGGAAAGAGCACGGTCGAGGCATGTACGACCGGCGGGTTGATGAAGCCGAAATAGTCGTGCGGATTGTTGCCCGAGTGGGCAAGCCGCGTGTTGATGCCCATTTCACTGCCGTCTTTTGCCATTGCGCTTCGCCTCTGATGAAGCGCTAGCCATAGTGCGGCGGCATTGGCCGCGCAACCGTTCGCCATCCGCCAGCCGGCGGACTGGTTGTGCCAATCGCTCCGATGGCTTTCCGGCCCGGCGCTGCCTCCCTGAAGAAGGATTTCAGAAGCCAGCTCCGATTCGCGTTGGCCGGACCTGCAGTTGCTGGCTAATTTTCGGGCGCGTTTGTCTGCAATTCAGGCATTTGCGGCAAATGGTTTGAAACTCTTTGGGTTTCGGTCATTTTCCTTGACCTCACTGTGATAATCGCCTTCGATGCAGTCCGTGAATGGGAGGCAGCGCGTCGGTTGCGATGCGGGTTCCGGTAATGGGCCGGAACGGGAAGCTGCGTTCACACGAAAAAAAAAGTCAGGTTCGCCTGAAAAAAACAGAAAAGGGTCTGTGGGTTATGAAACACATTGCAATCGGCATTCTGGGCGCCGCCGCGCTTGGATTGGTGGCTTCGGCCGCGTCGGCGGCCACGCTCGACGACGTCAAGGCCAAGGGCTTCATCCAATGCGGCGTGTCGACCGGTCTGGCCGGCTTCTCGGCGCCGGACGACAAGGGCGACTGGCAAGGCATCGATGCGGACTTCTGCCGCGCTGTCGCGGCCGCCGTGTTCGGCGATGGCACCAAGGTCAAGTTCACGCCGCTCAGTGCCAAGGAACGCTTCACCGCACTGCAGTCAGGCGAGATCGACGTTCTGTCGCGCAACACCACCTGGACCATCAACCGCGATACGGCGCTTGGTCTGAACTTCGTCGGTGTCACCTATTATGACGGACAGGGCTTCATGATCAACGCCAAGAAGCTGCCGGGGGTGAATTCCGCGCTGCAGCTTTCGGGCGCGGCGGTCTGCGTGCAGAGCGGCAC
Organism: Mesorhizobium sp. WSM4844; assembly: GCF_055811775.1. Taxonomy (NCBI): domain Bacteria; kingdom Pseudomonadati; phylum Pseudomonadota; class Alphaproteobacteria; order Hyphomicrobiales; family Phyllobacteriaceae; genus Mesorhizobium; species Mesorhizobium sp. WSM4844. The sequence goes on along the minus strand of NZ_JBVVQB010000030.1, from coordinate 24,357 downwards.
CACGACCGAACTCAACCTCGCCGACTACTTCAAGACGAACAAGATGGAGTACAGCCCCGTCGTCTTCGAACAGCTGTCAGAGGTCGACGCGGCCTATGACGCCGGCCGTTGCGATGTCTACACCACCGACCAATCAGGTCTCTACGGCATCCGGCTGACGCTGGGCGCGCCCGCCGACCACGTCGTGCTGCCTGAGATCATCTCCAAGGAACCGCTCGGACCGGCCGTGCGCCAGGGCGACGATCAGTGGTACCACATCGTCAAGTGGACCTATTTTGCGCTGCTGCAGGCAGAGGAACTCGGCATCACCAAGGCCAATGTCGAGGAAATGAAGGCCTCGGAAAATCCCGAGATCAAGCGCGTGCTCGGCCAGGAGGCCGATACCAAGATCGGCACCGATCTCGGCGTCTCCAACGACTGGGTCGTCAACATCGTCAAGGCCGTCGGCAATTACGGCGAAATGTTCGAACGCAATGTCGGGTCGGGCAGCCCGCTGAAGATCGCGCGCGGCATCAACGCGCTGTGGACCAAGGGCGGTCTGCAATACTCTCCGCCGATCCGCTGATCGAAATGTGATCCGGGAGGCAGATCGTCTGCCTCCCGGTTTCTCTTTCCAGGGGATGGTCGAATGGCATCGCAGGAAATTCTTCGCGAGGAGCCAAGCCGCGGCTCCTTCATCAATGATCCAAAGGTCCGCGGCATAGTCTTCCAGGCGGTGGTCGTCATCGTGCTGGTTGCGTTGGTCTGGTGGATCGTCCAAAACACCATCGACAATCTGACGCGCCTGCGCATTGCGTCAGGCTTCGGCTTCCTCAGGGGCCGCGCCGGCTTCGACATCAGTGACAGCGCCATCGCCTATTCGTCGGATTCGACCTATGGCCGCGCCATTGTGGTCGGCTTCGTCAACACGCTCATCGTTGCCGCCGCCGGCATCGTCACCGCCACCATCATCGGCTTTATCCTTGGCGTCGGCCGGCTTTCGCACAACTGGCTGATCCGCAAGATCTGCATGGTCTATGTCGAGGTCTTTCGCAACATCCCGCCGCTGCTGGTCATCTTCTTCTGGTATTCTGGCGTGCTTTCGGTGCTGCCGCCGCCGCGTGAAAGCATCAATTTGCCGTTCAGCTCCTTTCTCAACCAACGCGGCTTTTATTTTCCACGCGCTGTGTGGGGCGAAGGCTCCTGGCTGATCCTGGTTGCTTTGCTTCTCGGCATCGCCATGGCGTGGTTCGTCGCCCGCAAGGCGCGTCAGCGGCAGATGGCGACCGGCCAGCAATTCCCTGTGTTCTGGACATCGGCGGCTTTGATCATCGGCTTGCCGTTGCTGGCCTACGCGCTCAGCGGCTTCCCGCTGAGCTTCGATTATCCAAAGCAATCGACCTTCAACCTGACTGGCGGCTTTCAGGTCAAACCGGAGTTCCTGTCGCTCTACCTGGCGCTGTCCTTCTATACGGCGGCCTTCATCGCCGAAATCGTGCGGGCCGGCATCATGGGCGTCAATAAGGGTCAGACCGAGGCAGCTGGTGCGCTCGGGCTGCGGCCGGGATCGATCCTGCGGCTTGTCGTCATTCCGCAAGCCATGCGGATCGTCATTCCGCCGCTGACCAGCCAATATCTGAACCTGACCAAAAACTCGTCCCTGGCCATCGCCATCGGCTACCCGGATCTGACGGCGACGACCGGCACGGTGCTGAACCAGACCGGTCAGGCTATCGAGTGCGTGCTGATCATGATGGTGGTCTATCTCGCACTCAGCCTGTTGACGTCGGCGGTCATGAACGTGGTCAACGCCAGAATGGCGCTGGTGGAGAGGTAGCGACATGCAGGAGCACGATCTTTCCTTCGTCCGCGTCGAAATGGCGCTGGCACAGTCGGCGCCTGCAAGCGAGCGCGGCCTGGGCGCCTGGATACGTAAGAACCTGATTGCGTCGACCGGTGACACGATCCTGACCATCATCGGCATCGTGCTGGTCGCGATGATCCTGCCGCAACTGATCAGTTGGGCCTTCATCAACGCTCAATGGACCGGCGCGGACCGTACCTTTTGCGCAACGGCGGCACAGGGCGGCGTCCAGCCGGACGGCTGGTCCGGCGCCTGTTGGGCCTTCGTCAACGCCAAGTTCGGCCAGTTCATGTTCGGCCGCTATCCGATCGATGAGCGCTGGCGGCCGATCCTGGTCGCCATCCTGTTCGTGGCGCTTCTGGTGCCGCTGCTCATCCCGAAGGTGCCGCGCAAGGGGCTGAACGCCATCTTGTTCTTCGGGGCGCTGCCGATCTTTGCCTTCATCCTGCTGGTTGGTGGCGTGTTCGGCCTGCCGCATGTCGAAACCCCGCTGTGGGGAGGGCTGCTGGTGACGCTCACCCTGTCCTTCGTCGGTATTGCCGTGTCGCTGCCGCTCGGCATCGTGCTGGCGCTCGGCCGGCGCTCGAAGATGCCGATCGTCAAGATGCTGTGCGTCATCTTTATCGAGACGGTGCGCGGCATCCCGCTGATCACCGTGCTGTTCATGGCCAGCGTCATGCTGCCGCTGTTCCTGCCGGCCGGCGTCAGCTTCGACAAGTTCCTGCGTGCGCTGATCGGTGTTTCGCTGTTTGCCGCTGCCTATATGGCCGAAGTGGTGCGGGGCGGCCTGCAGGCGATCCCCAAGGGCCAGTATGAGGGTGCGGATTCGCTCGGCCTCGGTTACTGGCAGAAAATGGGCCTGATCGTGCTGCCGCAGGCGCTGAAGCTGGTCATTCCCGGCATCGTCAATACCTTCATTGGCATGTTCAAGGACACCAGCCTGGTTTCGATCATCTCGATGTTCGACCTGCTCGGCGTCGTCAAACAGAATTTTAACGACCCCAACTGGGCAACGCCGCAAACGGCCAGGTCCGGCCTGGTGTTTGCTGCCTTTGTCTTCTGGCTGTTCTGTTTCGGCATGTCGCGCTATTCGATGTTCACGGAACGCCGGCTCGACACCGGCCACAAGCGCTAAGAACAAAAAAGGGAACCTTCCATGACAATAGAAAATGCAGTCAGTGCGGAAGAGATCAAGGTCAATGCCGCCAAGATGCAGGTTTCCACCACCGATGTCGCCATCGACATCATCGCCATGCACAAATGGTACGGCGAATTCCATGTGCTGAAGGACATCAACCTGAAGGTGATGCGCGGCGAGCGCATCGTCATTTGCGGCCCTTCGGGCTCGGGCAAATCGACGATGATCCGCTGCATCAACCGGCTGGAAGAGCACCAGAAGGGCAAGATCATCGTCGACGGCAAGGAATTGACCAACGATCTCAAGAAGATCGACGAGGTGCGCCGCGAGGTCGGCATGGTGTTCCAGCATTTCAACCTGTTCCCGCATTTGACCATCCTGGAAAACTGCACGCTGGCGCCGATCTGGGTGCGCAAGACGCCGAAGAAGCAGGCCGAGGAAATCGCCATGCACTTCCTCACGCGCGTCAAGATTCCGGAACAGGCCAACAAATATCCCGGCCAGCTTTCCGGCGGCCAGCAGCAGCGCGTCGCCATCGCCCGCTCGTTGTGCATGAATCCGCGCATCATGCTGTTCGACGAGCCGACCTCGGCGCTCGATCCCGAAATGATCAAGGAAGTGCTGGAGACGATGGTTGGCCTCGCCGAAGAGGGTATGACCATGCTCTGCGTCACCCACGAGATGGGCTTTGCACGCAAGGTCGCCAACCGGGTGATCTTCATGGACCAGGGCCAGATCGTCGAGCAGAACACGCCAGCCGAGTTCTTCGACAATCCGCGCCACGAGCGCACAAAACTGTTCCTGTCGCAAATCCTGCACTGAGCGCTGTCGCTGCGCAGCTGCGCAGACCGTAAGTCTTTGATGTTAGAGGGACAGCACCCCCCTCTGGCCTGCCGGCCATCTCCCCCGCAAGGGGGGAGATCAGCAGCTTCGGCGCTCCGCTCACTGCTGCAACGTTGGAGATTGGCGAAGGCCGCAGTGACGGCCAATCTCCCCCCTTGCGGGGGAGATGTCCGGTAGGACAGAGGGGGGTGGGAAGGATCGCTACGTCGACGAGCTAAACTGTAGAGTGTCCGGCCGCCAGCCATAGAGCCAGTCGAGATCGGCCGCGAGCTTTTCCGGCGAGCGCCACTTCAGGAACAGGTTGCGCGCGACGGCCACCGGCCCCGCTGCATGCCAGGCGAGCCGGTTGACCGCCCCGCGGCGGGAGACCTTGGCGATACGCGGGCGGCGCATCTTCTCCCAGGCGGCAAGCGCGCCCCACGGATCGGCGGGCGCGGCAGCGACAAAGCCGGCAAGGGTTGCGGCATCCTCGATCGCCATCGCCGCCCCCTGCGCCGCGAACGGCGTCATTGCATGCGCCGCATCACCGATCAGCGCGATGCCGGCGGGCGTCGTCCATGGCTGTGCCTGGTCGACCGTATGGATCGGCCACGCGGTCCACGGGCCGGCATCCTCGGCAAGCCGGCCCAGCGCTGCCGCCGTGCCACGCATGGCGCTGAGGAGGATATTGGGGTCGGCGTGGCCCGACCAGCGCTCGGCGATGATCTCGCCCCTGGTGAAGGCAGCCAGGTTGAACGCCGTGCCGTTGCTGACCGGATAGGCGACGAGGTGGAAGCCGGGATGCAGGAAGGTGGTCACGCAATTGGCGGCGCCGACCGCCGCAAGGGCTTCTCCTGCGACACTGTCTGCACTGATCGTAGCGCGCCAGGCAAGCTCGCCCGAAAACCGGCTTTTGGCCGCAAACCCGCCAAAAGCCCGGATCGCCGACCAGACGCCGTCGGCGCCGATCAGCAGAAAGCCGCCGGCTTCGACTGTCTTGCCGGCAATCTCGACTGTTGCCGTGGCATGGCGCGGTCCTGTGGCGATGCCGCCGACGCGCGCGCCGGTGACGAGACTGATGTCCGGCCGTTCGGCAAGGCGCGCCATCAGTGCATCTTGCAGGTCAGCCCGATGAGCGACGAGATAAGGCGCCTGCCAGCGCCTTTCGGCCGCTTCGCCAAGCGGTACCCGCGCCAGCTCACGCAGCGTGGCGGCGTCCTTGAGCACGACGGCCTCCGGCCGCACCGCCGCCGGCAACAGCCGGTCGAGCACGCCGAGCTGGCGAAGGATGCGCGTCGCGTTGGGTGAGAGCTGGATGCCGGCGCCGGCCGCTTCGAGGCGCGGCGCCTGTTCGAACAGCCGCACCAGATAGCCGCGCTCGGAAAACGCCAGTGCCGCGGTCAGTCCGGCGACGCCGGCTCCGGCGATAACGACCTGCCGGGACCGGGTGTCGTCCATCGGATGGTGTGCGCGTCAGGCGGCCTGGTGGATATAGAGGCATCCGGCAGGCTGCGTTTCCGTCGCCTTCAGCTTTGGCGAATAGCGATAAAGCGTCGAGCAATAGGGGCAGACCTTTTCATTGTCGTCGCCCATGTCGAGAAACACATGCGGATGGTCGAAAGGCGGGTTGGCGCCGGTGCACATGAATTCCTTGACGCCGATGTCGATCGCCGCATAACCCGCATCGTTCTGGAAATGGGGAATGGAACCGCCTGCCATCGTCGTCTCCTATATTTGCCGCATGACCCCGGATCATGTGCAAAATCAAAATTCCACCGCGTCCCTTTGCGCGTCCAAAGGACGCGCCGCGCTGTACCTGGATTGCATCTGGATCATAAGCAGTCTCTTTGCAAGATCGATGAAATCAAACTGTCGTAAAAGCCTGTCACAGGATAAGCTAAGCCGGTTAAGGCATGGCCCCGAAACCGAATTCGGTTTTGCTGGGGATCATGCGTAGCTTAAGTGGCGGGAGCGTCCTTTTGCGCGTCCGCAAAGACGCGCGACGCTGTGGCCAGCGGGTGCGAAACGAGCAGGAACCATGAACGAACTAAAGCCGGTGCAGAGCGAATTCACCACTGTCGAGGTGGCGAGCCCAGAGGGCGGCAACCCGGATCGGTTCGTCAACCGCGAGTTTTCCTGGCTGCAATTCAACCGCCGCGTCCTCGAAGAATCGCTGAACGCCAACCATCCGCTGCTCGAGCGGGTCCGCTTCCTGTCGATTTCGGCCGCCAATCTCGACGAGTTCTTCATGGTCCGTGTCGCCGGTCTCGCCGGCCAGGTTCGCGAAGGCATCACGCTGAAGAGCGCGGACGGCCGCACCCCCGAACAACAGCTGGAACAATTGCTGCGCGAGGTCGAGCGCCTGCAGGAGGACCAGCAGAACAGCCTATCCGCTCTGATGCTGCTGCTCGACAAGGAAGGCATCGAGAGCATCAGCCGCGATGGGCTGACCAAGGACGAGAAGACCTGGCTCGAGGATCATTTCCAGGAGCAGGTGTTTCCGGTGCTCACACCGCTGTCGATCGACCCGGCGCATCCGTTCCCGTTCATTCCCAATCTCGGCTTCTCGATGGCGCTGCAACTGCGCCACCGCAGGAATGGCGAGGAGATGAGCGCGCTGTTGCGTCTGCCGGTGGCGCTGAAGCGCTTCATCCGCTTGCCTGACCGCAAGCATCATGTCCGCTTCATTCCGCTGGAAGAAGCGGTCGGCCTCTATATCGGCAAGCTGTTCCCCGGCTACGAGGTCAAGGGCTCCGGTACCTTCCGCATCATCCGCGACAGTGACATCGAGGTCGAGGAGGAGTCCGAGGATCTCGTGCGCCTGTTCGAGACGGCGCTGAAACGGCGTCGTCGCGGCTCGGTCATCCGCATCGAATTCGACAAGCTGATGCCGGCCGAACTGCGCGAGTTCGTCGCCGGCGAGCTTGGCGTCTCGTCGAGCCGGATCAGCGTGCTCACCGGTCCGCTGGCGCTCAGCCAGATTTCCGAGATCGTCGCCATCGCCCGCGACGATCTCAAATTCAAGCCTTACAATCCGCGCTTTCCCGAACGCATCCGCGAGCACGGCGGCGACTGTTTCGCCGCCATCCGCGAGAAGGACATCATCGTTCATCACCCCTACGAATCCTTCGACGTGGTGGTGCAGTTCCTGCGCCAGGCGATGGCCGATCCCGAAGTGGTGGCGATCAAGCAGACGCTCTATCGCACCTCGAACGACAGCCCGATCGTGCGCGCTTTGGTCGACGCGGCGGAGGCCGGCAAGTCGGTGACCGCGCTGGTCGAGCTCAAGGCGCGTTTCGACGAGGAAGCCAACATCCGCTGGGCGCGCGACCTCGAGCGCGCCGGCGTTCAGGTCGTGTTCGGCTTCCTCGAACTGAAGACCCACGCGAAAATGTCGCTGGTGGTGCGGCGCGAGGACGGCAAGCTGCGCAACTATGTGCATCTCGGCACCGGCAACTACCATCCGGTCACCGCGCGCATCTACACCGACTTGTCCTTCTTCACCACCGCTCCGACAATCGCCCGCGATGTCGCCCAGCTGTTCAATTTTATCACCGGCTACGCCGAGCCGACCGAGGAGATGCGGCTGGCCATCTCGCCGTTCACGCTGCGCAAGCGCATCCTCAAGCACATTTCGGACGAGATTGGCCATGCGCTGGAGGGCAGGCCGGCCCGCATCTGGATGAAGATGAATTCGCTGGTCGACCCGATCATCATCGATGCGCTCTATGACGCCAGCCGCGCCGGCGTCGAGATCGATCTCGTCGTGCGCGGCATCTGCTGCCTGAGGCCCCAAGTGCCGGGCCTGTCGGAAAACATAAGGGTCAAGTCGATCGTCGGCCGCTTCCTCGAACACAGCCGAATCTATTGTTTCGGCAACGGCCATGGACTGCCGTCGGACGGGGCGATCGTCTACATCTCATCGGCCGATTTGATGCCGCGCAATCTCGACCGCCGCGTCGAAACCATGGTGCCGATCACCAATCCAACGGTGCATGAACAAGTCCTCGGCCAGATCATGCTGGGCAACATCATGGACAACCAGCAAAGTTTCGACGTATTGGCTGACGGAACCTCCCGGCGCGCCACGCTCGAGGAGGGCGAGGAACCGTTCAACGCGCAGGAATATTTCATGACCAATCCGAGCCTCTCCGGACGCGGCGATGCGCTGAAATCGCATGCGCCCAAGCGCATCGCGCAGTTCAAGCGCCGCAAGAAAAACGCCGCAGCGACCGGCTGATGATTTCAACGTCCCAGGGCCGGCTTCAGGACCGCCGACCGCTGTCCATCATCGACATCGGGTCGAACTCGATCCGGCTTGTCGTCTATGAGGGGCTGGCGCGCTCGCCAACCACGCTGTTCAACGAAAAGATGCTGGCCGGCCTCGGTCGCGGCATCGTCTCGACCGGAAAGCTCGATCCCGAGGCGGTGACCCGTTCGATGGAGGAGTTTCGGCGTTTCCGTGCGCTGTCCGAGCAGGCCGGCGCCGAGCATATGTATGTGCTGGCGACCGCCGCCGCCCGCGAGGCGGTCAACGGCCCCGATTTCATCCACCGCGCCGAAGATGTGCTCAAGACCGAGGTCCAGGTGCTGAGCGGGCGCCAGGAAGCCCACTATTCCGCGCTTGGCGTCATTTCCGGCTTCCACCCGGCCAACGGCATCGCCGGCGACCTCGGCGGCGGCAGCCTCGAACTGGTCGACGTCGATGGCGAGGCAATCGGCGACGGCATTACGCTGCCGCTGGGTGGCCTGCGCCTGCAGGACATGGCCAAGAACTCACTGGCCCAGGCGGCAAAGATAGCGCGCGACGAACTCGCGAAGGCAAGGCTGCTGAAAGGCGGGCAGGGCAGGCCGTTCTATGCCGTCGGCGGCACCTGGCGAAACCTCGCTCGGCTGTACATGGAAATGACCAGCTATCCGCTGAGCGTCATGCACCATTACGAGATCGGCATCGACAGCGCTGCGAACTTCCTCAAGCAGGTCGCCAAGGGCGAGATCGAGAAGATAAGGGGTATCGAAGGCGTCTCGAAGAACCGCCGCTCGCTGCTGCCTTATGGCGCCATCGTGCTGCAGGAGATCATGGCGGCGATGCAGCCGTCAAAGATCATCGTCTCGGCGCTGGGCGTGCGCGAGGGCTTTCTCTATTCGCTGCTCGACAAAGCCGAGCAGAAGGCGGATCCGCTGATCTCGGCCTCGGAGGAACTCGCCCGGCTGCGTTCGCGCTCGGTCACCCACGCGCATGAGCTTGTCGAGTGGACGGGCAAGACCTTCGCCGCCTTCGGCATCGAGGAGACGGTCGACGAGGCGCGCTACCGCCAGGCCGCCTGCCTGCTTGCCGACATCGGCTGGCGCGCGCATCCCGAATATCGCGGCAAGCAATCGCTCAACATCATTGCCCACGCCTCCTTCATCGGCGTCGACCATCCCGGCCGCGCCTTCCTGGCGCTGGCCAACGCCTACCGTCATGATGGCGTCTTCAACGAATCGATCGCGCCGGAAATCAAGGCACTGGCAACGCCGCGCTATATCGAGCGCGCCCGTGTGCTGGCCGCGGTGATGCGCGTCGTCTACCTGCTGACGGCGGCAATGCCGGGCGTCATGCCGCGGTTGAAATGGGAGAGGCGCGGCAATGGCGTGCTGGCGCTGGTGCTGCCGGCGTCGCTGGCCGACCTTTACGGCGAGCGGCCGGCCGGGCGACTGGCGCAGCTGGCGAGGGTCACCAATCGCCGGCTGGTGCTGGCGGTCGAGGGCGGCCCCACTATGCCAGCCAAGTAGTCTGGCTCAGTCAAGTAATTCGGCTCGGTCAAATAATTCGGCTCAGTCCGGCAGTTGTGTCGGTCAAGTCGTTTCAGCGCCGATCCGAAGCATCCGCCCGTCGATCGAGTAGGCGCCGGCGCCTGCCATTGCCAGCGCCAGAAAACCGCCCGATAGCGCGATGTCCTTCATCAGCATCTGCGAATGCATGAAGGTCAGCGTCGGATCGTCGCCGCCCTGGCCATAGTGGCCGATGAAGCCTGCCGCGATGCAGAAAGCGGCAAGCAGGAGCGCCGCGATCGGCGTCTTGAGGCCGACGAGGATGAGCAGTCCGGCGATCAATTCGAACAGCCCCGTCGCCCAGGCTGCGAGCGTCGGCAGCGGCAGGCCAAGGCCGGAAAAATAGCCCGATGTGCCAGCAATGTCGGTAAGCGCGTGAAAGCCGGACGGAACGAATAGAGCGGCGAGCAGCAGCCGCGAAAGCAGAAGCAGCGCATCGCGCGGCATTGGTCACCTCCGACGTCGGCGGCGGTTGGCTTCACCCCGACACCTCATCCTAGCAGAAAGTCCGGCCGGCTGATCGACGGGCATAAACCGACAACGAAAAAGGGACGCGGAAAATTCCGCGCCCCTTGCTGCAAGTGGTTTCTGGACCGCTTCAGCCGCGCTTGCCGTCGACCGAATAGGCGCCGGCGCCCGAGGAAGCCAGCACGAGGAAGCCGCCGGCAATCGCCAGGTTCTTCATGAAGCTGATCATCTGCATCTGATCGGCCCAGCCGGTGTGGGCGACCAATCCCGTGGCGACGGTGAAGATTGCCAGCACCCAGGCGGTGATCCGGGTCTGAAAGCCGATGAGGATGGCGAGGCCGCCGAGCAGCTCGAGCAGCCCGACGACAATCGCCGTCACGGTCGGCATCGGCAGACCCATGCTGCCGAAGTAACCGGCGGTGCCGGCGATCGCAGTGAGCTTGCCGAAACCGGAAAGCACGAAGATGACCGAAAGCAGGATACGGCCGAGCAGGATGCTGCCTGAGGCATTGGATACGGTGCCGGAACCGGCAACGGTCGTGTTGGTGGACATGATGGGCTCTCTCCGGGAGGGGTTGTGGTGCCCACCCACATAGAGCAGGGCGACTGTTCACCAAAGATGCAGATTTGGTTACAGATTGTTCACCGCAGTAAAGTTTTTGCGATCAGCGCAAGATCATCCCGGATGCGTCATCTCCTCTGGCCGAACCAGGCGGTCGTAGTCGGCTTCGCTGACCAGCCCGGTGGCAAGCGCTTCCTCACGCAGGGTTGTGCCGTTCTTGTGAGCGGTCTTGGCGATCTTGGCGGCGTTGTCGTAGCCGATGGTCGGCGCCAGTGCTGTCACCAGCATCAGCGAACGGTCGAGGGCGGCCTTGATATTGTCTTCCCGCGCCTCGATGCCGACGACGCAATTGTCGGTGAACGAGATGGAGGCGTCGGCGAGCAGTTGCACCGACTGCAGGAAATTGTAGGCCATCAGCGGGTTGTAGACGTTGAGCTCGAAATGGCCCTGGCTGCCGGCGAAGGTCACGGCCGCATTGTTGCCGAACACCTGGATGCAGACCTGGGTCATCGCCTCGCACTGGGTGGGATTGACCTTGCCCGGCATGATCGACGAACCGGGCTCGTTTTCCGGTAGCGACAGTTCACCAAGGCCGGAGCGCGGGCCGGAGCCGAGCAGACGAATGTCGTTGGCAATCTTGAACAGGGCGCCGGCGCAGGCGTTGATGGCGCCATGCGAGAACACCATGGAATCATGCGCCGCCAGCGCCTCGAACTTGTTTGGCGCGGTGACGAAGGCGATGCCGGTGATCGCGGCGATGCGATCCGCCACTCTCTCGGCAAAGCCGACCGGCGCGTTGAGGCCGGTGCCGACGGCCGTGCCGCCTTGCGCCAGTTCCTGCAGGCCGGGCAGCGTCATCTCGATGCGTTTGATCGAGGAGGCGACCTGCGCGGCATAGCCCGAAAATTCCTGGCCAAGGGTGAGGGGCGTCGCGTCCTGCGTGTGGGTGCGGCCGATCTTGACGATGTGGGCGAATGCTTTGGTCTTGGTCTCCAGCGCGGCGTGCAAATGCCTGAGCGCCGGCAACAAATCGTGCACGATGCGCTCGGCGCAGGCGATGTGCATGGCCGTCGGATAGGTATCGTTCGACGACTGGCTCATATTGACGTGGTCGTTGGGATGCACCGGTTTCTTCGACCCCATGACACCGCCCAGCAGTTCGATCGCCCGGTTGGAGATCACCTCGTTGGCGTTCATGTTGGATTGCGTGCCCGAGCCGGTCTGCCAGACGACCAGCGGGAAATGATCGTTCAGCTTGCCGTCGATGACTTCCTGAGAGGCTTCGATGATCGCCCTGCCGATGGCCGGGTCGAGCCGCTTCAGCTCCATATTGGTTTCGGCCGCCGCCTGCTTGACGATGCCGAGCGCGCGAACGATCGACGCCGGCTGCTTTTCCCAGCCGATTTTGAAATTGCCCAGCGAACGCTGCGCCTGCGCGCCCCAGTAACGATCGGCGGCAACCTCGATGGGACCGAACGTGTCGGATTCGGTTCTGGTCTCTGGCGCGCTCACATGTCTCTCCGGATTGCAATTTGCAAACGGCCTATCGCGTTGCACAAATGGCTTCAAGCGGAGATTGCGGGCGACAAGGATGCAAATCGGTTGAAGAGGGGGGACTCTTCCTTCTCCCCTTGTGGGAGAAGGTGGCCTCGCGAAGCGAGGTCGGATGAGGGGTGCTCCAGCTTGGCACCGACAGCACTCCGTCCAACACCCCTCATCCGGCTCGGCGCTGCGCGCCGATCCACCTTCTCCCACAAGGGGAGAAGGAAGAAGTTTGCCGCTCACCGCCCAAGCAGCGATCGTGCGGTTGGAGATAGGCGCAGCGTTTCCGTCGGTCTGGCCAGGCTCGACTGCAATGCCTGCCAGGCCGGCGCCGCGGCAAGCGCGGCTTCAACGCTTTCGTGGGCGTCCGCGCTGTCGAAGGCGGCGACGCTGATGAAGACATTTTCGCCTGATCGCACCGGCAGGCGGGGAAAGCTGTTTTCGGCATGTTCGGAGACAAACGCAGCAAGCGGCCGCGCGCCAAGTGCCGCCAACACGGCAATCGCGTCGGTTTTGAAGCGGCTGGCGAAGTCGGCTTCGGCGCCGTGCCGCAGATGATGAATCTTGATTATAACAATATCCGACAAGCGATTGTCTCCGCTTGGTTTTTCGTAACCAGCCAAGGCTGCTCGTTGCGATCCCGACAGATCGAATCCGGCGCCGGGCCATGCCGGTTTCAGCAACAGCACGTCATCGGAGGAGATCATCGTGGCGTTGGCGGCGTCGCGCCAGGCGGCCCATACGGGCCCCTCATAGAACGCGGTCAGTGCATTTTTCCGCGCTTCCATACCCTCGAAGCCGCGCAGCCAGATGAACATGTCAGGCCGGTCGAGATCGCGAAACTGACCGATGATGGTCATGTCAGCCGCTTCCTGACCCTCGATGAGGTGACCGTCGAAGATCCCGATCAGCGTGTCGCGCCGGCCAGGTTTCAGCGTGTATTGCCTGAGCTCGACGACCGGCGAGGCGTTGAGGCCGGATTTGGACGCGGCATTCAGGGGCAGGCTCATCGCGCAATCTCCAAAACAGGGCGTTCATCCTGTTTTATAAACAGACCGGTTGTCCTGTTTTGTCAATCTGCTATCGTTGAAAAATGTCAGCAGAGATGACCGCTCGCCCAAAGGCGCAGCCCGGCAAACGGACCAACGACCCGGAAGGCCTGCGCAAACGCGTGCTCGATGTCGCCGAAGCCTTGTTTCAGGCGCGCGGCTACCATGCCTCCAGCCTCGGCGACCTGATGGCCGCGGCAGGCGTCACCGGCGGCGCGCTGCATCATCACTTCCCGACCAAGAAGGCGCTGGCCCTGGCGGTGATCGAGGAGCGGGTCGCCGCAGCCGTCGAAGCAACATGGATCGCGCCGGTGCAGGCGGCAGGCTCGGCGCGCGAGGGCGTGCGCAGCGTGTTCGAGGCCGTGGCCGCGGAACTGGAGCAACAGGGTTTCGTGCGCGGCTGCCCGCTCAACAACCTGGCGCATGAATTGTCGCTTGCCGATCCGGATTTCCGCACCGCCCTTGCCGGCATTTTTTCGGCGTGGCGCCAGGCGATCGCCGCCAAGGTCGGGGCCGACCAGCAAGCGGGCAGGGAGCAGGACACCGATCCGCAGCGTTTCGCGGCACTCGCGGTCGCGACCTATTCCGGCGCCATGTCGATGGCCAAGACGACGCAGGATTCTGCTGTGCTGCGCGATTGCCTGAACGCGCTGGAGCAGGGAGTTTCCCCAGTTTCGTCATCCAAGGGCGAAGCAAGAGCGAAGCGACGTCGCAGGGTGCTGCGGCAGTACAAAGCCTTTTGATGCCGGAGTCGCCTTCTCCCCTGCCGGGGGGTTAATTCGGCAGCGGTTTGATGACCTCGTAGCCGACCACGCTTTCGGCGTTGGTGCCCTCGTCATAGCGCCTGGCCAGAACGGCCTGCAGATCGGGCGCATAGAGCGCGGTGAATTCATCCTGGGTCTTGCCGGCCCCGTTCTTGATCGTAAGCCTGACGGCGAGCACGTTGTATTTGCAGTCGCCCAGGCTGAACGTCTCCTTGCCTTTGACGCTGATCTCGAGCGTCTCGGTGCCCTTGGGCTGTTTGTTTGCAGCGAGGCGGACGAACACGGTCTTACTTTTCGCCCCGGCCTTGAGCGGAAACAGCTTTCTGAGATCCGAAAACGGGATCATCGCAAGCTGACCGGTCTCGCTGTCGCGAAACACCTCGATCAGACCGCCGAACAGAAACTGCGTCTGCGGCGATTGGGATTGGTATTCGTTGGCGACCGACACCATTCCACCCGCCGCCGGTCGAAACTCGCTGTGGATGCCGGGCCTTTCGAGAATGAATCCGGCCTTGGCGGCTTTGGCGTCAATGCACTCGGCACCATGAGCGGCGCTCGCCAGGATGGTAAGTGCCGTTGCGATGGATATAGTCTTCATAGCGTTTTCCCGCGCAAGTTGAGTCCTGACCTGAAGCAATGCCAGACCTGCGGCAGCGTGTCGACATACCGTTCGCGGCAACTGGACGAAGAGGCGCCGGCTGTGCTGAATTTCACGCCATGAATCGTATCTCGGCAGGATCACTCTCCCGGCGCCGCTTCCTGACGCAGGGAGCAGGGTTGGCCGCGGCCGGCGTCCTTGCGCGACCGGCGCTCGGACAGACCGGACAGCGCATTGCGCCTGTCGACGCCACCTTCCTGTTCGTCGCCGATGTCCATGCCTGCCGCATGGCCAGCGGGCTGAGCCCCAATTGCCAGCAGGAAGGCAAGACCGACGCCGCCTTGCTGCGCAGTGTCGCCGCGTTGAACGCCATTGGCGAGAAGCACTGGCCGGCCGAAATCAACGGCATCGCCACCGGCCTGCGCTCAGCCGGCAGCCGCATCGGCACGCCGCTCGGCCTCGTCGTCGGCGGCGACATGACCGACGACGGCGGCGGCCAGGTCATCCGGCCCAGCGAAGGCACGCAGTTGCTCCAGTTCAGCCAGCGTTTCCAGCAGGGCGTCGGCCCCGATCGCGTGCATGTGCCGGTCTATGTCGGCCTCGGCAACCACGATCTCGACCAGAACGGCCCGCCAAACCACGTCGACTGGTACCGCCGCGAATTGCGGGACTATGTCGAGGTCAACCATCGTGCCGGCGTGTTCTTCAAGCCGCCGGTGCCGGTGACCAGTTACGATGTCGACACCGACTGCTACTCGTGGGACTGGGGCGGCCTGCATCTAGTCCAGACGCACCGTTTCGCCGGCGACACCGGCCACGGCGCGGTCCCCGGCCTGCCATGGCTGAAGCAGGATCTGGCGACCTATGCAGCGGACGGCCGCCCCGTCATCCTGTTCCAGCACTATGGTTGGGATGTTTTCTCGATCGAACGGTGGGATGCCGCCAAAGGAACCTTCGACGATGAAGGCGCTGGCGCGCCGCACTGGTGGAGCGAGGCGGACCGGCAGGCGCTGCTGGCGGCGCTGAAGGGCTACAACGTCATCGGCATCTTCCATGGCCACCAGCACGAGACAGCGATGATCTACCGCAGCGATGGGCTCGACCTGTTCAAGCCGAAGGCCGCTTATATGGGCGGCTTCGCGCTGGCGCGGGTGAGCGGCGACAGCATGGACGTGGCGCTTGGCGAAGCCGTTGGCGACCATGGCGAGATCGCCTTCACCAACGCTTTCTCAAAGAGCCTGAATTTCTAACGGCAACTGAAGCAGACAGCGGACCGCTAAACCGCTTTCCTCATCGCTATCGAAACAACAGCGCAGGGTTCAGATCACCTTCCTGAGCTTGTGCTTGATGTCGCCATAGGCCTTCTGCATTTTGCCGGCGATCTTGTCGGCCACGCCTTCAGCCTGGACGCGCCTGTTGCCGGTGGCCTTGCCGGCGGCTTTCTTCACCGAGCCCTTGAGCTGCTTGGCTAGGCCCGCAATCTGCCTCTTGTTCACCATGGCCGCATCTCCCGGAATCTGCTTTTGGGAAACGGGTGGCTGGGTTTTCGGTTCCGGAGCCCTGCCTCGTCGGTCAATCAACAGGCCACGGCCTTTGGCCCTGACCGCCATGGCGATTGCTGCCCGGCATAAAAGAACGCCCCTCGCGCGTTTTATTGCACGGGAGGCGTCCTTTGTGTCAGCCTTTCCTGAGATTGCTCTCATGAACTGCTGGCGATATTTAAAATGCACGGATGCCAAGATGGTTCCCGGCATGGCGCGATTTTTTTTTACATTTTTAACAGCTGACGCTGGGCCCGGTTTTCGGCGTCAGATCCGCCGTCGAATTGGCTGCGCAGCCAGCGTGCCGCCATTGGCCCGCCGACGACGAAAGCAGACGGCGAAAGCAAAAAATTGACACGGCGCCAAAAGAAGTCTAAAAGCAATTCGTCGATATTTGTTTGACCGACTTTTGTTATCCGCGTGTCCAGGCGCGCCTTTGACGAACTTCCCCCATCAAAATCGAGACAAACGCTGTTGTGCATTCGCATGACTGCGAACGAATATTTGCCACGGAAAGGGTTCGTTATGAGCACAGGCACAGTTAAATGGTTCAATGCCACCAAGGGTTTCGGTTTTATTCAGCCTGACGACGGCTCGGCCGACGTTTTTGTCCACATCTCGGCCGTAGAGCGCGCCGGAATGCGCGACATCGTCGAGGGCCAGAAGCTCGGCTACGAGATGGTCCGCGACAACAAGTCGGGCAAGATGTCCGCCGATCAGTTGAAGGCGGCCTAAAACGGAATTCAGCCTCGCTGGTGACCACGGATGTACTGGCACCGGTGAACGGCAAATTCCAGCGCATGACCCCGGAAACACCGGTTTCCGGAAAGGATCATGCGCAGAATGAGCAAGTGCACGCGCGTTCAACCGGCCGCGCGGCGCTCCGGCGGAGGTCAGGCAATGCCTGGCCTTTTGCGTTTCGGGCGCCGCAAAGTTCGAAAAGAGCACCGCGCGTTCGCTTGAACGTGCTAAGGATGCTCCAGCAATTTGAAATCGACTGCCGTATTGCTTTGTGCGTGGTCCTGGTCGAAAGACCGGTCTCGCCATTTTCGGCATTACGCTCCGAACCGGGAGAAAGACCTTGACCGCCACTTCGAAGAAATCCCGCGACCACGCCGAATCCATCTTCAGCAAGACCCAGACCCAGTCCATGTCGCTCAACCGCATTATTTCCGAGCAGGATGCTGTCAGCCAGGCCCGGGAAGCCAAGACCGCGCGGCTGCGCGAACTGCGCCTGGAAAAGGAAGCTGACGAGCTGGCTGCAGCCGCCTCGCTCGCGGCCGCGCCGAAGCGCGCAGGCAAACGCTGATGGCCACCAAGCGCGTCCCGCAAGAGGCGATCGCCGCCGATTCGACCATCGCCGATGTCGTGGGAGCCCTCGACAAGCCGGTCGAGTATGTCCGGCGCGTGCTCGAAAAGCTCGAGCGGTGCAAGCGCGCCCATGGCGATGCCCAGGTCAGGCTCGGCGTGCGTGGCCGCTCCGAATGCCCGAACTATCTGATCGAGTATGTCCGCGAAAATGCCAAGACCCGTGAGCGCGTCACCCATCAGGATGCCGCCTATAGCGGCAGCACGCATCGCGAACTGGCACCCCGGCACATCGAGGAGGCCAGGAACTGGTCGCCCGAGGAAATGAACATCACGGCGGTCTCGGCGCTGATCGGCCGGCTTCGCAACCCGAATGCGCCATCATCGCGTTTCTCCGACGAGGATTGATATGGCCATAAAATTTTCCGCCAAGGATCAGCCGGCAGCAGCCGCTGCCACCGCAAAGCTGGCCAAGCCGGCCGCCGCGCCGAAAGCCGATGTCGCCGCCGAGGCAGCGACCGACCTGTTCAAGTCGCCGGCGGACGTGGTGTCGCGCAAGACCAGGAAGAAAAAATAGCGCCCTTGCCGAGCAACGCCGGTATGAATTCTGTTGCGTCAGGGCTGCTCGCCCTGGCGAGCGCCGGAGACTTTTCATCACTGGAGGAGCGCGCCGCCCCTCTCTTCGACTGCCAGAGCTGTGGCGCCTGCTGTTCCTATTCATCCGAATGGCCGCGCTTCTCGACCGAAGATGACGCGCAGCTCGACTTGATCCCGCAGAAATATGTGGCTGCCGACGAGGCCGGCATGCGTTGCGACGGCGTGCGCTGCTCGGCACTTTCCGGCGAGGTCGGCAAGTCGACCATTTGTGGCATCTACGAGGTCAGACCGGACGTCTGCCGCGCCTGCATGCCCGGTGGCGACGACTGCCTGATGGCGCGCAAGGCACATGGGCTGCCGGCGCTGTGACAACCGGCCCCGATAGGTCTCAGTTTGAATTCCAGCTCGGGGTTGGAAGCGACCATTCCTTGTCGCTCGGCTGTGGAATGCCAGCGCTCC
This sequence comes from Mesorhizobium sp. WSM4844, assembly GCF_055811775.1. NCBI lineage: Bacteria > Pseudomonadati > Pseudomonadota > Alphaproteobacteria > Hyphomicrobiales > Phyllobacteriaceae > Mesorhizobium > Mesorhizobium sp. WSM4844. The sequence goes on along the minus strand of NZ_JBVVQB010000030.1, from coordinate 5,852 downwards.
GCGGCCGCCAGCAGGCCATCGGATGCGTCGAGTAGAGACGGGTGGCTCAGTCGTTCCTCACTGAGTCAGCGTGTTTTTGTAGATCAGGCCGTCCTTCATGATGATTTTGAAGTTGTTGGCAGGATCGGCCACCAGGTCGAGGTTCTCCAGCGGATTGCCTTCGACGAGCAGGAGGTCGGCGAGCGCGCCCTCTTCGATCACGCCGAGCTTTCCCGGATAGGGATTGCGAAGGCCCGACAGCGCGAGCAGCTCGGCATTGGTCCCGGTCGCCATGACGAGTGCTTCGGCAGGCGTGTACCAACGCACAAGCGACGCCAGGATTGCTCCCTGCTGCTTCGCCAGCGCGCGGGAGAACAGGACATCGGTGCCCCATGCCGTCTTGATCTTGTATTTCTTCGCGAGTTCGTAGGTCCTGCCGATGCCTGGCCACACCTCATCGGCCTTGGCTCGCTCGACCGAACCCTCTCGGAGGCCTGTCCTCATCAATTCGGGAAGCGGCTGCAAGCTCAGCCAAACGTCCTTTTCGGCGATCAGCTTGGCGGTTGCCTCGTCCATGAGGAAGCCGTGTTCGATGCACTTGACGCCAGCCGCGACAGCCTTCCGGATCGCATCCGAGGTGAAGGCGTGCGCGGCGACGTAGGTGCCCCAATTCTCGGCAATTTCAACGGCGGCCCGCAGTTCCGGCTCGGTGAAGGTGGTGACGTCGAGCGGGCTGTGGGGCGACGACACTCCACCGCCCGCTGTCAGCTTCAGCAGCGCGGCCCCCTGCATGAATTGCTCGCGGGCACGCAAACGCACCTCGTCGGGGCTGTCCACGACTATGCTGCCGCCGTTCCTCTCCATGGGGGTGAACAAGCCGCCGATCGTCCGGGGCAAGTCGCTGAGCTGGCGGAAATCCCCATGCCCGCTGGTCACGGTGATCATGGCTCCGGACGGATAGATGCGCGGTCCCGCGACGATGCCTTGATCTATCGCGCGCTTGAGGCCGAACACCGGCCCGCCCACGTCGCGAACGGTGGTGAAGCCGCGCATCAGCGTATCCGTCGCCTCGTCGCCGGCCGCAAGATTGGCGAAGCCGATGTCGCCCATCGCCTCTGCCGGGGTGGATGCAATCAGCATTGCGTGCCAATGCGCATCGATCAGCCCCGGCATCAGCGTTCGCCCGTTGCCGGCGATGCGCTGCGCGCCCTCGGCCGCGATGGGACTTGTCGAAATCCGCTCAATCAGCTTGCCCTGCACCAGCACACTCGACGGAGCCGAAAGTGCGGCGCCCTTCCCGTCGAAGATGCGGACGTTTTCGAAAAGCACGTCATCGGCGCTCGCGCTGGCGCAAAGTCCAAGCAGGAGAGCCGCCGCAAGCATTTGTCTGCCAGAGCGAAGCATCGTGAAAACCGGGCGCGCAACAAAGAACAACACAGCGGCGCAGGACAGGGCATGCGCCGCAACCTTGCCTTTCGTCAGCTCCTGCGATCCAAAGGATTTGTGACACATGACGATTATCCCGCTTCTGGAGAGGTGGTCACGGCGCAAGGACAAGTTTGTAGCTTACACGGCATCGGGTCAAGAAGTGTTCCGGACTGGCACCGGACTGGCCTCGTTCGCAGTGAAGGTGGTGTCCAAAATCAGGCCAATGCGATGACGGCAGGGCCAGCAGTGCAAGGTTTGCCTCAGGAAACGAGCTGACGATTCTGACGAAACGTCGCCTACGGGAGTTGGTTTTAAAATCCCGCCGAGGGATACCGCCCTGGGTCGTGACCCGAAATTCGAAATGAGGCACTAACGGTCCTCGGGCTGGCTTGTGCCCGCGCGTTTCGCTGGCTACCTTGCCGGCGGCAGGTCACCGGAGGACGCATCGTGAGCATCGAATTCTTGTTGACGTCGCTGATCGTCGTGGCTTCGCCCGGCACCGGCGTTCTCTATACGCTGAGCGCCGGACTTTCGCGTGGCGCGCGCGCCAGCATCATCGCTGCTTTCGGCTGCACGCTCGGCATCATTCCGCACATGGCGGCCGCCATCACCGGTCTGGCGGCGCTGCTGCACACCAGCGCGCTCGCCTTCGAGACGCTGAAATATCTGGGCGTCGCCTATCTGCTCTACATGGCGTGGAACACGCTGAAGGAGAGCGGCAGCTTGAACGTCGGGCAGGATGTCGCGCCGCGCACGACCGGCAAGGTGATCACCTCAGGCATCCTCATCAACATCCTCAACCCGAAGCTGTCGATTTTCTTCTTCGCCTTCCTGCCGCAGTTCGTCAGCACCACCGAACCGCATGCGCTGTCGAAGATGCTGGAGCTCAGCTCCGTCTTCATGCTTTTGACCTTCATCGTCTTTGTCGGCTACGGCATCTTCGCCGCCTCGATCCGCAGCCATGTCGTGTCGCGGCCGATGGTGCTCACCTGGATGCGCCGCACCTTCGCCGGCGCCTTCGTCGCGCTCGGCGCAAAACTGGCGCTGACCGAGCGGTAGAGCCGCCGGTGCTACCCCTTCATGTAGCCATCGCCTCGACGATCCGCCCGTTCCCGACGCGCATCAGGTTGACGCCGCGCAGCGAGTTGCCGTCGGCCATGAAATAGCGCCAGATGGAGGCCGCTTTGCGCCCGAAGATAAGAGCACGGTCGCTTGCAAGCGAGTCTGCCCGAGAAACATCAAAACGTTATCGCTAATGCCTCAAAGCGTGGTTGGTGCCGGGATGCGCACGCCCTGCACTTCGATCAAGCCGCCGAGGGCGCTGGCTCCTCGATCAAAGGGTTACTATTGCGTCGATGCTGTTTCAAATGACGTCGTGATCCATCCTTACAGCGGCAGCGGCTTGCCAGCCTGCTCGGCCACCATGTACTCGGCATACCAGTCCGGCCAGTTCTCATCACGCTGGCCGCCTGTCCGCTTCTCGTGCTCGCCATGGGCTGCAGACGCACGCCGGAGCGCGGCCGCGAGTTCGGCCGGCGAGACAAATGTGGTGTCGTCAGCGTCGACGCGGCCGGGCGCTCGCGCAGTGACCTCCTGCAACAGCCAGACATTTCCGGACGGATCGCTGAAGGAGGCCCACGAGGAGTAGCTGCGCCGCTCAGGGTCCGGACCGCTGACATGGCCTTCACTGCCGGCATAGTGGTAAACCTCGCTCACGTCGACACCGCGATCGGCGAGTTCGGCGCGCGCTGCCTCGATGTCTGACACGACGAGCTCGCCAACGCTTTCGAGGACATCGAGCTCGACCCGGGCGTAGGGCCCTGGGGTGACCCCTGAGCCGAAGACTATCGAACACGAGGAGCCCGGAGGCGTAAACTGGATGACACGAAATTCGTCGCCTGTGATGTCGGCGTCGAGCCTCCAACCCAAGCCGCCGTAAAATCGCTTGGCTCGATCGACGTCCGAAACGGGGATGACGACGACTTCGAGCTTGATGTCGACCCTTCGCGCTGACGGGGTTGCGATTGCGGCTTCGCCGCGCTCCTCAATATCATTCATGACGATCTCCTTGGGTTTGGATGCGTTGCGCTATCTTCAACGCCGCGCGCGCTGGCCGGTGCCCGTGGTGGCTGTTCATGCATGCAAGCGGGATTTGAGGCTACGGGGCCGCACCTATGCCGCCGAACCTCGCGATGCTCTTCTGGATGTGCACATATCCGATAGCGCGAACTCGCGCCCGCTAATCCGAGATGGACTTCGCGGCGGACGAACGCGCCCTACGTTTTGGCAGGCTGATCGCTGATCGGCAAAAAATATTGACGACTAAATTTGGTAGCATTCTTATTGAATTGCAGCAAATCAACTCCCAAAATCAAAGTCCAATCGAGGACGAGCGAACTTCCGCTGCGGGTCATGGACACGCCCTGCTGCAGAACCAGGATGCGCCGCACCTTCGCCGGCGCCTTCGTCGCGCTCGCGCAAAACTGGCGCTGACCGAGCGGTAGCGCCTGTTGGCGCTAGCCCTTGACGTATCCCATCGCTTCGACGATCAGCCCGTCCGCTACGCGCATCAGATTGACGCCACGGATGGAGTTGCCGTCGGCGGGCCAGTAGCGCCAGCGGATTGTCGCCCGTTCACCGGCGACGAACGTTTCTTCAACGTCGAAGCGGGTGCCGGGTTCGCTGGCGATCGCCGACCACAGCCGCACGCATGCCTCACGGCCGGCATGGCGGGCGCCATCCGGCGCCGGCACGGTGTTTTCGATGACGCAGTCCTCGGCCACCAGCTCGGCGAGCGCCGACGGATCATGAAGCTGGAACACGTCGTTGAAGCGCCGGATGATATCGGCCGTCTGTCTGGATTGGTCGTCGGGATGGACGACAATGATGCTATCCCGTTTCATCTCGGTACCTCCTGATTTCATTTTTCCGCAGCGGCGGCCGTGACGAGGTCGGCCCTGAGCCTGATATCAGCCACGCCCGCCAAAGCCCGGGAAACGAGGCAAGTTGCTTTCGCCGATTGGGCAAGGCGCTGGAATTCTTCGGGCGCCAGGCCCGGGATTTCGGCTTCCGTTTCAAGGTCGATGCGGGTGAGCGTCGGTCCGGCCGTGCTCGTGCCGAGATGCACCTTGGCGACGGTGTGAATCCGTACGGGGACATGGCCGCCGCTGCCCAGTATGGCGCTCAGCGCCATTGAAAAGCAGCCGGCATGCGCCGCCGCAATCAGTTCCTCGGGATTGGTGCCGGGACCGTTTTCGAAGCGCGACGGGAAGGAATAGGCGCCTTCGAAGACGCCGCTGCCGAGCCGCAGCCGGCCCGAGCCTTCTTTCAACGAACCCTGCCATTGGGCCTCTGCTTCACGAATGGTCATTTTGTCGTTCTCCTCTTCGATGGAATGGCGCCGAATATATAGACTGATCTACATATTATATAGACCGATTGTCATATTCGGCGCAAGCCTATAGTGCTCACTCCTGACAGAGGTTGACATGGCGAACGACACCCGCATCCGCATCATCGAGGCGACGGCGCTGCTGCTGAGGCAGCGCGGCTATCACGGCACCTCGCTCAACGACATCTTGAGCGCCTCCGGTGCGCCAAGAGGATCGCTCTACTTTCATTTTCCGGGTGGCAAGGACCAATTGGTCATCGAGGTGACGCGCGACAGCGTGGACAAGGTGTCTCGATGGCTTGGCGAAGAGCTGGCCGCCGAAAAAGATCCGGCGGTGGCTGTCCACCACATCTACCAGTCGGTCGCACGCATGCTGGAGGACAACCAGTTCACGCTCGGCTGTCCGATCGCACCCGTGGTGCTGGACTCGCCGGCCGACGTGCCGGACCTGGCCGAACTGTGCCGGTCGGCTTTCGAGCAATGGGTAGGCCTGCTGCAGGCGGCCTTCGTCAGGGCCGGGGTGCCCGAGCGCCGCGCCCGCGCCCTGGCGCTGCTTGTCGAATCATCGCTGGAGGGGCTGATGGTGATCGCGCGCGCCAGCCGCGACCGCGCCCCGGTGCTGGCGGTAGCCGATGAAGTCGCCGCGCTGATAGAGGGTGCATTGCCGGCCAAAGAGGTCGCTGTAACGGCGAGGTGACGGAAGCTGGTGCGGATGCCGCCAAAGGGCCCGAAGGCCGAACAAGAGATGGCTCCAGCCTGCGATCCATGTTCTGCACCGCCGCAACATTCAGAAGTAACGGCATGGATCCTAGGGTCTCCGCAACGTCGCTTCGCTCCTGCTCCGCCCTAGGATGACGAAGGCAATGTCGTTTCGGCTAATCTTCAGTTGGCGATATGCCATCAGCCGCGCGTCCCCACGGTTTTCGATTGCATTAGATGCCAATCTCCAACGCCTGTGATTGGCCACAGGTCAGTACGCCTTCGTCATCCTAGGGCGGAGCAGGAGCGAAGCGACGTTGCGGAGACCCTAGGATCCATGCCGTTACTTCTGAAT
>NZ_JBVVQB010000029.1:0-77013 GCF_055811775.1 Mesorhizobium sp. WSM4844 | reverse complement strand
GGCGAAAGCAGTTGTGACATCCGATCTCCCCCCTTGAGGGGGAGATGTCCGGCAGGACAGAGGGGGGTGCTGTCCCGTATCTGGGTCATCGTCCGGGTCGGCGTGATCGCCTCGGGGTCGAGCCTGATCTCGACGATCGACGGCTTGCCGCTGGCGCGGGCGCGTTCGAAGGCCGGCGCGAAGTCGGCCGTCTTCTCGACGGTTTCGCCATGGCCGCCATAGGCGCGGGCGAGCGCCGCGAAGTCGGGATTCTTCAGGTCGGTGGCGACGACGCGACCGGGATATTCGCGCTCCTGGTGCATGCGGATGGTGCCGTAGATGCCATTGTTGACGACGACGACGATGATCGGCAGATCGTACTGCACGGCGGTGGCGAATTCCTGGCCGTTCATCAGGAAGCAGCCGTCGCCGGCGAAGGCGATCACGTCGCGCTCGGGAAACAATTCCTTGGCGGCGACCGCTGCCGGCGTGCCGTAGCCCATCGAGCCGGAGGTCGGTGCTGCCTGCGTGGCAAAGCGGCGGGAACGGTGGAAGCGGTGCACCCAGGTGGCGTAGTTGCCGGCGCCGTTGGTGAGGATCGCGTCGTCGGGCAGCATTTTTTCGAGATAGTTCATGATTGGCCCCATCTGGACGGCGCCGGGGCCGCTTTCGGGCGGTGTCGACCAGTCGAGATAGGCGGCGTGCAGCTTCGGTGTTTCATCCGCCCAGACCGGCGAGGCGGCCGGCTTGCGCCCGGCAAAGGCTTCGACGAAGGCGGACGGCGAGGCGTTGATCGCCAGCGTCGGCCGGTAGACACGGCCGAGCTCGCTGGCGTCGGCATGGACATGGACCAGCGACTGGTCGGGGTAGGGGCTCTTCAGTAGCGTGTAGTCGGAGGACGGCATCTCGCCCATGCGGCCGCCGATCAGCAGCACGAGGTCGGCCTGCTTGATGGCGGTCGCCAGCTTCGGGTTGATGCCGATGCCGACATCGCCGGCATAGCTGGGGTGGAGATGATCGAACAGCATCTGGCGGCGGAAGGAACAGCCGACCGGCAGCGACCAGGCTTCGGCGATCGTCCGCATCCGCGCGACGGCCTCCGCATCCCAGCGCGTGCCGCCGAGGATGACGAAGGGGCGCTTTGCCTTGTTGAGGAGCTTTTCCAGAGCATCGAGCTCGGCCTCGCCCGGCCGCGTTTCGACCGGCGTGTGGGGCAGGGCGGCCGGCGCCTCGGCAAGGCTGGTCAGCATGTCTTCCGGCAGCGAGATGACGACCGGGCCGGGACGGCCGGATGTCGCCACCGCGAAGGCGCGGGTGACGAATTCGGGGATGCGCGCGGCGTCGTCGATCTCGACCACCCATTTGGCGATGTCGCCGAAGAACCTGACGTAGTCGACCTCTTGAAAAGCCTCGCGCTGCTTGGCGTGGCTGGCGACTTGGCCGATGAACTGGATGACGGGCACCGAATCCTGCATGGCGATGTGGATGCCGGCCGAAGCGTTGGTGGCGCCGGGGCCGCGGGTGACGAAGCAGATGCCTGGCTTGCCGGTCAGGCGGCCATGGCAGTCGGCCATCATCGCGGCGCCGCCTTCCTGGCGGCAGACGATGGTGCGGATCGGCGAGTCGTGCAGCGCGTCGAGCACCGCAAGGTAGGATTCGCCGGGCACGCAATAGATACGGTCCGTTCCGTTGGCTTCGAGCGCATCGACAATTAGTTGTCCGCCGGTCTTCATTTTCCTGACCTCTCCAGTTCGGCAAGGATTTCTTCGGTGTGTTCGCCGAGGCGCGGCGAGGGCCGCTCGTAGACCAGCGGCGTGCCCGACATGACCATCGGCGCGCGCACCGAGGGCAACAGATTGCCATGGCCGTCGTCGAGGTCGAGCCGCATGCCGCGCGCGATGGTCTGCGGATCGGCGAACATCTCGCCGATCGTGTTGATTGGGCTGGCAGGCACGCCTGCCGCCTCCAGCCTGGCCAGCAGCGGATCGCGATCGAAGGTTTTCAGCGCCTCGATTATATGCTCGCGCAGCGTCGCCCGGTTGGCGACCCGGGCGGGATTGGTGGCGAAATCGGGGTCGGATGGCAGCTTGTCCAATCCGACAGCCGCGCAGAATTTGGCGAACTGGCCGTCATTGCCGATGGCCAGGATGATGTGGCCGTCCTTGACCGGCACCACTTCGTAGGGCGCGATGTTCATATGCGCATTGCCCATCTGCACCGGCGATTTTCCCGAGACCAGATAGTTGAGGTTCTGGTTGCCGAGCGCCGAGATCTGGCTGTCGTAGAGCGCCATGTCGATATGCTGGCCTTCGCCGGTCTTCTCGGCATGACGAAGTGCGGCCTGGATGGCGATCACCGAATAGAGGCCGGTGAAAATGTCCGAAATGGCGACACCGGCCTTTTGAGGCTCGCGGCCGGCCTCGCCGGTGATCGACATCATGCCGGCCATGCCCTGGATGATGAAGTCATAGCCGGCGCGTGGCGCATACGGCCCGTCCTGGCCGAAGCCGGTGATCGAGCAATAGATCAACCGCGGGTTGATTTTGCGCAAGCTGTCATGGTCGAGGCCGTATTTCTTCAGCCCGCCGAGCTTGAAGTTTTCGATCAGCACGTCCGATGTCGCAGCCAGCCGGCGCACTGTCTCGGCGCCTTCGGGCGTCGAGAAATCGATGGCGATGGAGCGCTTGCCGCGATTGCAGGAATGGTAGTAGGCGGCCGAGAGGTTTTCGCCGTCATGGCTCATGACGAAGGGCGGACCCCATTTGCGGGTATCGTCGCCGCCATCAGGGCTCTCGACCTTGATCACGTCGGCGCCGAGATCGGCAAGCAATTGCCCCGCCCACGGCCCGGCCAGGATGCGGGCGAGTTCGATTACGCGGATGCCTTTCAGCGGAGGCTCGGTCATGGATCACCGTGATTGATCGAAAGCGCAGGCTCTGGTTTTCTTTTTATGCATGTCGTTATCCCAAAACCGCTGCGCACTTTTGGGCAACATGCACTATCAATCCCGCGTGCCGAAGTCACGGTTCTTGCAATGGGCCAACCGGACCGTGCCAATCTCGGTCAGGCTTGTTTTAGCACGCTGTCGGCCCATGCGGCGAAATCGTCCATGATGATATTTCGATTCACCTCGTTCAGGCTTTCGTGGCGGGTCTCGGCGTAAACCTTTGAAACGAGATTCGAAAAGCCCATCCTGTGCAGGCGCCCAGCGAGATGGCTGACCGCCTTGCCGCCGTCGGTGGCGGGATCCTTTTCGCCGCCGACCAGGCAGATCGGCAGGGTCTTGCGGATGCCGGAAAATTTGGTGTCGTCGGCGCCGTCGAAGACAAAGCCGAACAGGTCGCGCCACATCGACACCGACGCATCCCAGCCGCACAGCGGATCGGCGATGTATTTGTCGACTTCGGCCGCGTCGCGCGACAGCCAGTCGAATGGAGTGCGGTGATCTGGGACGGCCTTGCCCCAGGCCTGGAAGGTCAGTCTCGGCAGCATGCGCGACGGCATGTCGGAGCCGAGCCGGAATTTTTCCCAGGCCAGGATGATTTGTGCGGCACGGCCGGCGAGCCCGGCGGATAAATTGGCGTTCCAGATGGCTGCGGCGTGCAGCCGGTTCGAATGATGAAGCATGAAATTCAGCGCGACGAGGCCGCCCATGGAATGGCCGAAGATGATGACCGGCAGGCCGGGATGGTCGCCGGCGATCAGGTCATGCACGGCGGCGACATCGGCGATGACCTTGGCGCCGCCATCCACTTTGGCGAATGTGCCGAGCGGAGCGTCCGGCGCCTTGGTTGCGCCATGGCCGCGATGGTCATGGGCATAGACATGGAAGCCGCACTCGCCCAGAAAGGTAGCGAAGCGGACATAGCGCGCCGCATGTTCGGCCAGTCCGTGATTGATCTGGACGACCGCACGCGGGCGGCCCTCGGCGCGTTTCACGTAAAGGTTGAGCGCCGCGCCGGTCGGCGATCGCAGCACGCGCTGCTGGCTGAATGACATTGTCGCTTCGTCTCCAACGCGTCTTTAGCGCCTGCGAACGTTTGTGTGCGCCGACGCCGGTTTTGCGTCAATCCGTTCGCGGTGTTTTGCAGCGCTGTTCTTGTGTCGCAACGCGGGTATCGCAATTCTGACATGGAGAATTTGCTACCGAGAGAGGGCGGCAGTCTGTTGCCCAGCATTATTCAACCGGAGAGTACCCATGCGTACGCTGACAGGTCTTGTTTTTGGATCGGCGCTTGTCGCCCCGTCGCTGACGGGTGCTGCGCGGGCCGAGGTCAAGATGAGCGGCTCCTTCGTCGCCGACGCCACCTGTCCAGCCACCCAGGCCATCAGGAGCGGCAGGAACCCCGGCAATATCGCGATCGATGCGGGACAGAGCTACGAGCTGCTGGCTGGCAACAAGGATGCTCCCACCCACTATCTGATCCGCGTGCCCGGGGCCGATCCGGAGCGCCGCTGGGTGAAGGTCGATTGCGGCCATGTTTCGGGCGGCAGCGCGTCCACGGAACCGGCAGCACCTGTGCCGGCCGACCAGGAGAAGCCTGCTGAGCCGGCTTCGCGAAAGCCGGAATATGTCCTCGCGCTGAGCTGGCAGCCGGCGTTTTGCGAGACCAGGCCCGGCAAGACCGAATGCAGGGCGCAGACCGCGGCCGGTTTTGAGGCGACGCATTTCACCTTGCATGGGCTGTGGCCGCAGCCGAACGGAAATTTCTATTGCCAGGTGGCAGCGGCCGACAAGGCGAACGACAATCCGGCGCACTGGCAGGACCTGCCGCCGGTCGAGCTTGAGCCGAACACGCGGTCGGAGCTCGATCGGGTGATGCCAGGCACCGCATCCGCTCTCGACAGGCATGAGTGGATCAAGCATGGCACCTGTTACGGCAAGAGCCAGCAGGCGTATTTTTCCGATGCGCTGAACTTGACGCGCGCGGTGAATGCGTCATCGGTGCGTGATCTTTTCACGCAGAAAATTGGCCGGGATCTGACCTCTGGCCAGATCCGCACCGCCTTCGACAGTGCCTTTGGTCCCGGCGCCGGCGAGCGGGTTCGCGTCTCCTGCGTGAACGATCCTTCGAGCGGCAGGCGGCTGATCGGCGAACTGACGCTCGGCCTGACCGGCCCGATCGGTCCGAACTCTTCGCTCAGTGAGCTGTTGCTGGCCTCAGTGCCGACGAACAATGCCGGCTGTCCGAAAGGCATCGTCGATCCGATCGAGTTCCAGTGACACGCCGAGCCCGTCTTAGCCCGAAGGCCGGTTCGAAATGCCAAAACAGTTTGCCGTTCGACGCGGCATCGCCTACATAGCGCGCAACTTCCATTCAATCCGACATTCCAGTCGACTTTTCAGGGAAAGCGCGCGTGGCACGCCAGTTCATCTATCACATGGCCGGCCTCAACAAGGCCTACGGCACCAAGAAGGTGCTCGAGAATATCCACCTCTCCTTCTACCCGGACGCCAAGATCGGCATCCTCGGGCCGAACGGCGCCGGCAAGTCGACCATCCTCAAGATCATGGCCGGCATCGACAAGGAGTGGAGCGGCGAGGCGTGGCTGGCCGAAGGCGCCACCGTCGGTTACCTGGCGCAGGAGCCGGCGCTCGATGCAAGCAAGACCGTGTTCGAGAACGTCATGGAAGGCGTCGCCGCCAAGACCGCGATCATCGAACGCTACAACGAATTGATGATGAACTATTCCGACGAGACGGCCGACGAGTCGGCCAAGCTCCAGGACGAGATGGACCGGCTCAACCTGTGGGATCTCGAACAGCAGGTCGAGATGGCGATGGAAGCGCTGGGCTGCCCGCCCAAGGAAGCCGACGTCACCAAGCTGTCGGGCGGCGAGCGCCGCCGCGTGGCACTGTGCCAACTGCTGCTGCGTCAGCCCGACCTTCTGCTGCTCGACGAGCCGACCAACCATCTCGACGCCGAGACGACGGCGTGGCTGGAAAAGCATCTGCGCGCCTACCCGGGCGCGGTGATGATCATCACCCACGATCGCTACTTCCTCGACAATGTCACCGGCTGGATCCTCGAGCTCGATCGCGGCCGCGGCATTCCCTATGAGGGCAACTACACCAAATATCTCGAAGCCAAGGCCAAGCGGCTCAAGCAGGAGGGCCGCGAGGACGATGCGCGCCAGCGGGCGATCGGCCGCGAGCGCGAGTGGATCCAGTCCAGCCCCAAGGCACGGCAGACCAAGTCGAAAGCGCGCATCCAGGCGTTCCAGGATCTGCTGGATGCGGCCGACAAGCGGCGTCCGAGCGACACCCAGATCGTCATTCCGCATGGCGAGCGGCTCGGCAATGTGGTGATCGAGGTCGAGGACCTGTCAAAGGGCTTTGGCGACACGCTGCTGATCGACGACCTCGAATTCAAGCTGCCGCCCGGCGGCATCGTCGGCGTCATCGGCCCGAACGGCGCCGGCAAGACGACGCTGTTCCGCATGATCACCGGCCAGGAAAAGCCGGATGCCGGCACGATCCGCGTCGGCGAGACCGTCAAGCTCGGTTACGTCGACCAGAGCCGCGATGCGCTCGACCCGACCAAGACCGTGTGGGAAGAAATCTCGGGTGGTGCCGAAGTGGTCAAGCTCGGCAAGTTCGAGGCCAACACCCGCGCCTATTGCGCCTCGTTCAATTTCCGCGGCGGCGATCAGCAGCAGAAGGTCGGCAATCTGTCCGGCGGCCAGCGCAACCGCGTCCATCTGGCCAAGATGCTGAAGACCGGCGGCAATGTGCTGCTGCTCGACGAACCCACCAACGATCTCGATACCGAAACGCTGGCGGCGCTCGAAGACGCGCTGGAAAACTTCGCCGGCTGCGCCGTCATCATCTCGCACGACCGCATGTTCCTCGACCGGCTGGCGACGCACATCCTTGCCTTCGAAGGCGACAGCCATGTCGAGTGGTTCGAGGGCAATTTCGAGGATTACGAGCAGGACAAGATCCGCCGTCTCGGCCCCGACGCCATCAACCCGCACCGCATGACGTATAAGCGGCTGACGCGGTAGGTTCGATCCGTTGCAGGCGATCGTCGTTTGACCTAAATTGATCGAATGGAGTTGCCATGATCACGGTCAAATTGCCGCAAGAAGCCGAGAAGCTGCTGGCCGATATGGCCAGGGCCAGCGGCCGTACGGTCGATCAGGTTGCGGTTGAAGCGATCCTCGAGACAATCGAGGATTGGCAGGACGCGAGGATTGCCGAGGAACGCTTGAGGGATGACGACGGGGCGCGCATTCCGTTGGAGGAGGTGATCCGGAAGCTTGAGCTTCGCGAAGCAGCGGAACGGCACAAGAAACCTGCCGCTGAATGAATTGGCGCGTTGAGTTCACGCGGCAAGCCGAAAGGGATATCGAACGGCTTTCAACGAAAGACCAGCGGCGCATTCTCGAATTCCTGCATCAAAGAGTTTCGGAGCACCCCAATCCAAGGGCACTTGCCAAGCGCCTGACCGCGACCAGGCAAGAGGCCTGGCGTTTTCGCGTCGGCGACTACAGAATCATTGCCCAATTCGAGGATAGCCGGCTTGTCGTGCTGGTTGTGGAGGTCGGCAACCGGCGCGAGGTCTATCGATGAATACAGTCGCAAAAGCAAAACCCGACTGGTCCGCCGCCCAATATCTCAAATTCGAGGACGAGCGCACGCGGCCGGCGCGCGATCTCGTCGCGCAGGTGCCGGTGGCGGCGCCGCGCCGGGTGGTCGATATCGGCTGCGGGCCGGGCAATTCGACGCAATTGCTGGTCGAACGCTGGCCGAGCGCGCAGGTCAGCGGTTTGGATACCTCGCCTGACATGATCGAGAAGGCCAGGGCGCGTCTGCCGGAAGTGGCCTTCGAACTGGGGGATGCGGCGGCGTGGCAGCCCGAAGAGCCGGTCGACGTGATTTTCGCCAATGCGGTGTTCCAGTGGCTGCCAGAGCATCCGGCGATCTTCCAGCGGCTGATGGGATTTTTGGCGCCGGGCGGCGCGCTTGCCGTGCAGATGCCCGACAATATGGGCGAGCCGTCGCACCGGCTGATGCGCGAGACGGCGGCCGAAATGCCGTTTGCCGAAAAGCTCGAGGGTGCTGCGCGCGGACCGCTGCCGCCGGTATCGTTCTATTACGATCTTTTGTCGCCGCTCTCGGACCGGCTCGACATCTGGCACACCGCCTACAATCATCCGCTGGCCGATGCCGGGGCGATCGTCGAGTGGCTGAAGTCGACGGGGCTGAAGCCGTTCCTCGATCCGCTCGACGCGGACGAGCGACGGTTTTTTCTCACGCGCTACACCGCTGGGATAACCGAAGTCTATCCGAAGACGGCGAACGGCAAGGTGCTGCTGCGTTTCCCGCGCCTGTTCATCGTCGCGCGGCGCGCTGCCTAGAAACGATTGGCCGCAACCGAGAAGCACTGCCTGGTTGCGCTTGATTCGGTTTCGCCACAACGCGCACTTCAGCCACGCAAGGTTGTGGTCTTTTGCCTCAGGCCCTTGATTTAAGCCGGCTTAAACTAGCTTGATGCGAATAATGTTGCGCCGAACTCTCGCGGCGCCCACATCAAGCCGTAGCGCCTGCGCATGGGGACGAACTGAAAATGCATCGCGTCATCATCAGCGGCATCGGCGTTGAAATCCCCGAACCTTCGATCACCAATGAGGAATTGGTCGACAGCTTCAATGCTTGGGTCGAGATGGAGAATGTCCGCCGCCAGGCTTCTGGCGAGACGCTGCTGCAGAAATCGGACAGCGCCTTCATCGTCCATGCTTCGGGCGTGCAGACGCGCCATGTGATCGAGCGGGAAGGCATTCTCGACCCGACCCGCATGGCGCCGTGCATTCCGGCGCGGCCGGACGACGCGCTGTCGCTGGAAGCCGAGTTCGGCATCGCATCGGCCAGGAAAGCGCTCGACCATGCCGGCCTGGAGCCACCTGATGTCGACCTGGTGATCTGCTCGGCCTCGCATCACCAGCGGCCCTATCCGGCGATCGCCATCGAGATGCAGCAGGCGATGGGCACCAAGGGCGCCGGTTTCGACATGGGCCTTGGCTGCTCGTCGGCGGCGGCGGCGTTGCATATCGCGGTCAATCTGGTGCGGGCGGGCGCACACAGGCGCGTGCTGGTGACGACGCCCGAGATCATCACCGGCCATCTCAACTTCCGCGACCGGCAGACGCATTTCATCTTCGGCGATGCTTCGGTCTCGATGGTCGTCGAGGGGCTTGCCCAGGGCGACAAGCGGCCGGGACGCTTCGAGGTGCTCGACACCCGGACCTGGACGCAGATGTCCAACAACATCCGCACCAATCTCGGCTACTACACGCGCACCGCCCAGGACGATCCGTATATGATCAATCTGGAAGGCAACCTGATCAAGCAGGTCGGCAACAAGGTATTCAAGGAAGTCACCGTCGCCGGGCACAAGTTCATCGTCGAGTTCCTGGCCGAGCATGGGCTGACGCCGCAAGCGATCCGGCGCTTCTGGCTGCATCAGGCCAATGCCCGTATGAACGCCATGATCCTGAAGCTGTCGTTCGGCCACGAGGTCGGCCATGACCGCGCGCCGATGGTGCTGGAGCGCCTCGGCAACACAGCCGGCGCCGGTGCGGTCGTAGCCTTGTCGGAAAACCACGCCGACATGAACGCCGGCGACTATGGCCTGCTCTGCGCCTTCGGCGCCGGCTACTCGATCGGCGGGGCGCTGTTGCGCATGCTCTGATTGGCGCGAACTGCACCGGCATTGGAAGGCGCCGGTGTAATCGCATCAGCCTGCTTGATTGGAGCATCAGCGCTTTCGACTGGACCTGATGAGCTCGCTGCGGCTAATTGCTTGGCATCACGCAAGGAGCGAAGCCTGTGCTGGACCTCTTCCCCGAGACCGACAACCCGGTCGAAATCATCCCGGCGCGGAAGCTTGCCGCGCGGGTGGCCGGGCTTTACGTCGCGCCATCAGATCATTTCGAGACACGAGCGGTGGATGAATTGCAGCTTGGCTTCGACGGCATCGACGGCGATTTCCACGCAGGCGCGACGCGGCGCTCCGGCGGGCGCGAGCCCTGGTATCCACGCGGCACCGAGATGCGCAACGAGCGGCAGCTGTCGATCGTGGCCGCGGACGAGCTGGCGATCGTGGCAGGGCGGATGGCCATCGCCGAGATCAAGCCGGAGTGGATCGGCGCCAATCTGTTGATCGAAGGTCTGCCGCATCTCTCGATGCTGCCGTCCGGCACGCTGCTGTTCTTTAGAGGAGGCGTCACCGTCAAGGTCGACGCGCAGAACGGACCTTGCCGCATCGCCGGGCGATCGGTCGCCGAAAATGCCGGAATGGCCGACCACGAAGCCGGCGCGCTGTTGTTCCCGAAGGCGGCAAAGCGGTTGCGCGGCCTTGTCGCCTGGGTGGAAAAACCAGGCCGCATCACGGCCGGTGAGGCGATTTCGGTGCGTGTGCCCGAGCAGTGGATTTACCGGGCATAGTTGTTTGTCGAGGCGCATTGCCAGCGGGGGGAGGTGGTCGCCCACGGGTCTTGCCTTTGGCAAGCCCGAGGACAGACGCCGTAGAGCTCATACGGGTGCCATCGCTCCTCTATTCCTCATCCTCATCCTCGAGCAGACGGGTGGCGCGCCAGCGGGTCAGCACTGTGTTGGTTTGCTCGATGACGAAGAAGCGCGCGGAATCGCGGTCATAGCCTTCGGCCAGCAGCTTTTCGTAGTCGGTATGCATGTGACGGATGTGGGCTATTGTCGCCAGCCATACGGCAATGCTCGGCGGCAAGCTCTTCATATGCACCGCGCCGGCGTCGGCACGGATCTTCTCCATGTCGGCATAGGGCGCCAGCGGCAAAAGCGCTGTCAGCGCCTTGGCGATGGCGCGGCGGCGGCCGGTCGGCGCGCTCATTGCCCGTCCCGTCTTGGCACGACCTGTCCGGGCTCGTCCCGTCCGGCAATGGTCGCATCGGCAAAGGCGTCGGTCGAAGCGAAATAAGGCTTGATGTCGATCACCGGCGTGCCGTCGAGCAGGTCGATGGCATCGACATCGACACGGCCCGTTTCGATATCGAGGGCGACGAGTTTTGCGATATGCAACCCGATCGGGTTCGGCCGGGCCGGCGAGCGCAGCGAAAAAACGCCCTTCGGTTCAGCCGCATGGCGGGGTTTCTGAACAATCAGGGTCCGCGGTGCGTGGTGCAGCCAGGACAGGATGATGACGTGGCTGGCGCGTTCAAGCCCGAGCAGACCCTGGCGATAGGGCAGGTCGATCGTGAGAACCGCCGGCTTGCCCGTTTCCCGCGCGGTTTTCATGTTCTTGGGGCAAGTTTCCCGCGTGGTCCAGGGCGAGGCGATGCGACCGATGAAGACGACATGGCCGTCCGGCGGCATATCGGCGGGATCAGTTTCCAGAAGCTTTTCGCCGCTGCGCGTTTCGAACATGGTTTTCCACCCCGATCCTGCATCCGGCTGTTGGCGATTCGCACCGCATGCGTCATTTTCTTGTCCGGGAGCGACATAGCGCTTGCAAGCCAATCAAAATCGACATAAACATATGTTTATATCTTTTTCAAAGAGAATGCTCGCATGCATGTCGCGCTCGACACCATGGTAGATACATTGAAGGCGGCGGCCGAATCCAGCCGGTTGCGCATCCTGGCGTTGCTGTCGCGCGGCGACCTCACCGTTTCCGATCTCACCGAAATCCTCGGCCAGTCGCAGCCGCGCGTCTCGCGCCACCTGAAGCTTTTACTGGAGGCGGGGCTGATCGGCCGCTATCAGGAGGGCTCATGGGCCTTCTTCCGGCTGTCGGATTCGGATGCGGCGCGGGGTTTCGTGCTCAGGCTGGTCTCCGGTATCCGGGGTGCCGATCCGCAGGTCGAGCGTGACCTCGAGCGGTTGGCGGCGGTCAAGCGCAAGCGGCAGGATCGCGCCGCCGAATATTTCTCTGCAAATGCCGCAAGCTGGGATCACATCCGCTCGCTGCATGTGCCGGACCGCGCCGTGGAGGCAGCGCTGCTCAAGCTCGTCGGCAAGCGGCCGTTCCAGTCGATGCTCGATCTTGGCACTGGGACCGGGCGGCTGCTCGAGATCTTTTCGCCGCTCTACCGGCGCGGCATCGGCATCGACATGTCGCGCGAGATGCTGACGGTGGCGCGCGCCAATCTCGACAAGGCCGGCATTTCGAATGCGCAGGTGCGTCAGGGCGACATTTTTGCGCCGCCGGTCGAGCGCGACGCCTTCGATCTCGTCACCATCCACCAGGTGCTGCACTATCTCGACGATCCCGCCCGCGCGATCCGCGAGGCAGCAAGGCTGCTGCGTCCGGCAGGCCGGCTGGTGATCGTGGATTTCGCTCCGCATTCGCTGGAATTCCTGCGCGACGCCCACGCGCATGTGCGGCTCGGCTTTGCCGACCGGCAGATCACCGAGTGGTTTTCCGAGGCCGGGCTCGACCTCGAGGAGAGCCAGGAATTCGAGCCGCGCGCCGGCAATGAACCCAGGCTCACCGTAAAACTGTGGCTCGGCCGTGACCAGCGCATGCTGATCGCCGATCCTTCCAACCATGCACAACCGGCCAATGCCTTTCCGATAGGGGAAACCGCCTGATGAACCAGTTCCGCTTTTCCCGCCGCCCTGACATTGGCGACAAGATCAGGGTTTCGTTCGAGTTTTTCCCGCCGAAGAGCGACGAGATGGAAGCAAGGCTGTGGGACACCGTTACCCGGCTGCAGCCGCTCAAGCCGAAATTCGTCTCCGTCACCTATGGCGCCGGCGGCTCGACCCGCGAGCGCACGGCGCGCACGGTCAAGCGGATCCTCAACGAAACGACGCTGACGCCGGCGGCGCACATGACGTGCGTCGATGCGGCGCGTCACGAGGTCGATGAAGTCATCCAGGAATTTGCCGACATGGGTGTCACCCGCTTCGTCGCCCTGCGCGGCGATCCGGCCGAGGGCGTCGGCGCCGCCTATCGTCCGCATCCGGACGGCTATGCCAACGGCGCCGAACTGGTGGGGGCGCTGAAAGGTGTCGGCGATTTCGACATCTCGGTCTCCGCCTATCCGGAAAAGCATCCGGAGAGCCCGGATTTCGCCACCGATATCGATATGCTGAAGCGCAAGGTCGACAATGGCGCGACGCGGGCGATCACCCAGTTCTTCTTCGACAACGACCTCTACGAGCGCTATGTCGAGCGGGCGCGGCGGGCGGGCATCTACATACCGATCGTGCCGGGCATATTGCCAGTCCACAATTTTACCCAGGTCGCCAATTTCTCGGCGCGTTGCGGTGCGCTGGTGCCGGCATGGATGGCCGAGCGCTTCGACGGGCTGCAGACGGACCCGCAGACGCATGCGCTGGTGGCGTCCGCGGTGGCGGCCGAGCAGGTGCTGGACCTTGTCGAGCGCGGCGTCGGCGATTTTCATTTCTACACCATGAACCGCGCCGATCTGGTCTTCGCCGTCTGCCACATGATCGGCATCCGCTCGCACGAGGCTGAAGCCGCGGGGTCCGCCGCGGCGTAAGTCTCCGTCAAATCCGGGATGCAAAAAGGCCGGGTAAAAAACCCGGCCTTTTCAATGACTTGGACTATTTTGTGCTGCTTCCGTTGCTTGGCGGGTCTACGGAAGAAAGCCCATAATCAGCGCCCCGATGAATGCAAATGCAGCACAAATCATCAATGCGTTGATTGGCCTGGTAAGCCCCATGTCATAGCCTCCTCTTAAAGAGCTATGGCCAGAGTCTAGGGGCATTTCTGCCACAGGCAAGCGGAAACTATGCTGCAATGCGACGACAATGTGGAATTTGCGACAGGCCATTTGCCGTTAGGCATTGAAACTCTTCGGCAAAATCCCGCTTCGGCCCTGTGTACAAAATGTGACGGAGCTGGGGCAAAGATTGTGATGACAGCGCTACCGTCGTCGAAAGTCGGGATCGATTTCGGGTCGATGCGAAGATTCGACGAATTGGAGCGTCGTTCGATTGGATATGAAGCTCTCAAGCGTGTCGCGCCTGGGCGTGCTTTTGGTGACATGCATCAGCGTCGGCCGAACAGGCGGCCGTCGATGGTGACGAGGCCAAACGCGATCAGCGCCATGCCGCCGAGCTCGAACAATTCGAGCCGTTCGCCCAGGAACAGAAAGCCGAGCAGGATCGCGCTGGCGGGCACGATGAGCGTGACCAGCGAGGCGTTGGTGGCGCCAGCCGAGGCGACGAGGTTGAAATAGAGGATGTAGGCGAAGGCGGTGGACAGCAGGGCCAGCGCCAACACCGCCGCCCAGACCGGCGGCGAGGCCGAAAACAGGTTGGCAGTGCCGTGGCCAAGCAGCACGATCGGGATCATGATGATGGTCGATGCGGTCAATTGTCCAGTGGCGATGACCGGTGACGGCACACCCTTGAAGCGGCGGGCGATCATCAGGGCCACCGCATAGGACAGCGAGGCGCCGACCAGCGCGAATTTTGCCCAGACCGGACCGCCCAGTCCGGCAAGCAGGCCCGGACCGATCATCACCGCCGTGCCGACGATGCCGAGCGTGATCCCGGCAAGCTTGTTCCAGGAGAGCTTTTCGTCTGATGTCAGCGCGTTGGCGAGGATCAACGTCCAGAACGGCGTCGTCGAATTGAGCACCGAGGCGACGCCGGCGCCAAGCTCGGTCTGGCCGGCGAAGATCAGCGAGAACGGAATGACGTTGTTGACGAGCGCCAGCAGAAAGAACAGGCCGGCATGCGGCAAGGCGATGCGGAAGGACGGACCGCGCAGGCCGAGATAGAGATGCAGCGCAAGCGCCGCGATGGCGACGCGAAACAGCACCAGCACCAGCGGCGGAATCTCGGCAACCGCAATGCGGGCAAAGAAGAACGAGCCACCCCAGATCGCACCGAGCAGCAGAAGCTGCGCCCAGTCTTTCAAGACCATGGGGCCGCGCATTGCCGTCGTCGAAATCGCCATGGATCATCCTCCCGGATGGTTCTGAATGCCAAGTCAATCAGGCTTCTGTTCAGGCCATATCCTGTTCGACGGCAAGGGCCACCCGAAACCAGAACAGTGGACTAGCATTCCATCACCTGCCGTAGCGCCGCAGCGTCAGGGGTGCGAGACACAGAATTGTTTTCATTCCCG
The DNA here is from genome assembly GCF_055811775.1 of Mesorhizobium sp. WSM4844. Taxonomy (NCBI): domain Bacteria; kingdom Pseudomonadati; phylum Pseudomonadota; class Alphaproteobacteria; order Hyphomicrobiales; family Phyllobacteriaceae; genus Mesorhizobium; species Mesorhizobium sp. WSM4844. The sequence goes on along the minus strand of NZ_JBVVQB010000029.1, from coordinate 61,948 downwards.
CATAGGTTGGATTAATTGTGCGCAGTCTAAGCCAAGGGATTCGTCCATGCAGCAATTCGAAAATGCGCGCGAAGCGGCGCTGGCGCTTCGCCCGGACGATCCGATCTATTGCTTCCGCCCGCAGGTGCTGAAGGCGGACGCCAGGCAGTTCATGGGCATGTTTCCCGGCAAGACCGCCTATGCGGTCAAGACCAACGGCGAGCAGATCGTGCTGAAGGCGCTGGTCGAGGCCGGCGTCGGCGCTTTCGACGTGGCCTCGCCCGGTGAGTTCGCCGCCGTGCGCGCAGTCTCGCCGGACGCCGAGATGCTCTACATGCATCCGGTCAAGGCACAGTCGGACATCAAGCTGGCGCTGGAGAAATATGGCATCCGGGTCATCTCGCTCGACCACGAGGACGAGATCACCAAGCTGACCCGCGTGGTGCGGGCGCTCGATATCGATCCGGGTGCGATCACCGTGTTCGTGCGCATCCAGACGAAAGGATCGGCCGCCTACGAACTGTCGAAGAAGTTTGGCGCCGGACCGGCCAATGCGGTCGATCTGGCCGAACGGCTGAACCGGACCGGCTACAAGGTCGGCCTGTGCTTTCATGTCGGCAGTCAGATCGAGGATCCCGACACCTATGAGCGCGCGCTGGCCTCGGCCGACTGGGTGCGCAACCGCGTCAGCTTCGACATTGCCGGCCTCGACGTCGGCGGTGGTTTTCCCGCCGAATACGGCCATGATCCCAACCGCAAGCAGATCGAGATGCCGTCGCTCGGCCAGATCATGTCGCGGCTGTCGGGCGACCTCAAGGAATACCAGTTCGACCAGATGCCGCTGGTGGCGGAGCCGGGCCGGGTGATCGTGGCGCGCTGCCTGTCGCTGATCGTGCGTGTGCTGCTGCGCAAGGGCAAGCGGCTCTACATCAATGACGGCATCTGGGCGTCGCTGTCGGATTCATGGACCGGCAAGATCACGCTGCCGGCGCGCTTCATTCCAGACCCGGCGATCCGCTCGCGCAACGGCGAGGAGAAGACCATCGTGCCGTTCAAGGTCTGCGGCGCAACCTGCGATTCCGTCGACATCCTGTCGCGGCCGTTCTGGCTGCCGGAAACGGTCGATACCGGCGATTGGATCGAGATCGGCCATATCGGCGCCTATTCGCTGTCGCTGAGGACACGGTTTAACGGCTTCTATCCCGACACGTTCGTCGAGGTGACGACGCCGTTCGATGAAGGTGACGCGCCGCAGGGGTTTGCCAGCCTGGAGACGATGGCGGATTAGTGAATAGTGAATAGTGAATAGTGAATAGTCAGTAGTCAGTAGTCAGTAGTCAGTAATCAGTAATAAGTAATCAGTAATGAATATCTAATTCCATTCACCATTCACCATTCACTACTCACTACTCACTACTCACTACTCACTACTCACTACTCACTACCCACTAAGCGACGCCGCCGCCGGCCTGGATGTTCTCGCCGGTCAGCCAGCGGGCCTCGTCGGAGGCCAGGAAAACCGCGACGTCGGCAACATCGCGCGGCGCTCCGATCCTGCCGAAGGGCGACATGCCGGCAGCCACGGCCCGGTCCCGCTGCGGAAGCAGGTCAGTGTCGGTAAAGCCCGGCGAAAGCGCATTCACGGTGACGGAGCGCGGTCCGAGTTCGCGCGAGAGGACGCGAACGAACTGCTCGACGGATCCTTTGCTGCCGAGATAAAGGGCGGTCTGGGTGAAGAACATCTTGGTTCCACCGGTGGAAACCGCGATGATGCGGCCACCGTCGCGCACGCGCCGCGCCGCTTCCTGAAGCGTGAAGAAGGTGCCTTTGGCATTGGCGCCGAAGACGTGGTCGAAGTCGGCTTCGGTGGCCTCGACGAACGGCTTTATGACGGCGACGCCGACATTGGCGACGACGATGTCAATCGCGCCCATCTGCTTCTCGGTTTCATCGAACAGCCGGCGAATGTCGGAAACAATGGAGATATCGGCCCGAATGGCGACGGCCTTGCCGCCATTCTCGCGGATGGCGGCAACGGCTTCCTGGGCGGCTTTCTCGTTGCCGACATAATTGACGACCACGGCCGCGCCGTTTGCCGCGAGCCCCTCGGCGATGGCGCGGCCGATGCCGCGCGAACTGCCGGTCACGAGCGCGGTTTTGCCATCAAGCGAATGATACATAGCTGCTGTCCTTTTCTCGTCTGGCTACGCCCGCTCCAAATCGAGCGTCGGTTCCATGTCGAAGTTAGGGGCATGCTATTGCTCAGATAATAGTCTATTATCGAACAGCTTTGTTAAGTCTGAGCTACATAATGCGAGGGACCGAGTTTTCCGAGCTGAAGGCGTTCGCGACGATCGTCGAGGAAGGCAGCTTTGTCCGCGCCGCGGCCAGGCTCAGGATTTCGCCGCCGGCGCTTAGCCAGACGATACGCGGGCTGGAGGAGCGTGTCGGTGTCCGGCTGCTCAACCGCACGACACGCAGCGTGTCGCCGACCACTGCAGGCGAAACGCTGTTTGCCCGCCTCGCTCCGGCATTCAGTGAACTCGAAGGGGCTGTTGCCGACGCGCATGCATCGCGCGATCGACCGGCAGGCTCGTTGCGCATCAACGTTCCACGCATCGCCGCCATGCGTTTCATCGTGCCCATCCTCGGCGATTTCCGCCGTGCCTATCCCGATATTGCCCTCACCATCATCGTCGACGACACACTGACTGACATTGTCGAGGGACGATTCGATGCCGGAATCAGGCTTGGTGAGCGGCTGCATAAGGACATGGTGGCGGTGAAACTCAGCGACGAACTGGAGATGGCTGCGGTGGCGGCGCCCAGCTATCTCGAGGATCACCCCATGCCCCGTCATCCCGCCGATCTGCACCATCACCAATGCATCAATTTCCAGTGGCCCGGTGGCGGCAACATCTATCGATGGGAGTTCGCGCGAGGCCAGCGCGCTTTCGAAATAGCCGTAAACGGCGGTCTGACGGTCAACGACACGGAACTGATGATCAGGGCGGCCCTGGATGGGATCGGCGTGGCTTACATGCTGGATTACCAGGTTCGGCCGTGGATCGAAACCGGCAAGCTCATCCGTTTTCTCGAAGCCTGGTCGCCGAGATTTCCGGGCTTTTACCTATATCATACAAGCTCCCGGCAGGTTCCGCCGGCCTTGCGAGTGTTTATCGACTTTCTGCTTGCCAGGCGATGACGGATTAGTGAATAGTGAATAAGTCAGTAGTCAGTAGTGAGTACCTAGTTCCACTCACCACCATTCACCATTCACCATTCACTATTCACTACTCACTATTCACTACTCACTACTCACTACTATTCACTAATCTGCTACAGTTTCGCCAAAAGCTCCGGTGTCGGCCAGCCGTCGACCGGCAGGCCTAGCCGCATCTGCTCCTTGCGGATCGCTTCGCGGGTGTTGGTGCCCAGGATGCCGTCGACCGTTCCCACGTTATAGCCTCTGGCCTCGAGCTTTATCTGCAATGCCCTCATCTGGTCGCCGTTGAGGCCGGGTTCGGGATTGCGCGGATCGAATTGCGGCGCACCCGCCAGCCGCGCGGCGAGATTTGCCGCGGTCAGCGCATAGGTGAAGGACTGGTTCCATTCGAGGTAGACGTCGAAATTGTCGTAGACCAGGAAGGCCGGCCCTTTGCGGCCCATAGGCAGTGCGAGGCCTGCCTTCAGGCCGTTGTCGACAAGCGGCGTGGCGTTCGGGTTGGTGACACCCCACTGAGCCCATTGCGTCAGCGGCAGCTTGTTGGTGCGGCCGGTCTGGTCCCATGGCAAGTCGTCGGGCACGCGGACTTCCTCGATCCAGGGCTGGTCGCGTTTCCAGCCGCGCGACATGATCTTGTTGGCCGTGGTCATGATCACATCAGGCGCGCTGCCGCGCAGGTCGATCACTTCGTCGCCGTCGCCGTCGACGCCTCGGCCGAGATAGTCGGAAGGCAGCATCTGCGTCTGGCCGATTTCGCCCGCCCAGGCGCCGGTGACGTCGGCCGGGACCACGCCGCGATCGATCAGCGTCAACAATGGCACGATCTGGGGCCGGAAGAGCTGCGGGCGACGACAGTCGTGAGAGAGCGTGACCAACGCGTTCAGCGTTTGGAAATCGCCCTGCACGGCGCCGAAATCGGTTTCCAGCGCCCAGAAGGCGGCAATGACCGGGGCCTGAACGCCGAATTCGCGATCGGCGCGGGCAAACACGTCGGCATATTCCTTTAAGATGACCGCGCCCTGCTTCAGCCGATAGGCCGATATCATGCGGTTCGAAAACTCGATGAATGTCTGGGTAAAGACGCCTTGAGCGCGATCTCGCGCCAGCACCTTTCCATCGAGAGCGGCGGTTTCCAGCGCCTCAAGTCCGGCAGTGCCGACGCCGGCGTTCTTCGCCTCGGCCACAACGCCCTGCTTCCAGGCCTGGAAATCGCCGCCGCATTGCTGTGCCACCGCCGGCGCCGCCGTGGCGGCCAGAAACAGCGCCGCGAGAATTTCCAAGCGCAATCGCATCGCCATCCTCCGAGAAGATTACCGGCGGTTGCTGGCGTCCTTCATTGGCTGTGTCGAAAAGCAGGCTGCAGGCCCGCTGTCAACGGGTGTTCTGCCGCAGCCATTTGTTCCAGGTGGCTTCCGAGCCGTTGAACACGTTGATATCGGCCTTCCCTGAGATGCCCGGCACAATACCGGTTCCGGTGTACTGCCAGAAGGTGAACGGGTGGCTGCCGTATCTTTTGCGCGGATGGCCGGCCACCGAACGCAGCCAGTAGGGATAGCCGCGGAAGGCCGACAGGCCGTTGTCGTCGAAGAAATCGATCGAGGTGTAGATGATCGGCTTCTTGCCATAGTGCTTTTCGACGATTTCGAGGAAAGTGCTCATCTCGCTGCGCACCGTGGCCGCATTGGGACGCAGCTTGCAGGTCGGCGATTGCGGGTTCCATTCCATGTCGAGAACCGGCGGCATTGCCGAGCGGTCTCTGGGCACGTTCTGGATGAACCAGCGCGCCTGCGTCGCGGCCGGCGTGCAAAAATAGTAGAAATGATAGGCGGCGCGCGGAATTCCGGCGGCTTTCGTGCGGCTCCAATGCTCGTTGAAATACGCGTCGAAGCGATCGCCACCTTCCGTCGCCTTGACGAAAACGAAGGAAATGCCGCTGGCCCTGGCCGCCGGCCAATCGACCGAGGTCTGGTATTTGGAGACGTCGGTGCCATGAACGGCATAGCTCCACGGCGCGCCGCTGTCCCACTCATGCGGGTCGGAGTCGTCAAAACGGGGTGCGCGCACCGCAACGCTCGGCGCGCCCGGCAGCGAGGGCGCAAGATCGTCGACGGTCGAGCAGGCGCCCAGCAGCGTCAGCATAATGAAAGCCGCGAAACGGCGCATCGCTACTCCTGAACCGGTTTCAGCCGGCCGCTGATGGGTTGTTGCTGCAGGTGGTCCCTCGACCGTGCCCCCAAGCGATCGCCCCACAGGACCGCTCTCCTATCCCAAAGCGCGCCGCTTCGGCGCGCCTTGATCTTTTTTATGGCATGTCGTTATCCCAAAACCGCTGCGCACTTTTGGGCGACATGCATCAGTGATCGCCGATCATGGTTGATATTCCGTTGACAGCGCTCGACCAGAACCGCGATTTTGCCGAAGCAATGGCGGCAAATCAATGGCATGGATGAGCGTCCGGGGAGAGTCGGAAGAATGCAGACTGTTCTGAGGCTGGTGAAATGGCTGCTCGGGCTGGCCGTGCTGGCGGTCGCAGCACTCGCTGCCTGGCTGTATCTGGCGCCGCCGGAACTGATCCGCGTCGGCTCGGGCTATACGGCCAAGATCGTTTGCTCGAATGTCTTTATCGCCGGACGCGATGCCAATCAGGTGCTCGCCGTCGACGTGCAGGCGCCGGGCCACCCGCTGCTCAGGCTGATGCGGGTGTCGGTCGACTGGGAGCAGGGGACGGTTTCGGCCGGGCTGTTCGGCGTGTTCGGCAAGAGCGTCGCCGTCGTTCGCGACGGGCTCGGCTGTGCTTCGGTTCCGGGCGGCGACGTCGCCAGGGCCAAAGCAGTCGCCGGGGCGCCGCTGACACCAGCGCCGCCGCTCGACGTGCTCTGGCCGGAGGGCGACAAGGTCGACGCATCGCAAAACCCCGAGATCGCTAAAATCCTCGACGATCCTGCAATGACCGGCGCCGGTATGCGGGCGGTGGTGGTGGTCAGGAACGGCCGCATCGTCGCCGAGCGTTATGGCGCAGGTTTTACCGAAAAGACGCCGTTGCTTGGCTGGTCGATGACCAAGACGGTCAACGCCGCGATCGTCGGCACGGTGGTGAAGGACGGCAAGATGGTGATGACGAACCAGGGCCTGTTCGGACCCTGGAAAACGGACGGCCGCGCCGCCATCAGTCTCGCCGACATGATGGCGATGTCGAGCGGGCTGGAGTTCAACGAGGATTATGGCGACGTCACCGACGTGACGCGGATGCTCTATCTCGAGCCTGATATGGCGGGCTTTGCCGGATCCAAGCCGCTGACCGGCGAGGTGGGCAAGGTATTTTCCTATTCAAGCGGCACGGCAGCGATGCTGTCGCGGCTTTGGCAGGATGCGATCGGCGACAAGAACAAGGCGCTGGCGTGGCCAAGGATTGCACTGTTCGACCCACTCGGTATGCAGAGCGCGGTACTGGAGACCGACGAGCACGGCACCTTCGCCGGCTCGTCCTATCTCTACGCCACCGCCCGCGACTGGGCGCGCTTCGGCCAGTTCCTGCTGCAGGATGGTGTCTGGAACGGCCAGGAGATCCTGCCTGCGGGCTTCGTCGCCTGGATGCGGGAAGCCGCGCCCGCCTCGAAAGTCTACGGCAGGGGCCAGCTGTGGGTCGAGGGTCCTGGCGACGAAGAGAGCCCGGGCGCCGGCATCGCTGCGGGCCTGCCAAGGGATACTTACTGGATGGAAGGCCATGACGGGCAGACGGTCGCCATCATCCCCTCGGAGCAGCTTGTGGTGGTGCGGCTCGGTCTGACGCCGGCCAAGCTCGGCTACCGGCCGCAGATCATGCTGGCAGCACTGGTGAAGGCGCTGCATTAGAGGAATGCGGCGATCGCTCGCCGCAGCGCCTATGCAGCCGTCGCCAAAGGCCTTGCACGATCACGACTGTGCAGAACCTTTGATGGCAGAGCGAGGCGCCCCCTCTGTCCTGCCGGACATCTCCCCCACAAGGGGGGAGATTGGCCGTGATTGCGGCTTTCGCTAATGTCCAACGTTGATGTGCAGGCGCCGTCAGCGAAGCTGCCAGCTGCAGGCCGGTCGTCAGCGCCCGTCAGTCAAAAACCAAATCCTCCGTGCTGAGGAGCTAGACGGCGATCTTGATCACAGCCAGCCAGGCGTAACCGCGAAAAAGCGTTCTAAACCGAAGGGTTCCGCCGATCTTTGCAGATTCCGATTCCAGGACGTCTCGCAGGGCCTCGCGCGGATCGACGTGGAATTTTCTCAGCCAGCCGCGCAGCAGCGTGCGGAACCAGCGGGGCAGGGCCTCCTGCTGGCCGAAATCGACGACGTGCAGCGAACCGCCGGGTGACAGGGCTGCAAGTGCCGCCGAAATCGTCTTCTCCCAGCCGGGGATCATCGACAGCGAATAGGAGACAAAAATGCGGTCGAAACTTTCGACGGAAAATAGCGCCTTCGCGTCGAAATCAGTGGCGTCGCCGCGCGCCAGCTTGACGCGGCCGGAAAGACCTTCGCGGGCAATGGCAGCAGTGGCCGTTTCCAGCATTTCGGCTGAAATATCGAGACCGAAGAAGCGGGCGTCGGGATAAAGGCGGGCGGCGAGGACGATGTTGCGGCCGGTGCCGCAGCCAAGCTCGAGCACGGTGCCACCGGCCGGCACTTCCAGCCCTGATATCAGCCGGTCGCGGCCGAGCAGGTAATATTTGCGGGTCAGGTCGTAGATGTGGCGCTGCCAGCGGTAGACGCCGTCCATCAGTTCGCCGTGCCCGGCCGGCGGTTCGCCGTGCCTGGCCGGCAGTTCGGTCGCGCTCATGCGGCTTGCTTCACATAGAGGTGGAAGCCGCCATAGATGGCCGAACGGTCGCGGGCCGAGAATTCGCGCGAGGCCTCGTCCGCATAGCTCCACTGGTCGAGCAGCGACTTCGAGACCCGGCCGGGCAACAGGCTGGGTTCGGCCGCAGTGCGGAAGATGACGCGAGCATCGGTCGACGCGGTGCGGGTGATCTCGGCCCACAGCGCATTGAGCTGGTCGTCGGTCATCCAGTCCTGCGCGTCGAGCAGGACGAAGCGGTCGACCGAACCGGCATCCTTGCCGGCAAGGAGCTCGATCAGATTGGCATGGTGGATGGCGACGCGGTCGACATTGTTGCGGATCGTTTTGTAGTTGCGTTTTTCGAGATAGGCAGGCAGCGCCGCCTCGCCGGGATTGGGGTAGCGGCGGGCAAAAGCCTGCCAGGCGAAATAGTTGTTCTCCAGCGGAAAATCGCAGGCGAGCTTTTCCAGCCGGGCCTTCAGCACGCTGGCCATGGTGCCGTCGCCCGAGGTGATCAGCGAATCGTACTGTGCCGGCGGAATGCCGAGGCCGAACAGCGAGGCTTTTCGCGATGTTGCCCATTTCAGCAGCGGTTTTTCGAAAACCGGCGCCAGTTCCTCGTCGAAGAAGCGGCGCTGGTCGACGAGGCTTTTGGCTTCCATGATGCCGGCCGGATCGACGCCGAAGAATTTGGCGGTGCGATGGCCCATGGCAATGAACAGGCCGAGCAGTCCGGTCTGGTAAAAATTGCTGTCGAAGACGGCGATGCGGCGACGCCGGCGCCAGTTGCGATGTTCCCAGTAATGACGGCTGACCGGGTCGAGATGCGGCGCGATGAAACGGTCGTAGGCTTGCGAATTGTGACGGGTTTCGGCAGCGCCGAAGAAACGGAACAGGTCACCCTGCGACGGCAGATGGCGCACCGCTTCGAGCTTCATGCGGTTCAGCGCGATATGGGCGGCGTTGAGATCGACGGCGTCGATCCGTTCCGGTGACCGGGTGAGATAGGCAAGGATGTTACAGCCACCCGAGGCGATGGTGACGACGCGGTGGCCCTGGCCAAGCTGCATCGCCTCCATGTCGACGTCGGGGTCTTCCCAGATTTGTGGATAGACGAGGCCGGAAAACAGCAAGGCGAAGAGCCGTTCTGAGAGGCCGGCCTTCGACAGCGGGCGGTTCTGGTAGACGGCCTTGCCAACTTGCTTGCCGCGGCGAAAAACCAGTTCTCCGGAAATGTCGGTCATGGCAAGGCGATTCCCCGTTTGCTTTGCCGCAAGCGGGTAGCGCAGGTGAATGACAGGCCGGTGACAGTCTGTTGAGGCGAGTTCAGGCCTTGCCAAATCCGCCCGGCGTCGGCGTCGTCACGATGACGGCCTCGCCGGCCTCGAGCAGCGTCTGGTCGCAAGCCTTCAAAACTTCGATGCGGCCATCCTTGCGACGGACCTTGGTCGAGCCGACCTCGCCATCGCCGCCGCCGTCCAGGCCTTGCGGCGGGCGGTTGCGATGTGAGGACAGGATCGCGCATTCCATCTTTTCGAGGAAGCGGATGGTGCGTTCGGTGCCGTCCCCGGCATTCCATTTGCCTTTGCCGCCGGAGCCTTCGCGGATGTGGAAATCCTCGAGCAGGACGGGGAACCGCAACTCCAGCACTTCCGGGTCGGTCAGGCGCGAATTGGTCATGTGGGTGTGGACGCCGGAGGTGCCGGCAAAGCCGCGGCCGCTGTTCATCCGGCCTGCCGGCGAGCCGGAGCAGATCGTCTCGTAATACTGGTACTGCTTGTTGCCGAAGGTGAGGTTGTTCATCGTGCCTTGCGCATTGGCCATCGCGCCCATGGCGCCGAACAGCGCATTGGTGACGTGCTGCGAGGTCTCGACATTGCCGGCGACGACGGCGGCCGGGTAGGTCGGCTTCAGCATGCAACCCTCGGGAATGATGATGTTGATCGGTCTCAGACACCCGGCATTCATCGGGATCATGTCCTCGACCATGACGCGGAACGCATAGAGCACGGCTGCGCGGGCGACCGGCTCGGGGGCGTTGAAGTTGTTCTTCATGACCGGCGATGTGCCGGTGAAGTCGACGGTCGCCTCACGCTTTTGCCGGTCGACCGATATCTTCACTTTGATGATTTGGCCGGTGTCGGTCGGATACTCGTATACGGAGTTGTCGGGCAGCCGCTCCAGCACGCGGCGCACGCTTTCGGCGGCATTGTCCTGGACATGGCCCATATAGGCTTCGACGACGCCAAGGCCGAAATGCGCGACCATCTCGCGCAACTCGGCCACGCCCTTTTCATTGGCGGCAATCTGCGCCTTGAGGTCGGCGATGTTCTGGTGCGGATTGCGCGCCGGGTAGGGGTGGTCGGTGAGCAGTGTCTCCAGCTCCTTCTCGCGGAACCGGCCGCGATCGACGATGCGGAAATTGTCGAACAGCACGCCTTCCTCGTCGACGGTGGTGGCGAGCGGCGTCATCGAGCCGGGCGCCGTGCCGCCAATGTCGGCATGATGGCCGCGCGAGGCGACGTAGAAGAGGATCTTTGGCGATTGGCCGATCTCCCCCCTTGTGGGGGAGATGCCAATTGGTGACAAAGAGGGCAGGGCAGAGGGGGACAACGTCGAGCGCTCGGCTTCGCGATATGCCGTCTCGCCAATTGGAGGCGTTGGCGGGACAGCGCCCCCCTCTGTCGGCTTCGCCGACATCTCCCCCACATGGGGGGAGATTGGGCGCCCATCCTCAAAGACCGGCGTCACCACCGTAATGTCAGGCAGATGCGTGCCGCCATTATAAGGCGCATTCAGTGCGAAGACGTCGCCGGGGTGAATGTCGCCGGAGTTGAGCCGGATGATGGTTTCCACCGAACGGTCCATGGAGCCGAGATGCACCGGCATGTGCGGCGCATTGGCGACCAGCGCGCCATTGCGGTCGAAGACGGCACAGGAGAAATCCAGCCGTTCCTTGATGTTGACCGAATAGGCGGTGTTTTGCAGCGTCACGCCCATCTGTTCGGCTATCGACATGAACAGGTTGTTGAACACCTCCAGCATGACCGGATCGGCCTCGGTGCCGAGCGCCGCCAGCCGGCGCTTTTTCTCGATGCGACGCAGGAGCACGTGGTTCCTGGCTGTGATTTCGGCCTGCCAGCCCGGCTCGACGACGATGGTCTGGTTCGGTTCGATGACCAGGGCAGGGCCGCCTAGCCTGTGCCCCGGTTTAAGCGCCTCGCGGCGGAAAATGCCGGCGTCTCGCCAGGTGCCGTCGATGAAGATTTGCCGATTTTCCGAAGGGCTTGCGGCGATGTCCTCAAGGATTGAATCACTTTCCTCGCGGCCGGCGGCGCCGCTGTCGATGCCTTCGACGCCGACCGATTCCACGATCATCGGCTTGTCGTCATAGACGAAGCCGAACTGCGCCTTGTGCGCTGATTCGAAATCCGCCTTGGCGCGTGCGATCGAGCCGCGCCCGAAATTCACCGGCAGCGCGGTGTCGGTGCCGTCGTAGCGGATCTGCAGCACCGGTTTCGAGGCGACGGCGTCCTCGGCAATGCCTTGCGCGGCAAGTTCGTCGATGACGGCTTTGCGCAGCGTCGCGATGAGCTCGTCGATTGCCGGCCTGGACACTTCCGCCAGCGGTTTCAGCAGCGCCTGCTGGCGCGACGAAAAAATCGAGGACAATCCAATGCCATAGGCCGACAGCAGGCCGGAGAAGGGATGGATCAGCACCGCCTCCATGCCGAGTGCGTCGGCAACGAGGCAGGCGTGCTGGCCGCCGGCGCCGCCAAAACAGTTCAGGAGATACTCGGTGACGTCGTAGCCGCGCTGCACGGAAATCTTCTTGATGGCGTTGGCCATGTTTTCGACGGCGATGGTGACGAACCCTTCGGCGACCGCCTCCGGCGCGCGGCCGTCGCCGATTTCGGCGGCGAGTGCGGCGAATTTCTCGCGCACGGTTTGCACGTCGAGCGGCTCGTCCTGGCCGGGTCCAAAAATGGCCGGGAAGAAGTCGGGCTGCAGCTTGCCCAGCATGACATTGGCGTCGGTGACGGCCAGCGGGCCGCCGCGTCGGTAGGCGGCCGGGCCGGGATTGGCGCCGGCCGAATCGGGCCCGGCGCGAAAACGGCCGGCCTCGTAGTGCAGGATGGAGCCGCCGCCGGCGGCGACGGTGTGAATGCGCATCATCGGCGCGCGGATGCGCACGCCGGCAACCTCGGTGTCGAAGGCCCGCTCATAGTCGCCGTCATAATGGGCGACGTCGGTTGAGGTGCCGCCCATGTCGAAGCCGATGACCTTGTCGAAACCAGCGAGCTTTGCTGTCTCGACCATGCCGACGACGCCGCCGGCCGGACCGGACAGCAACGCGTCCTTGCCCTGGAACATATCGGCGGCGGTAAGGCCGCCGGATGACATCATGAACATCAGGCGAGGGGATTCCCTCCCCCTCGAGGGGAGGGTGGCGGTGAAGCCACCGGGAGGGGTCGGTTCGACTGGGTTCGACGCTCTGGCGGTGCCTTCTGAGATGACACTCTCTGGCTGCTGCGCAGCCTGCCCTTCGCTATGGCTCCGGGCGTTCGTCGCTGAAAAAGCCAAATCGTTGGCTTTTTCTCGGCCTTTGGCCGACCGCTCCTCACCCCCCTCGAGGGGGGAGAGGACGCCCAGCTCTTCCGCCACCCTCTGCACATACCTTGCCAGAATCGGCGACAGATAGGCGTCGACCACGGTGGTGTCGCCGCGGCCGACCAGCTTGATGAGCGGCGAGACCTCATGACTGACCGAGATCTGCGAAAACCCCAGTTTCCTGCAGACTTTTGCAACCGCCTTTTCGTGGTCGGGATATTTCCAGGCATGCATGAACACGATCGCCACCGCGTCGATGCCGTCGGCCCTGGCTTGTTCGATGGCCGGGCGCATGGCGGCGATGTCGAGCAGCCTTTCGACGCGGCCGTCGGCGCGCACGCGCTCGTCGACCTCGATGACGCGCTCGTTGAGCTGTTCGGGAAGGATGATCTGCTTGGCGAAGATATCGGGCCGCGCCTGATAGGCGATCCTCAGCGCGTCGCGAAATCCCCTGGTGATGAGCAGCAGCACACGGTCGCCCTTGCGCTCCAGAAGCGCGTTGGTGGCAACGGTGGTGCCCATCTTGATGTCGCCGATCAGGCCGGATGGGATCGGCGCGCCGGATTTTAGCCCGAGCAGATCGCGAATGCCCTGGATGGCGGCGTCGGCATAGGCTTCGGGATTTTCGGATAGCAGCTTGCGCGGGTGCAGCCCGCCTTGCGGGTCCCGGCCGATGACATCGGTGAAGGTGCCGCCGCGGTCGATCCAGAAATCCCATTTGACGGTCACGGCAGCTCTCCCGGGCATTTTATTGATTCAAATGTGCTAATTCGCCATGGTCTGGTGTTAATTCGCCATGGCTTCGCCGGCAACGCAAAAGCAGATGATGTTACATACGGAAATGCAACGTTATGAAACCCATGGGGCATTTGGTGCATTCTGTCCTCGATCGTCACCGGTAGCGGGGGCGTGATTAGAGGAGAGATGTCATGAAGAAACTCATTCTTGCGTCGGTTTCGGCGCTTGCCCTGCTTGGCGTTGCGGCTTGCAGCGACAGTGGCACGGGCGGGGACGCTACCACCACGCAGAGCACCAATCCGCCGGCGAACGAACAGCCGATGCAGCCGGCTCCCGACGCGACCAAGCCGGCCGAGCCGGCTCCGGCACAGCCATCTGCGCCGGCGCAGTAATTCTTATGTGATGAACGGAAGGCCGGCATCCTGCCGGCCTTCTGACTTCAGGACAGTCTTCTTGCGGGCCGCCGCCGCAAGCCCGGTTTCGCCTGTCACTTTTTGGCCCAGCAGAAGGGGCCGAAATGGCGAGGTGACGAAGGCTTGCAGTTTCGCGCGCCATGGCCGTTGCTGCCTGCTAATTTCCATGATCGACGGTTGCGCCAGCTGCTCAGGGAGGCCTCCTGCTCAGGAGGGCGCGAAATCGGCTGGGCCGGCCCTGCGGCATTGTCTTCAGCTTGATAGCGGTGGGCTTGATAGCGGCGGCCAGTTAGCCCTAATAGGTGCCCATGTCGATTTGGGATCGCCTCGGCGACTTCATCACCCGCGTTTCGTCCTCAACCTCGTCCGGCGTCGCCGACGTGGTCGAGGCTGTGCGCACGGTTTTCTCCGGCGACCCCGACCTGCGCCGGCGCGTCGCCTTCTCGGTGGCGATGATCGCGCTGTCGGCCAAGATGGCCAAGGCCGACGGCATCGTCACCCAGGACGAGGTGCGCGCCTTCCAGCAGATATTCGAAGTGCCGAAGGAGCAGACGCGCAATGTGGCGCGGCTCTACGATCTGGCCAAGCGCGACATCGCCGGCTTCGAGACCTATGCCGCGCGCATGGCGCAGCTTTGCGGCTCCGGCCATTCGAACTGCGCGATGCTGGAGGACATTCTCGACGGGCTGTTCCATATCGCCAAGGCCGACGGGCTGGTCCACGAGCGCGAAGGTCAGTTCCTGCATCGCATCGCCGAGATCTTCCGGATCGAGGAGGCGCATTACCAGAGCATTCTGGCCCGGCACGTCGATCTGGGTGCGGCCGATCCCTATGTCGTGCTCGGCATCGAGCGGGGAAAAACCTTCGAGGAGGTCAGGAAGCGTTACCGCAAGCTGGTTTCGGACAACCATCCCGACCGGCTGATCGCACGCGGCCTGCCGCAGGAATTCATCAAGATCGCAACCAGCAGGATAGCGGCGATCAACGCGGCCTATGAGATGATCGAACGGGGCCTGCGGCACGCATGAGCGGCTTCCTGCCCGACGAGCCGAGCGCCGAGGTCAGGGTATCGCCGAATTTCGGTCCACGACGCGAGACGGTCGACATGATCGTGCTGCACTACACCGGCATGGAGACCGGCGCCGGCGCCGAAGCATGGCTGTGCGATCCAGCCAGCGAGGTTTCGTCGCACTACCTCGTCCATGAGGACGGCTGCATCGTCCAGATGGTCAGGGAAAGCGACCGTGCCTGGCATGCCGGCAAGAGTTCCTGGTTCGGACGTAGCGACATCAACTCCTGTTCGGTCGGCATCGAGATCGTCAATCCGGGACATTCGCTGGGCTACCGGAATTTTCCGAAACGGCAGATCGAAGCCCTGATCGGCCTGTGCAAGGGGATTGTTCAGCGCCATTCCATCCCGGCTCAACGGGTGCTCGCCCATTCCGACGTGGCGCCGGGACGCAAGATCGACCCGGGCGAGAGATTCCCCTGGAAGGCCCTGTTCGAGGCCGGTGTCGGCCATCTTGTCGAAGCGGCACCCGTCAGGCGCGGCGCGGTGCTGAAGGCCGGCGACGCGTCTGCCGAGGTCGAGGCGTTGCAGTCGATGCTGGCGCTCTACGGTTATGGCGTGGAGATATCAGGCGCATTCGATCGGCAAACCGAAATCGTGGTCGAGGCTTTCCAGAGGCATTTCCGGCAACGCAAAGTGGATGGCGTGGCCGACGGATCGACAATTCGCACGCTGGAACGGCTGCTTGGCTCGGTGAGGGCAGTTCCGTCCAAGTAGTCTTTTCCTGGCTGTAAGTTACAGCCTGTCATTTAAAGTGACTTGCCCCGCCTTTTTTGCCGCCAATTCGACCGTCAAAGGCGATCCGTGCAAGTCGTCGGACCTACAGCCTCCCAAATGTTCCGACGTTGATTGGCGTAGCTGCGTGAAGTTCTTCGCGCGGTTCAAACAGAACAGGATACCATGCAGAAATTGACCGTTTTAACGGCAGCTGTTGCTGCCGGCGTAATGACTTTTGCCATCGGTGCGGCCAATGGCGCGCCTTTGAGCCAGCGGGCCGACCAGGGTTTCATGACCGCGTCCGATAAGACTGCCACGCCGAAAGCCGGGCAAGATGCCGGAGAAAAAAGTACAGCCTCCGCAAAGGCGAAAAAAGTTGCTCCGGTGAAAGCGAAAAAGCCAGCATCCGCAAAGGCGGAAAAGGTCTCTGCAAAGAAGGCAGTCGTTGCAAAGAAGGCAGTCGTTGCAAAGAAGCCAGTCCTTGCAAAGAAGCCAGTCCTTGCAAAGAAGCCAGTCCTTGCAAAGAAGCCAGTCCTTGCAAAGAAGGCAGTCTCCAAGCGGCATGTGAAGCGCAACAGGACCCGCATCGACCAGGCGACGACGGCGTCGATCGGCCGGCAAAGCCGGGCGGCAGCGCCGAAGCCGGCGGCCGCTGGCGATAGCGGCCAGTATTCGACGATCATCGAGCGTCATGCGGCCAGCAATGGTGTGCCGGTCTCGCTCGCCAAGGCCGTCATCATGATCGAGAGCAGGTTTCAGCCGAACCAGGTCGGCCGCGCCGGTGAGATCGGCCTGATGCAGATCAAGCCGTCGACGGCGCGGATGATGGGTTACAGCGGCTCGATCAAGGGTCTCCACGATCCCGAGACCAACATCAAATACGGCATGAAATACCTCGCCATGGCGCGCGACCTCGGCGACGGCACGACCTGCGGCACGATCCTGAAGTACAATGCCGGCCATGGCGCCAAGCGGATGAACCCGATTTCCGCGGCCTATTGCGGCAAGGTCAAAGTGCAGCTGGCCGCGCTTGGAGCGCCGGCGTAATAGACGTAATAGATCGTAATAGACTGGGACCTGCTTTTTTGTTTGCGTTTTCGAATGTGAATCCCTTTATACGCCTTGCCAGCTGGCCGGGCGGCCGCACCCGCGAAGCCGAAAGGCTGCGGGTGAGGAAAGTCCGGGCTCCATGGAGACACGGTGCCGGTTAATGGCCGGCGGGGGCGACCCTAGGGAAAGTGCCACAGAAAGCAAACCGCCACGATCCGTCGTGGTAAGGGTGAAAGGGTGGGGTAAGAGCCCACCGCGCGACTGGCAACAGGAGCGGCACGGTAAACCCCACCGGGAGCAAGACCGAATAGGGGCGGTGCGAGGGGAAACCCTCGAGGGCTGTTTCCGGCTCACCGCCCGGGTAGGTTGCGTGAGGCGCATGGCAACATGCGCCCAAGATGAATGGCCGCCACGTTCTCGCGCCGCAAGGGGCGAGGGCCATACAGAACCCGGCTTACAGGCCAGCTGGCAATTTTCGTCCAGATTTTTACAAGGAAATTCCCTGATATCAGCAGGTTGCGTCTTCGGGCGTGCTTGCTGGTTCAGGCGCTTGATTGACTGAATCAGCTTTCACTGGCTGTGCGTGAAGCATGCGTTTCTTGAAACTGGTACGATTAAATCGTACCTTCCTAGGTGCGGTGATATCAGGAGCGCACCATGGGTCAGGTCGACAAACGCAGCATCACGCTTTCGCCGGAATTGGCGGCGGCGGTCGACGATGTGGTCGCCGCCGGCGAATATGCTTCGGTGAGCGAGGTGATCCGCGACGCACTCAGGCAATGGAAGGACCGCCGTGACTTGCACGGCTACACGGTCGAGGAGTTGCGCAAGCTGGTGCAGGAGGGGATCGACAGCGGACCGGGACGATTTGCGTCGATCGATGAAATCAAGGCCGAAGCACGTGGACGATTGAAATCCGATAACGCGGCGTGAACTTGCTGCCCATCGTCCGAACTGCAAATGCAGAAGAGGATTTGATCGCGATCTGGCTTCATATCGCGCGAGGCGACGAGGCTGCAGCGGACCGGCTGCTCGACCGGATCGAAGCGCGCTGGCAGCAACTGACGACTTATCCTTTCTCGGGCGCACCGCGCGAAGACATTGCGCCCGGCATCCGGCATCTGGTCGTCGGCGAATACCTCACCTTGTACCGTGTCGGCGAGGATGCAGTCGAGATCCTGCGTGTGCTGCATGGCCGGCGCAATATCGAAGCCGACGATCTGGCTTCGTGATCGGTTCGCTCAACCGTCGACGCCGTCTAGCCCCCGGGCCAGCGACGCATCGATCGCCTGCCAAAGCGCTTCCACCGGCTCGCAGCCGACCGACAGGCGAACAAAGCCGGGCGGCACCGCATCACCCCAACGGGCGCGCCGCTCGGCCGAAGAGTGGACGCCGCCGAAGGAGGTCGCCGGCTGGATCAGCGCGCAGGCGCCGATGAACGCTTCGGCCCTGGCTTCACTGCCCAGGTCGAGGCCGATAAGGAAGCCGAAACGTTGCATCTGGGTGGTCGCCAGATTGTGCGAAGGGTCATCCTCCAGTCCAGGAAAGCGGACGGATTTCACGGCCCGATGATTTGTCAGGCGTCGGGCGATCAGTTCGGCCGATGTGCACATGCGCTCGAAGCGGACTTCCAGCGTCTCGAGGCCCCGATGGACCAGCCAGGCTTCGAATGGCCCGGGGATCGAGCCCGACAGTTTGCGCCACTCGCGGATGGCGGAGATGATCCCGGCGTCACGGCTGGCGACATGGCCGAACAGCGCGTCGGAATGGCCATTGGGCGCCTTGGTGTCAGCGGCAACGACGATATCGGCGCCGAGGTCGAGCGGGCGCTGACCGTAAGGCGTCATCGTGGTGTTGTCGGCGACGACCAGCGCGCCGGCCTCGTGCGCAAGGCGCGCCACGCCGGCCAGGTCGCAAATGTCCAGCCCAGGATTGGATGGGGTCTCGACGAACACCAGCCGGTAGCCGGAAAAACCGCCGTCCACAAAGGACTTGGTCGGTCGTGTGTCGAACGGGAGGTCGAAAGGTTTGAGAAAGCGCTCGGCAAGCAGGCGCGGCGTGTAGTAACCATCGGACGGCAACAGGATGCGATCGCCCGCCTTGAGCAGCGCGAAGAAGACCGCCGCGATCGCGGCCATGCCCGACGGGAACGCTACGGACGGCGCGTCCTCAAGGTGGCCGAGCATGTCTTCCACCGCTTCCCACGTCGGATTGTCGTAGCGCCCGTACTGGCTGACGCCGGCCGGATTGCCGGGCAGATGGAAAGTGGTCGTCATTGTCAGCGGCAGCGAGACCGGGTCGCCCTTGGCGAGCTTGACGCCACGCAAATGGGCGAGGGTGGCCGCGCGCGACTTGGCTGTTTCGGACATGTATTTTCAACCTTCTGACCGAGAAAAGAACCTGTTTCTGACCGAGAAAAGACAGGCCAACGCTATGCGTGGTGGCGCTCCGCGGCAAGCCGCCTCCGGTTAGGCCAATCGGCTCTAAACGGTTCGTTAGGCTTAATGGAGCATAAACACGGGAGTGCCGTCAAAGCTGCCCTCATCGGTTGTGGCGCGCGTTTTGTGAAGCCTGTTCCCGTTGACGCCCATAGTGCCCCATGATATCCCATTCAGATATTCAAGCCTTCGTTCCGCGTCAGGGTGAAGCGTACGCCAATCGGGCAGCCGCGGCGGCTGCGCGTTCGCCTGTTTTTGCCATCTGGAACGAAGTGAGTTTTGGGCAGGGACCGCGCTGCGGCGGCGCGGGCGGGAAGATGCAGAGGGGTGCGGCGGCGCAAGCGGCCGTAACGCGTAATGGACCGGTTTCTGTCAAGCGCGGTGAACAGGATCGATGCGAAGGGGCGGGTGTCCGTTCCAGCGCATTTCCGTGCGGTTGTGCAGAAGCGCGGTTATTCGGAACTCTATGCGCTGCGCTGCCTGGACCGTCCGGCGATGGATGTCGGCGGGCTCGACCTGCTCGACCGCTACGAGCAGCGCATCGCGCAGGAAGACCCCTTCCTGCAGACCTCGGACGACATGTCGTTCTTCTGCCATGGCGATGGAACCTTTCTCAAGCTCGATCAGGACGGCCGCATCTCGATGACCGATTTCATCCGCGAGCATACCGGCATTTCCGCAGAAGCGGCTTTTGTCGGCCGCGGCAATTTCTTTCAGATCTGGGAACCTGGACGGCTCACCGCCTATGGGGCGGAAGCACGCGCCCGGCTTCTGCAGCTTCGGCAGGGGACGAAGCCTGGGGAGCGGCCGGAATGATGGCGGGCTACGGCGATGACCCTCACGCCGTTGGCGGACCAGCCCGTCACATTCCGGTCCTCCTTGCCGAAGTGCTGGAGGCGCTTTCACCCAAGACGGGCGAGGTGGTCGTCGACGGCACATTCGGCGCCGGCGGCTACTCCAAAGCCATTCTGGCGAGCGGCGCCTCGGTTGTCGCGATCGACCGCGATCCGGATGCGATTGCTGCCGGTCGTGTTCTCGAGCAACAATCGGGCGGCAGGCTCCTGCTCGTCCAGGCGCCGTTCTCGACATTGGACGAGCATGTCGAAAGCGCTGACGGCGTCGTGCTCGACATCGGCATCTCCTCCATGCAGATCGATCAGGCGGAGCGCGGTTTTTCGTTCCGTGCCGACGGACCGCTCGATATGCGCATGGCGCAGGCTGGCCTCAGCGCCGCCGATGTCGTCAACTCTTTCAAGGTGGGCGATCTTGCCCGCATCTTCGGGTTTCTTGGCGAAGAGCGCCATGCCGGCCGCATCGCCCGCATGATTGAAAGCCGTCGCGAAAAACATCCGTTCGAGCGCACGCTCGACCTTGCAGACGCCATTGAGACGCATATCGGCCGCGCGCCGAAGGACAAGATCCATCCAGCGACCCGCGTCTTCCAGGCGCTGCGCATTTTCGTCAATGACGAACTCGGCGAACTGGCCAAAGCGCTGTTTGCGGCTGAACGCGTGCTGAAACCGGGCGGACGGCTGGCCGTGGTGACGTTCCATTCCCTAGAAGACCGCATCGTCAAGCGCTTCATCGCCGATCGCGCCGATGCGGCGACCGGATCGCGGCACCTGCCCGAGGCGCAGGCGCGCAGCGCCACCTTCAAAAAGGTGGGCAGCGGCGTGACGCCCGGTGAGGCCGAGATATCGGCCAATCCGCGGGCGCGCTCGGCAAGGCTGCGCGCGGCGATCCGCACCGACGCGCCGGCGCGCGCCGGCGATTTTTCGATTTTCGGGCTTCCAAAACTTCCTGATCCAAAACTTCCCGGTGCCGAGCGGCCGGGAGAGAGGTGAGCACGTGTTTCGTACCAGCGACATAGTCCTTATCGCCGTCATGGTTTCGGCCGCGGCCTTGACCTTCAAGACCAAGCGCGAGGCCGAGGAACAATTGGCGGCGGTGCACAAGATCCAGGCGCAGATCCGCTACGAGGAGGATACGATCGATCTCCTCAAGGCGGACTGGAGCCTGCTTACCCAACCGTCGCGCCTGCAAAAGCTGGCCGAGACCTATAAATCGCAACTCGAGCTCGAGCCGGTCAGCGCCCGCCAGATCATCGGGCTGGACGATCTGCCGGCAAAACCCCTCACCATCGAGGACCTTTCGTCCGAGCGGCTGGGCGGCATGGCCGACAGTTCCAGCAAGGAACCGATGGGCAACGACCCCGTGGTCACCGGAGGCATCGTCCAATGATCGCCAGACTTCCAGTGATCACCAGTCTGCTGACGCGCCGCGCCAAGTCCGGCGACGACGGATCGATTGTGGTCGAAGGCGCCCGCAAGGCGACAGGCGGCAAGGGCAGGACCCGCGTCGTGATGACGATGGCGGTGTTTTTCGGCATCTATCTGACCATCACCGGGCGGCTGGTCTATCTCGGTTTCCAGAACCCCGACCTGTCCGGCGGTCCGCAGAGCCGGGTGACGGCGTCGCGGCCCGACATCGTCGACCGCAACGGCGAAGTTCTCGCGACCGACATCAAGACGGCGTCGCTGTTTGCCGAACCGCGCCGCATTGTCGACGCCGACGAGGCGATCGAAAAACTGGCGACGGTGCTTCCCGAAATCGATTACGAGCAGACCTATCACAAGCTGAAGAGCGGCGCCGGCTTCGTCTGGCTGCAGCGGCAACTGACGCCCAAGCAACAATCGGAGATTCTGCAGCTCGGCATTCCCGGCATCGGCTTCCGCACCGAAAAGCGCCGTTTCTATCCGGCCGGCGAAACCTCGTCCTACATTGTCGGCCTCACCAACATCGACAACCAGGGCATCTCCGGCATGGAGAAATACATCGACGAACAGGGGCTGAGCGATCTTCAGGCGTCCGGCCTGGCGGTGGCCAAGGATCTGAGGCCGGTGCAGCTCTCGATCGACCTGCGCGTCCAGCATATCGTGCGTGACGAGGTCGCCACCGGCATGGAAAAATACCGCGCAATCGCGGCGGGCGCCGTCGTTCTCAACGTCAAGACCGGCGAAGTGGTCGCGATGGCCTCGGTTCCGGACTTCGATCCGAACAACCCCTATAATGCGCACGACAAGGACCGCTTGAACCGCATGTCGGCCGGGCTCTACGAGATGGGCTCGACCTTGAAGAGCTTTACCACCGCCATGGCGCTCGATTCCGGCAAAGTGACGCTGGAAAGCCGTTTCGACGCTACGCGCCCGATCAGGATCGGCCGCCAGACCATCCATGATTTTCATGGCAAGTCCCGGGTGCTATCGGTGCCCGAAGTGTTCATCTATTCGTCCAACATCGGTTCGGCCAAGGAAGCCGAAGCGGTCGGCATCGAGGGGCACCGCGAATTCCTGCATCGCCTGGGCATCCTCGAGAGAATGCAGACGGAACTGCCTGAGGTCGCCCGCCCGACCGAGCCAAAGGTCTGGAAACAGGTCCATTCGATCACCATCGCCTTTGGTCACGGTGTGTCGACGACGCCGCTGCAGACGGCGGTCGGCTGTGCCGCGCTGATGAACGGCGGCTATCTGATCCAGCCGACATTCCTGAGACGGGCGCAGGAACAGGCGATGTCGGTGGCCAAGAAAGTCGTCAGCGACAAGACCTCCGAGAACATGCGCTATCTCTATGCACTCAATGCCGAGAAAGGCTCAGGCAGGAACGCCAGGGTTCCAGGTTATCGCGTCGGCGGCAAGACGGGAACGGCCGAGAAGGTTGTCAACGGCCGCTACTCAAAGGACAAGAACTTCAATGCCTTCGTCGCGGCGTTCCCGATGGACGATCCGCAATACATCGTGCTTACCATCGCCGACGAACCGAAGCCGGAAAAACCCGGCATGGGTGCGACGGCGGCCTCGAATGCTGGCGCCATGGCTGCAAACATTATCCGACGTTCGGCTTCCATGCTTGGCGTGAAGCCAGATTTCAGCCATGAAAATGGCGCAACGCTGGTTTCCTATCAGTGATTCTGAGGGCGCGCCGGCAACTGCGCGCTATTTTGTTGCTATGAACGGGGTTCGATGAAGCTGAAAGACCTAGCCGGTATCCTGCCTGTCGAGGGGACAGCGTCCTTCGATACGGAGGTTACCGGGATTTCTTCGGATTCCCGCCAGGTAGGACCGGGCGTGGTCTTCTTCGCGCTCGCTGGCACCAAGACCGATGGCGCGGCCTATGCCGCCGATGCCGCCAAGCGCGGCGCCGCAGCGATCGTGACCGGCAAGGGCAGCGGCGCCGTCACCGGACTGCCGGTGCCGGTTTTCGCTGTCGACGATCCGCGCCTGGCGCTGGCGCTGAGTGCGGCCCGCTACTTCGGCAGGCAGCCGCAAACCATGGTCGCGGTGACCGGCACCAGCGGCAAGACATCGGTTGCGGCTTTCACCAGGCAGATCTGGGAGCAGTCAGGCTTTGCCGCTGCTTCGATCGGCACGACCGGCGTGGTGGCGCCGGGCCGCAACGAGTACGGCTCGCTGACCACCCCCGACCCGGTCGACCTGCACAGGCTGCTGCGCGAACTGGCGGATGCCGGCGTCACCCACGCATCGATGGAGGCCTCCAGCCATGGTCTCGATCAGCGCCGGCTTGACGGCGTGAAACTCGCAGCCGGCGGGTTCACCAATCTCGGCCGCGATCATATGGACTATCATCCGACAGTCGAGGACTATCATCGCGCCAAGCTGCGCCTGTTCGACGCGCTGCTGCCGAAGGGCGCGCCGGCCGTCATCTTTGCCGACGATCCCTGGTCGGAGCCGACGATCCAGGCGGCAAGGGCCGCGGGACTGGATGTGCTGACGGTCGGCCGCCACGGCGGGTTCCTGACACTGAAGCGGGTCGAGCACGAGCGCCACCGCCAGCGTGCCGAGGTGGAAGTCGATGGCGTTCTCCACGAGGTCGATCTGCCGCTGGCCGGCGATTTCCAGATCGCCAATGCCCTGGTTTCGGCGGGCCTCGCCATTTCTACTGGAACACCTGCCGCCAAAGCCCTGATGGCGTTGGAGAAATTGAAGGGCGCCCCGGGCCGGCTGGACCTTGTTGGCACCGCTGCCAACGGTGCGCCCGTCTATGTCGATTACGCGCACAAGCCGGACGCGCTGGAAAACGTGTTGGCTTCGGTGCGGCCGTTCACCACCGGCCGCGTCATCGTCGTGTTCGGCTGCGGCGGCGACCGCGACCGTGGCAAGCGTCCGATCATGGGCGAGATCGCCACGCGGCTCGCCGATGTCGTCATCGTCACCGACGACAATCCGCGCTCGGAAGTGCCCGAGACGATCCGTGCCGCGATTCTTGCCGCTGCACCCGGCGCCATCGAGATCGGTGACCGGCGCAACGCGATCCACCAGGCAGTCGCCATGCTCCATGCCGGCGATACGCTGATCGTGGCCGGCAAGGGGCATGAGGAAGGCCAGACCGTCGGCGCCGAAACGCTGCATTTTTCCGACCATGAGGAAGTCCGCGCCGCGCTGCAGGAGCACGCCGCATGAGCTTCCTGTGGACCTCAGAGGATCTCGTCGCCGCCATGGGCGGACGACCGCTCGGTCCGATGCCGGAGGGTATCAGCGGCATCTCGATCGACAGCCGCAGCCTTGAGCCGGGCGATGCTTTCTTCGCGATCAAGGGCGAGGCGATGGACGGCCATGATTTCGCGACCGCCGCCATCAAGGCCGGCGCCGGCGTGCTGGTCGTCGCCGAGGGCAAGCTGCCGTCGCTCGGGCGGCTGACGGCGCCGATGATCGTCGTGCAGGACGTCTTGGCCGCGCTGGAAAAGCTGGGGCTGGCCGCCCGCGCGCGCTCGAATGCCAAGATCATCGCGGTGACCGGTTCGGCGGGCAAGACCACCACCAAGGAAGCGCTGCGCCATGTGCTGTCAGTGGTCGGCAAGGTGCACGCATCGGCGCAGTCTTTCAACAACCACTGGGGCGTGCCGCTGACGCTGGCGCGGATGCCTGTGGATTGCGACTATGCCGTGTTCGAGATCGGCATGAACCATCCCGACGAGGTCCGGCCACTGGCCAGGATGGTCCGGCCGCATGTCGCCATCGTCACGCTGATCGCCGCGGCACATCTCGGCTTCTTCCGCAATCTGGACGAGATCGCCAAGGCCAAGGCCGAGATTTTCGAAGGACTGGAACCGGACGGCGCCGTCCTTCTCAACCGCGACGACCCGCGCTGGAAGCTTCTGGACAAGATGGCGAGAGCCGCCGGCGTCGAGCACATCTACGGCTTTGGCGAGAATGCCCGTGCGACCTTCAAGCTGCTGACATGCGCGCTGCATGCCGATCATTCCGTCATCACTGCCAAGATCGGCGGTCAGGAGATCACCGCCAGGGTCGGCGCGCCGGGCCGACACATGGTGCAGAATGTGCTGGCCGTGCTGGGCGCCGCGCACCTGGTCGGCGCCGACATCGCCAGGGTGGCGCTGGCGCTGGCCGATCTTTCGGCCGAACGCGGACGCGGCAAGCGCCATGTGCTGCGCCACCCCAAAGGTCCGATCACGCTGATCGACGAGAGCTACAACGCCAATCCGGCGTCGATGAGCGCAGCGATGGCGCTGCTCAACGCGACGCCGGTGTCAGGCGAAGGCAGGCGCATCGCGGTGCTCGGCGACATGCTCGAGCTCGGCGATCATTCGGCGAAGCTGCACGCTGGCCTTGCCGATCTCATCATCGGCACCGAGACGCGCACGGTGTTTCTCGCCGGCCCGCAAATGCGGGCGCTGGCCGACATCCTGCCTGATGAGATCGAGACAGAATATCGCGCCGGCGCGGAGGATCTGAAACTGGTGCTTCTGTCGGCGCTGAAGCCGGGCGACGTGGTGATGATCAAATCGTCGAAAGGCATCGGGTTTTCCAAACTGGTCGACGCACTGCTCAGCAAATTTCCGGCGGCAGCCGCAACCGCCAAACAGACCTAGAGCCAGGTCCGGGGACCGAATCGCATGTTCACACTGCTCGTCGAATTCGCGGACAAGATCTCGGTCTTCAACGTCTTCCGCTACATAACCTTCCGCACCGGCGGCGCGCTGATCACCGCGGCGCTGATCGTCTTCATTTTCGGTCCGGCCATCATCAATTCGCTGAGGCTGCGGCAGGGCAAGGGCCAGCCTATCCGTGCCGACGGGCCGCAGACGCATTTCAAGAAAGCCGGCACGCCGACCATGGGCGGGCTGATGATCCTGTGCGGCATCATCGGCTCGTCGCTGCTGTGGGCGAACCTGTCCAGCATCTATGTCTGGGTGGTGCTGCTGGTGACTCTGGGTTTCGGCTCGATCGGGTTCTACGACGATTATCTCAAGGTGACGAAGCAATCGCATCTCGGCTTTTCCGGCAAGGCGCGGCTGGGGCTTGAATTCGTCATCGCCGGTATCGCCGCCTGGGTGATCATGCACAACGGCCAGGCGCCGTTCTCGTCGTCGCTGACCTTCCCCTTCGCCAAGGAGTTCCTCATCAATCTCGGCTGGTTCTTCATCCCGTTCTCGTGCTTCGTCATCGTCGGCGCCGGCAACGCGGTGAACCTGACCGATGGCCTCGACGGCCTGGCGATCGTGCCGATCATGATCGCGGCGGCGTCCTTCGGCGTCATCGCCTACCTGTCCGGCAATGCGGTGTTCGCCGAGTATCTGCAGATCCATTTCGTGCCCGGCACCGGTGAATTGGCGGTGGTCCTCGGCGCAGTGATCGGCGCCGGCCTCGGCTTCCTGTGGTTCAACGCACCGCCGGCGGCGATCTTCATGGGCGATACCGGCTCGCTGGCGCTTGGCGGGCTGATCGGCACGGTTGCGGTTGCCACCAAGCACGAGATCGTGCTGGTCATCGTCGGCGGCCTGTTCGTCGTCGAGATCCTGTCGGTCATCATCCAGGTCGGCTACTTCAAGATGACCGGCAAGCGGGTGTTCCTGATGGCGCCGATCCACCATCATTTCGAAAAGCTCGGCTGGACCGAAAGCCAGGTGGTGATCCGCTTCTGGATCATCGCCGTCATCCTGGCGCTGGTCGGCCTGTCGACCCTCAAGCTGCGATAGGAGGCCGCTTGATCCCCGCCGCATCCTTCGCAGGCAAGCGCGTTTCACTCTTCGGGCTCGGCGGCTCGGGGATCGCCACTGCGCGCGCGTTGATCGAGGGCGGGGCGGAGGTGCTCGCCTGGGACGACAATCCCGGCAGTGTCGCCAATGCCGCGGCCGTCGGTATCGCGACCGGCGACCTGCGTGGCGCCGACTGGGCGAAGTTCTCGGCCTTCGTGCTGTCGCCCGGCGTGCCGCTGACGCATCCGAAGCCGCACTGGACAGTGGAACTGGCGCGCGCTTCAGGCGTCGAGATCATTGGCGACATCGAGCTGTTCTGCCGGCAGCGGACCTTGCTGGCGCCGGCTGCACCCTTCATCGCCATAACCGGCACCAACGGCAAATCGACGACCACGGCGCTGACGGCGCATATCCTGAAATCGGCCGGACGCGACACGCAGATGGGCGGCAATATCGGCCGCGCGGTGATGACGCTCGATCCACCGGAACCGGGGCGGCACTATGTCGTGGAATGCTCGTCCTACCAGATAGACCTGGCGCCCTCGATCAATCCGACCGCCGGCGTCCTGCTCAACCTGACGCCCGATCATCTCGACCGTCATGGCACGATGCAGCACTACGCCGCGATCAAGGAGCGGCTGGCGGCCGGCAGCGAAACGGCCATCGTCGGCGTCGACGATTCCTGGTGCGCCCAGCTCGCCGACCGGCTGGAGCGGGCAGGCCGGCACGTCATCCGCATTTCGAAGCGCCTGCCGCTGACCGACGGCTATTTCGCCGACGGCACCGATCTGATGGAGGCGGTGCACGGCCGTTACAGCCGGGTCGCCTTTCTCGAAGGCATCGGCTCGCTGCGCGGCCAGCACAATGCGCAGAATGCGCTGGCCGCTCTCGCCGCCTGCCTCAAGGTCGGGCTCGAGCTGGGCGAGATCCAGTCGGGGCTGGAGAGCTTTCCCGGGCTGGCGCACCGTATGGAGCAGGTCGGCCGCATGGGCCATGTGCTGTTCATCAACGATTCCAAGGCGACCAATGCCGATGCGGCAGCGCCCGCATTGTCCTCCTTTCCGCGCATCTACTGGATCGCCGGCGGGCTGCCGAAAGAGGGTGGCATCGAGCCGTTGCGCGGCCTCTTTCCGCGCATCGCCAAGGCCTATCTGATCGGCGAGGCCGCACCAGCCTTCTCGGCGACGCTCGGCGAGGCGGTGCCCTACGAGATCTCCGGCACGCTGGCCGCAGCAGTCGAGCATGCGGCAAGCGACGCGGCCAGGGACGATGGCAATGGCGAAGTGGTGGTGCTGCTTTCGCCGGCCTGCGCCAGTTTCGACCAGTTCAAGAATTTCGAAGTGCGCGGCGAAGCCTTCAGGCAAGCTGCGAGCACTATTGATGGCGTGAAGCTCATCGGAGGGGCACGATAATGCAAAGCCGTCTCGACAAAAGCCCGGTTGCCACCTGGTGGTGGACGATCGATCGCTGGTTCCTGGCCGCGTTCCTGTCGCTGATGGGGCTCGGCATCGTGCTGTCCTTCGCGGCAAGCCCGGCGGTGGCCCAGCGCATCGGCCTGGACAGTTTCCACTTCGCCACGAGGCAGATCATCTTCACCATTCCCGCACTTGGCGTGATGCTGGCCGTCTCCTTCCTGGAATCGCGGCAGATCAGGCGCATGGCCCTGGCGATGCTGTGCATCACGCTGGTGCTGATGGTGGCGGTGCTCTACATCGGCGTCGAGGTGAAGGGCGCGCGTCGCTGGGTGTCGCTCGCCGGCGTGTCGCTGCAGCCGTCGGAATTCCTGAAGCCTGCCTTCGTCGTCATCTGCGCCTGGCTGTTTGCCGAACACAAGCGCCAGCCCGACATTCCAGGCAATCTGTTCGCCATGCTGCTGCTGGCCCTCGTCATCTCGCTGCTGGTGGCGCAGCCCGATTTCGGCCAGACCATGCTGGTGCTCGGCACCTGGGGGGTGATGTTCTTCATGGCCGGGCTGCCATGGCTGTGGATCATCGCGCTGGGCGCTGTCGGCGTCGGCGGCGTGTTTGCCGCCTACACCGTTTTCCCGCATGTCGCCGGCCGCATCGATCGCTTCATGACCGGCGAGGGCGACACGTTCCAGGTCGATATGGGCCGCGATGCGCTGATCAATGGCGGCTGGTTCGGCGTCGGGCCGGGCGAGGGCACCGTCAAGCGGGTGATACCCGACAGCCATGCCGATTTCGTCTACTCGGTGGCCGGCGAGGAGTTCGGACTGATCATGTGCTTCTTCATCATGACCATCTTCGCCTTCATCGTGCTGCGCGGCCTCGGCACTGCGCTCAAGGAGCAGGACGATTTCACACGCTATGCGGTCGGCGGCCTGGTCACGGTCTTCGGTCTGCAGTCGGTCATCAACATGGCCGTCAATCTGCAGCTGATGCCGGCCAAGGGCATGACCTTGCCGTTCATCTCCTATGGCGGCTCTTCGCAGATCGCCATCGCCATCTCGATGGGCATGGTGCTGGCGCTGACGCGCAAGCGGCCGGAAAAGCGCAAGCAATTGGGCTTCGCGCCGTCGCGGCGCGCCATGCCGGCGGAGTGAAATGTCGAGGGGCGCGATCCTTCTGGCGGCCGGCGGCACGGGCGGGCATCTCTTCCCGGCCGAGGCGCTGGCGCACGAGCTGATCAGGCGCGGCTGGACGGTGCATCTGGCCGCCGATGATCGTGCCGAGCGTTTTGCCGGCCAGTTCCCGGCGGCGGGCATCCATCCGATCCAGTCGGCGACCATTGGCTCGAAAAACCCGTTCGCCGTGCTCGCCGCCTTCTGGAAGATCTGGGGCGGCGTGCGGCAGGCATCGGCCGTGATCGGTCGGGTCAAGCCAGCCGTGGTGGTCGGTTTCGGCGGCTATCCGACGCTGCCGCCGCTCTATGCGGCGACGCGGCGCAAGGTGCCGACGCTGATCCACGAGCAGAACGCGGTGATGGGGCGCGCGAACCGGGCGCTCGCCGGCCGTGTCGATGCCATCGCCGGCGGGTTTTTGCCGGAAGATTCAAGCGCTGCAGGCGCCAAGACGGTGACGACCGGCAATCCGGTCAGGCCGCAAGTGCTGGAGGCGGCAAAGACGCCCTATGCGGCGTCGACCGGGGAGCAGCGGTTCCGCTTCCTGGTGTTCGGCGGCAGCCAGGGCGCACAATTCTTTTCCGATGCGGTGCCGGCGGCGGTTCGACAGCTTTCCGATGCACAACGCGGGCGGCTTGATATCACCCAGCAGGCGCGTGCCGACGATGTCGGGCGGGTGAAGGCGGCCTATGCCGCCCTTGGCGTCGAGGCTGAGGTGTCGCCCTTCTTCACCGACATGGCGGCGCGCCTGGCTGCGGCGCACCTGGTGATGTCGCGGTCCGGCGCATCGACCGTATCGGAAATCGCGGTGATCGGCCGGCCGGCGCTGCTGGTGCCCTATCCGCATGCGCTCGACCACGACCAGGCAGCCAATGCCGCGGCATTGGCCGCGGCAGGCGGCGCCGAAGTGCATCCGCAATCGACGCTTTCGCCCGAGCGCATCGCCGCGCTCGTCGGAGCGCTGATGGACAATCCGGAGCGGCTGACCACAATGGCAGCGGCGGCCAAATCGGCCGGAAAACCGGACGCGGCACGGTTGCTCGCCGATCTGACAGAGGCTATTGCGTCGAAGAAAAGCGTATCGGAATTCAGGAAGGAGACGCACGTATGAAGATGCCGCAGACGATCGGCCTCGTGCATTTCATCGGCATCGGCGGTATCGGCATGAGCGGCATCGCCGAGGTGCTGCATAATCTCGGCTACCAGGTGCAAGGGTCCGACCAGGCCGACAGCGCCAATGTGCAGCGGCTGCGCGACAAGGGCATCGAGTGCTTCGTCGGTCATCATGCCGACAATATCGGCGATGCCGAAGTGGTCGTCGTCTCGACGGCGATCAAGAAATCCAATCCCGAGCTGAAGGCCGCACGCGAGAAACTGCTCCCCATCGTCCGTCGCGCCGAGATGCTGGCGGAACTGATGCGCTTCCGGCAGGCGGTGGCCATCGGCGGCACGCATGGCAAGACGACGACGACCTCGATGGTGGCGACGCTGCTCGAGGCCGGCGGGCTCGATCCGACCGTGATCAATGGCGGCATCATCAATGCCTACGGCACCAACGCCCGCATGGGCGATGGCGAATGGATGGTGGTGGAAGCCGATGAGAGCGACGGCACGTTCCTGAAGCTGCCGGCCGAGATTGCCGTCGTCACCAACATCGATCCCGAACATCTCGACCATTACGGCTCCTTCGACAAGGTGCGCGAGGCCTTTCGCCAGTTCGTCGAAAACGTGCCGTTCTACGGCTTCGGCGTCATGTGCACCGACCATCCCGAGGTGCAGGCGCTGGTCAGCCGCATCGAGGACCGGCGCGTCATCACCTATGGCGAGAACGCACAGGCCGACGTGCGTTTCATCAATCACCGCATGGATGGTCCGACCTCGGAATTCGACGTGGTGATCCGCGACCGCAAGACCGGCGGCCAGTCGACAATATCAGGCCTGCGCCTGCCGATGCCCGGCCGTCACAACGTCGCCAATGCGACGGCGGCGATCGCCGTCGCGCATGAGCTCGGCCTTTCGGCCGAGGCGATCAGGAAGGGCCTGTCGTCCTTCGCCGGCGTCAAGCGGCGCTTCACCCGTACCGGTTCGTGGAACGGCGTCGATGTGTTCGATGATTACGGCCACCATCCGGTCGAGATCACGGCGGTTCTCAAGGCGGCGCGCGATGCCACCAAGGGCCGCGTCATCGCCATTGCCCAGCCACACCGCTTCACCCGGCTTCACGACCTGTTCGACGAGTTTTCCGTCTGCTTCAACGATGCCGACACGGTGATGGTGGCGCCGGTCTATGCGGCAGGCGAAGAGCCGATCGACGGCGTGACGTCCGAGGCATTGGTGTCGCGCATCCGCTCCGGCGGCCATCGCGACGCGCGCTACATCGAAGGCCCCGCGGCGATTGCGCCGGTTATCCGCGACCTGGCCAAACCAGGCGATTTCATCGTCTTCCTCGGTGCCGGCAATATCACCCAATGGGCCTACGCGCTGCCCAGGGAACTCGGCGGTACTGCCTCATGATGCGTGGCCAGGCATTGATCGACAAGCTTGGCGGCCGGCTTGCCGGCCTGCGCGGCCGCATCACGCCCAATGCCGAGATGGACAAGATCACCTGGTTCCGCGCCGGCGGGCTGGCCGACGCGCTGTTCCAGCCGGCCGACGAAGACGATCTCGCTGCGTTCCTGGGAGCAGTGCCCGAAGAGATACCACTGACCACCGTCGGTATCGGCTCGAACCTGCTTGTCCGTGACGGCGGTATTGCGGGCTTCGTCATCCGGCTTTCGGCCAAGGGCTTTGGCGAAGCCGAAGTGATTGCGCCAACCACAATCAAGGCGGGTGCGGCGACGCCCGACAAACGCCTTGCCGCTGTCGCCTATCAGGCTGGCATAGGCGGCTTTGAGTTCTACCACGGCATTCCGGGCGCCATCGGCGGTGCGCTGAGGATGAATGCCGGCGCCAATGGCGTCGAGACGCGCGAGCGCGTTGTCGAGGTGCGGGCGCTCGACCGCAAGGGCAATGTGCATACGCTGAGCAACGCCGATATGGGCTACGCCTATCGCCATTCGGCAGCACCTGCCGGGCTGATCTTCACGTCAGCGGTATTCGAAGGCGTTTTGGCAGACAAGGCCGCGATCAAGGCGGCAATGGACGCCGTCCAGCACCATCGCGAGACCGTGCAGCCGATCCGCGAAAAGACCGGCGGCTCGACCTTCAAGAATCCGGAGGGCACCTCGGCCTGGAAGGAGATCGACAGAGCGGGCTGTCGGGGGCTGATGATCGGCGGTGCGCAGATGTCGCCGATGCATTGCAACTTCATGATCAACACGGGAACCGCGACCGGCTACGACCTTGAATATCTTGGAGAGACGGTGCGCGCGCGCGTGCTCGAACGGTCGGGCATCCGGCTGCATTGGGAAATCAAGCGCATCGGCAAGTTCCGGCCAGGGCACGAGGTCCAGGAATTCCTCGGACAGTTGCTGTAAGGACTCAACACACAGTTTTCGCAGCCGTTTTTGCGGAAAGTGAATCTCGCGGAATCGTAAGGACTTGCCAGCGATTCAACTCTCTGATTCTCTGCCCTGAAGCGTTTCCTGATTTGAGTCGTTTCGACGCGTCACCAGCGTTTTTCCGTCAGGGGCTGCCTGCCGGGAAACTCGGGGACTCGATGGTGCAGAAATCGTCAGAGCAGGGGCTGCTCCGAGCGTTTGAGTGTATGGCCCTTTCCGGGGGCGTGAGATGCAGACCCGCCGTGAAAGGGCCCGCCGTGAGAGGGAATGACGGGAAATGAAAAGCAAGCACGTGGCCGTCCTTCTGGGTGGATTCTCGTCCGAGCGGCCCGTGTCCTTGTCTTCGGGGAAAGCCTGTGCTGATGCGCTCGAGACGGAAGGCTACCAGGTCACTCGCGTCGACGTCTCGCGCGATGTTGGATCGGTGCTGGCTGAGCTCAAGCCTGATGTTGTCTTCAATGCGCTGCATGGTCCTTTCGGCGAGGACGGCACCATCCAGGGCATCCTCGAATATCTTGCCATCCCCTACACCCATTCCGGCGTGCTCGCCTCGGCGCTTGCCATGAACAAGGAGCAAGCCAAGAAGATCGCCAAGTCTGTCGGCATTCCGGTCGCCGAATCGAAGGTGGTCAATCGCTTCGCCATCCAGAACAAGCACCCGATGAAGCCGCCCTACGTCGTCAAGCCGGTCAATGAGGGGTCGAGCTTCGGTGTCGTTATCGTGCACGAAGGGCAGTCGCATCCGCCGCAGGTCATCGGTTCGTCCGACTGGAAGTATGGCGATACCGTCATGGCGGAGCGCTATGTGCACGGGCGGGAGTTGACCTGTGCGGTGATGGGCGATGTGGCGCTTGGCGTCTGCGAGATCATCCCGACCGGCCATTCCTTCTACGACTATGATTCAAAATACGTCGCGGGCGGATCAAAACACGAATGCCCTGCAAAAATTTCACCGAATATTTACCAAAAAATACAGACACTGACGCTCAGGGCTCACCAAGCCATCGGCTGCCGGGGCGTTTCCCGGTCGGACTTCCGTTATGATGATCGACACTCCGAGAACGGCGAAATTGTCTGGCTCGAGGTCAACACTCAGCCCGGTATGACGCCGACATCCTTGGTGCCTGAGATCGCCGCGCAGGCGGGACACTCGTTCGGCGATTTGTTGAGTTGGATGGTGGAGGACGCTTCGTGTCTGCGTTGAGGTGGGGACAGGGCAAGGGGAAGGGCGCGGCCGGGCCGACGCTGTTCGGTGTGGCGTTGTCGTTCGACCATTTCGTGCTGCCGCGCCTGCTTCGCCGGCCGGCGCGCATGCTGGCGCGTCTGGGCGAGGACGACTTCGAGGTGCCGCCGTTTTCCGCAGCCGTGCTGTCGGCGGCGCTGCTCGTATCGGGCAGTGCCTATGGCGCCTATCTCGGCGGGCATGTCGACGCTATCGTCCAGGGCATCACCGCCCGCACCGGCTTTGCCGTCGACCAGATCAAGGTCGTCGGCAACCGCGCAACCTCCGAGATCGATATTCTCGACAGGATGCAGCTCGATGGCTGGACGTCGCTGATCGGCTTCGATGCCGAAGCCGCGCGGGAACGCATCGCCACGCTGCCCTGGGTCGAGGTTGCGGCGGTGCGCAAGGTCTATCCGCACACGCTGGAGGTGCGCATCGAGGAGCGTGAGCCCTTCGCGCTCTGGCAGCAGGGCAGCGAGCTTTCGGTCATCGAGCGCTCCGGCGCCGTGATCGCGCCATTCTCCGGCGGCAAGCAGTCGCTGCTGCCGCTGATCGTCGGCACCGGCGCCCCGGCCAAGGCGCCGGATTTCCTGGCCAGGATCAAGAAATACCCAGAGCTTGCCGCACGGATCAAAGGCTACATCCGCATCGGCGAACGACGTTGGGACCTGAAGCTGGAAAACGGCATCACGGTCAAGCTCCCCGAGGATGGCGAGGACCAGGCGATCGCCGATCTGCTCAGGATGGACCGAGAGAACGGGCTTTTGACGCGCGATATCGCCGCCGTCGACATGCGCCTTTCCGATCGCCTCGTCGTCCAGTTGACGCCGGAGGCGGCGACGCAGCGTCAGGCCGCGCTCAATGAAAAGCCGAAAATGCCGAAGCGCAAGCCGGAGACGAAGATATGAGCTGGCTTGGCGGCAACAGCGATGCCTCGTCGCGCCGGTCCGGCATCATGACGGTGCTGGATGTCGGCTCGAGCAAGGTCTGCTGCGTGGTGGCCAAGCTCAAGCCGCGCGAGGACGGCATGCTGCTGCGCGGGCGCTCGCATCGCATCCAGGTGATCGGCATCGGCCACCAGAAATCGCAAGGCGTGAAATCGGGTGTCGTCATCGATCTCGACAGGGCCGAGCACGCCATCCGCCTTGCCGTCGATGCCGCCGAGCGCATGGCCGGGCTGACCGTCGATTCGCTGATCGTCAACATGACGGCCGGCCGGCTGAAGAGCGAAAGCTTCTCGGCAACCATCAACCTTGGCGGCCATGAGGCGGACGAGGCCGACATCAAGCGCGTGCTTGCCGCCGGCGCCAAGCAGGCGCTGCGGGCCGAGCGCGAAGTGATCCATTCGCTTCCCGTCGGCTTTTCGCTGGACGCCGAGCGCGGCGTACGTGATCCGCGCGGCATGGTCGGCGACCAGCTCGGCGTCGACATGCACGTGCTGACGGGTGACGCGGCACCGTTGCGCAATCTGGAGCTTTGCATCAACCGTTCGCACCTGTCGGTCGAGCGCATGGTGGCGACGCCCTATGCCAGCGGTCTTGCCGCACTGGTCGACGACGAACTCGAGATGGGCGCAGCCTGCATCGACATGGGCGGCGGCACCACGACGATCTCGATGTTTTCGGAAGGCAAGTTCGTTCATGGCGACGCCATCGCCATCGGCGGCAACCACGTCACGCTGGACATGGCCAAGGGCCTGTCAACCTCGCTCGATGCCGCCGAGAGGCTGAAAGTGATGCATGGCTCGGCGCTGCCCGGCAGTGCCGACGACCGCGACCTGGTCTCGATACAGCCGATCGGCGAGGACGGCGAGGTGCCGCTTCAGATCCCGCGTTCGGTGATGACGCGCATCATCCGGGCGCGCATCGACGAAACGCTCGAACTGTTGCGCGACCGGCTGAACAGGTCCGGCTACGGCAACGCGGCCGGCAAGCGCGTCGTGCTGACCGGCGGCGCCAGCCAGCTTTCCGGCCTGCCCGAGGCAGCGCGCCGAATTCTCGGACGCAATGTGCGCATCGGCCGTCCGCTCGGTGTAGCGGGCCTGCCGGAGGCGGCCAAGGGGCCGGCTTTCTCGACGCCGGTCGGGCTTCTGATCTACCCGCAGATGGCGAATTTCGAGAGCCATCCGGCGAAAGGAATTTCTGGTCTCAGGATGACCGGAACAGGCGGAAAACTGCATCGAATGAGTCAGTGGTTGAGAGACAGTTTTTAAATTGACGGGGACAGCCCCAAAGGCGGCCGCAGCGGCGAAGCGGCGGGAAAGGCAAAGGACGGAGACAATGACCATCAATCTGCAAAAGCCGGACATCACCGAGCTGAAGCCGCGTATCACCGTGTTCGGTGTCGGCGGCGGCGGCGGCAATGCCGTCAACAACATGATCACCGCCGGCTTGCGCGGCGTCGAGTTCGTGGTGGCCAATACCGATGCGCAGGCGCTGACCATGTCCAAGGCGGATCGCCTGATCCAACTCGGCGCGCATGTCACCGAGGGCCTGGGTGCGGGGTCGCAGCCGGAAGTCGGACGCGCCGCGGCGGAGGAATGCATCGACGAGATCGTCGATCATCTCTCCAACACCCACATGTGCTTCGTCACTGCCGGCATGGGCGGCGGCACCGGCACGGGGGCCGCGCCGGTCGTTGCACGTGCGGCGCGCGAGAAGGGGATTCTCACCGTCGGCGTCGTCACCAAGCCGTTCCATTTCGAAGGCCAGCGCCGCATGAAGACGGCGGATCTGGGCATCGAGGAATTGCAGAAATGCGTCGATACCCTCATCGTCATCCCCAACCAGAACCTGTTCCGGCTGGCCAATGACAAGACGACCTTTGCCGACGCTTTCGCCATGGCCGACCAGGTGCTCTATTCCGGCGTCGCCTGCATCACCGACCTGATGGTCAAGGAAGGGCTGATCAACCTCGACTTCGCCGACGTCCGCTCGGTCATGCGCGAGATGGGCAAGGCGATGATGGGGACGGGCGAAGCTTCCGGCGAGGGTCGCGCCATGGCCGCCGCCGAAGCCGCGATCGCCAACCCGCTGCTCGACGAGACCTCGATGAAGGGCGCCAAGGGGTTGTTGATCTCGATCACCGGCGGCCGCGACCTGACCCTGTTCGAAGTCGACGAGGCGGCGACCCGAATTCGCGAGGAGGTCGACCAGGAAGCCAACATCATCCTGGGTGCGACCTTCGACGAGGATCTCGAAGGCGTCATCCGCGTCTCGGTGGTTGCTACCGGCATCGACAAATCGGCGGCAGACATCGCTGCCGCGCCGATCGCCATCCGCACGGCTCCGCCAAAGCCGGTCAGCCGCCCGGCCGCTCCGGTCACGGAAAGCCGTCCGGCGCCTGTCCAGCAGGGAGGCTACGAGCCGCGCGCCGCCGATCCTGTCGCCGAGGCAATCCGGCTCGCCGAGGCGAATGCGGCGGCGATGGCGCGTCCCGCGCCGGCCTCCCAGGCGGAAGATTTCCGCCCGCAGAGCAAGATCTTCCAGGCGCCGCCGGCCCAGCCGCAGCCGATGCTGCAGCCAATGGTCCAGCAAACGATGCAGCCCGCGCCGCAGCGTGAGGTGCTTCAGCCGGCAGCGCCCCAGCGCATGCCGCGCGTCGAGGACTTTCCGCCGGTGGTGAAAGCCGAGGTGGAAGCCAAAAGCCGTCCGGCCGACCACGAGAACAGCGGACCGATGGGACTGCTCAAGCGCCTGACCAACGGCCTTACCCGTCGCGAAGAAGAGCCTGCACGGCTGCAGCCGGCGCAGCCGCGCGAGCCGAAACTGCGCCAGGCGGCACCCGAAGTGCGCCGCCTTGCCAGCCAGGATCCGCAGCTTTACGCGCCACGCCGCGGCCAGTTGGACGACCAGGGCCGACTGACGCCGCAGAGCAGGGCTGTCCAGGAAGACGATCAGCTGGAGATTCCGGCATTCCTGCGCCGCCAAGCCAACTGACCTGTTAACGGTCCGTAATAGTTGTTAACAGGCAGACAAGAAATTGTTTGCCTGTTAATGTTAAAAGTGCCTGTAAAACAAGGAGTTAGGAGACCGCATCCGGTTCGGATCGCGGTTACACAGAGTAAGAAACCGTGATTTGGAGACTTCCTGCCGGACCACTATCTTCGCCGCGATCAATTTCGGTTTGCTGGGATTCGGGGAAGTGGCCCTGCCTGCCGATCAAAGAGCCGCGCCCTTGGGCTTATGAAGCGGACGTAGGCAGTATGGGCTATGGGGTTTGTTTTGCACGACTATCAGACGACACTTAGATCGCGTGCGACGCTGACCGGCACCGGTGTTCACAGCGGCAATTCCGTTACCGTTCATTTCCTGCCGGCAGACGCTGATACGGGTGTCGTGTTCCAGCTTTCGAATGGAAGCGAAGTCCGGGAGTTCCGCGCGCTGGTTTCCGAGGTCGGCGCCACCGATCTGTGCACCATGCTCGGCGATCCGGCAGGCGAGCACATCGCCACAGTCGAACATCTGATGGCCACGGTTTTCGGGCTCGGCATCGACAATGTCGTCATCGAGATCGACGGCCGTGAGGTTCCGATCCTTGACGGCAGCGCCATGGCGTTCGTGGAGGCTATCGACCAGGCGGGCATCGATACGCTGCCGGTCAAGCGCCGCTACATCCGGGTGGTCAAGCCGGTTCGCATCGAGAACGGTGCCTCCTGGGCGGAGTTCAGGCCCTATGACGGCACGCGCTTCGAAATCGAGATCGATTTCGAAAGCCCGGCGATCGGCCGTCAGCTCTTTGCATCCGACATGAACGCCGACATTTTTCGCCGCGATATCGCGCGGGCCCGGACCTTTGGTTTCATGAAGGACGTCGAGCGGCTGTGGGCAGCCGGCTATGCGCTCGGCTCCTCGCTGGAAAACTCCCTGGTGATCGGCGACGACAACCGCGTGATCAACATCGGAGGCTTGCGCTATCCCAACGAATTCGTGCGCCACAAGACGATGGACGCCATGGGCGATCTGGCGCTGGCCGGCGCCCGGTTCATCGGCTGCTTCCGTTCCTATCGCGGCGGCCACAGGCTGAATGCGGCAGCGCTGCGCCGCCTTTTGTCGGACCGTTCGGCGTTCGAGATCGTCGAGACGACACGCCGCGAGCGCGGTCGCACCGTCGAAAAGAGCGCCGTCTATGCACCTGTCTACGCGCCCTGGATGATCTGATTCTTAACGTTTCTCGGGTTTTATGGCCGCCGGCCTGTGTTGCATGAATGCACCATCGGCCGGCGAAATCACGCAAGTGTGCGGGTTGCGCCAGGCTGCCACAAAAATGTGCGAATGGCCGGAGATAGCGTTGCCGGGCACGGCGATTATGGTTATGCCTGCTGCCCCAGGGCGAGATGTCGACTGAAATGACGCCGAAAGGGCGGAATCCAATCATGTTCTTCAAGCGAATTGGTCAATCGAAAGCGCCGCATCGGGCTGTTTTCCTGGCGCTTTCGGTGGTTGTTCCATCGCTGTTGCTGTCGGCCTGCATGTCGTCCGAAAAGGATGTCGACCTGTCGACCTATGTCGAGCAGACCGAGCCGGCAGACGTTCTCTACAATCAGGGCCTCGCCAATCTGAATGCCGGGCGCCTGCCGGAGGCGAGCCGCAAATTCGGCGCTGTCGACCGCCAGCATCCCTATTCCGAATACGCCCGCAAATCGATGGTGATGGGCGCCTTTGCCGACTATCGCCAAGGCAACTATACCGAGGCGATCGGTTCGGCCAAGCGCTATCTCACGCTCTATCCGTCGACCGACGACGCTGCCTATGCCCAGTATATCATCGGGCTGAGCTATTACCGGCAAATCAGGGATGTCACCCAGGATCAGAAGGAAGCGCGTCAGACCGTGCAGACGATGCAGGATCTGGTGACGCGCTGGCCCGATTCCGAATATGTCGACGACGCCAAGGAAAAGATCCGCTTCGCCAACGACCAGCTCGCCGGCAAGGAGATGCAGATCGGCCGCTATTATCTCGAGCGCCGTGAATACATCGCGGCCGTCAAGCGGTTCCGCGTCGTGGTGGAGACCTATTCCAATACGCGCCATGTCGAGGAAGCGCTCGCGCGTCTTACCGAAACCTATTATGCGATGGGGCTGACATCGGAAGCGCAGACTGCCGCTGCTGTGCTCGGCACCAACTATCCCGACAGCGTGTGGTACAAGGATTCCTACAAGCTCCTGCAGACTGGTGGGCTCGAGCCGCGCGAGAATGCGGGCTCGTGGATCGCCAAGGCCGGGAAGCTGATCACCGGCGCCTGAGCGGCGCGTCACCATGCTTTCCAGACTGTCGATCCGCGATATCGTTCTGATCGAGAAGCTGGACATCGACTTCTCGTCCGGTCTTTCGGTGCTGACCGGCGAAACCGGTGCTGGAAAATCCATCCTGCTCGACGCGCTGTCGCTGGCGCTTGGCGCCCGCGGCGACGCCTCGCTGGTGCGGCATGGCGCGGCACAGGGCCAGGTCATTGCCGTGTTCGACGTGCCGCGCAACCATCCTGCCCGCATGTTGCTTGCCGACAACGCTATCGAGGACGATGGCGACATCATTCTGCGCCGCGTGCAGACGGCGGATGGCCGTACCCGCGTCTTCGTCAACGACCAGCCTTCCAGCGTGACACTGATGCGCGATGTCGGTCACGCGCTGGTCGAGATCCACGGCCAGCATGACGAGCGTGCCCTGGTCGATCCCGGCGCCCATCGCGAATTGCTCGACAGTTTTGGCAGTCATCTCGGCGCTGTGCGGGCGACCGGCGAGGCATGGCGGTACTGGCGGGCCTGCGAACAGGAACTTTCGCGGCATCGCGCCAAGGTGGAAGCGGCGGCCCGCGAGGCCGACTATCTGCGCGCCGCGGTCGCCGAATTGACGAAGCTCGACCCCCAGCCAGGCGAGGAAGCCGACCTTGCCGAGCTGCGCGCCTCGATGATGCGGGCGGAAAAGATAGCCTCGGAAATCCACGATGCGCAAGATGTGCTGTCAGGCCCGTCTTCGCCCCTGCCGCAACTCGCCAGCCTGTTGCGGCGGCTGCAGCGCAAGGTGACGGAGGCGCCCGGCCTGCTCGACGACGTGGTCAAATCGCTCGATGAGGCGATGCTGTCGCTCGACGCAGCGCAATCGGGCGTGGAAGCTGCACTTCGCGCCACCGAATACGATCCGCGGCGGCTGGAACAGGCCGAGGAGCGGCTGTTTTCGCTGCGCGCCGCCTCACGCAAGCACAGTGTGGCGGTCGACGACCTGGCGCAATTGCGCGATACGATGGCCGCAGACCTCGCCGATCTCGACGCCGGCGAGGAGCGCCTGCACGGGCTGCAGAAGCAGGCCGGCGCCGCGCGCGAGACCTATGACATTTCCGCTGCCCAGCTTTCGTCGCTTCGCCATGCGGCGGCGGTCGGATTGACCAAGGCGGTGATGGCCGAACTGCCGGCGCTGAAGCTTGAACGGGCAGCCTTCATCGTCGAAATGACAAGCGAGGCCGAGAGCCGCATGGAAGACGGCTTCGATCAGGTCGAATTCTGGGTGCGCACCAATCCCGGCACGAGACCGGGCCCGATGATGAAAGTCGCCTCCGGAGGCGAACTTTCGCGGTTCCTGCTGGCGCTGAAGGTGGCGCTGGCCGACCGCGGCTCGGCGCCGACGTTGGTGTTCGATGAAATCGACACCGGCGTTGGCGGCGCGGTGGCTGACGCCATTGGGCAAAGGCTGGCGCGGCTGTCGAAGCGCGTGCAGGTGCTGTCGGTCACGCACGCGCCGCAAGTGGCGGCACGCGCGGCGACGCATTTCCTGATCTCCAAATCCGGCGGCGCCGATCGCGTCGCCACCGGCATCGCCGAGATGGACCGGGCGGCGCGCCAGGAAGAGATCGCGCGAATGCTTGCCGGGGCGACCATCACCGACGAGGCGCGCGCAGCGGCCGAGCGGCTGCTTCGCGAAAACACCGCGGCATAGCGGAGCTCATGCTCGGCGTCGTGGATCGAGTCAGGATGTGGCTCCATCCCGCTGTTCAGCAATGATTTTTTCGTGCCCGGTCTCTCCCTCATGAGAGAATCCTGTTCTATTGTGTCGCGCCATCGGGAAGGGAGCAATGCATGGCCGAAAAACCAGTTGATTCGCTGAGCGAAAGCGAGGCCGCAAGCGAGCTAAAGCGGCTGGCGGCTGAGATCGCCGAGCATGACCGGCGCTACCACACCGAGGATGCACCGATTATAACGGACGCGGAATATGACGCGCTAACGCGGCGCAACCTCGCCATCGAACAGCGCTTCCCCGCTTTGGTGCTAGAGGATTCGCCATCGCGCCGAGTGGGCGCGCCACCGGCGGAAGGCTTTGCCAAGGTGCGCCATGCGGTGCCGATGCTCAGTCTCGCCAAGGCCTATACCGACCAGGACGTCACCGACTTCATCGAACGTGGCCGGCGATTCTTTGATCGCGACAAGGATCTCGACATCGCCTTCACGGCTGAGCCGAAGATCGACGGGCTATCGGCTTCGTTGCGTTATGAAGGTGGTGTGTTCGTGCAGGGAGCAACGCGCGGCAACGGCGCAGTTGGGGAGGACATCACCGCCAATCTCAGGACAATCGCCGACATCCCCAAGACCCTGAAGGGCTCAGGCTGGCCTGATATCATCGAGATACGCGGTGAGGTCTACATGACCTATGCTGAATTCAAGGCGCTGAAGGAACGGTCGGCGGCGGTCGGCGGCCAGGACTACGTCAATCCGCGCAACACTGCGGCCGGTTCCCTGCGCCAGAAGGATCCATCCGTTACCGCCAGCCGCAATCTCAAGTTCCTTGCCTACGCCTGGGGCTATACTTCCGAGGATCC
Source organism: Mesorhizobium sp. WSM4844 (assembly GCF_055811775.1). Taxonomy (NCBI): domain Bacteria; kingdom Pseudomonadati; phylum Pseudomonadota; class Alphaproteobacteria; order Hyphomicrobiales; family Phyllobacteriaceae; genus Mesorhizobium; species Mesorhizobium sp. WSM4844. The sequence goes on along the minus strand of NZ_JBVVQB010000029.1, from coordinate 18,778 downwards.
GGCTCCGACCCAGTACGATTCGGTGCAAAAATTCGCAGAGTGGGGATTCAAGATCAGTCCGCTGATGGTGCGGGCAAAGTCGGTCGAGGAACTGGTCGCGCACTATCACCTGATCGAGACCAAGCGCTCATCGCTCGGCTACGACATCGACGGCGTCGTCTACAAGGTCGACCAGTTGGAGTTGCAGCGCAGATGGGGTTTCGTCACCGGCGAACCACGCTGGGCCATCGCCCACAAGTTTCCGGCTGAACAGGCGATGACGACCGTGCTTAGGATCGACATTCAGGTCGGCCGTACCGGCACGCTGGCGCCCGTTGCACGGCTAGCTCCCGTCACCGTTGGCGGCGTGGTGGTCGAAAATGTCACGCTTCACAACGAAGACTACATCAAGGGTCTGGACAGCAACGGCCAGCCGATACGCGACGGTTATGACGTACGTATCGGCGACACAGTCGTGATCCAGCGCGCAGGGGACGTTATTCCGCAGATCGTCAGTGTCGTTATCGACAAGCGTCCGCCTGATGCCGTGCCCTACGAATTCCCGCACAAGTGTCCGATCTGCGGCTCACCCGCAACGCGCGAGATCAACGAAAAGACTGGCAAGGAAGATTCCCGTCGACGCTGTACCGGCGAACTGATCTGTCCCGCGCAGGCCGTGGAAGGATTGCGCCACTTTGTGTCACGCGGCGCCATGGATATCGAAGGCCTGGGCGCTGAAAACATAGACCTGTTCTTCAATGCGGGGTTGATCAAAACAGCCGCCGATATCTTTACTCTCAGGGATCGCCGTCCCGCCGTCACCAAGGCTCTGGCTGAGCGGCGCGAGGAGCAGGCCAGACAGCGCGAGGCCGCATCGGGCAAGACGCGCAAGAATGTACGCGGTGTCGAGGAACGCAACTACGAAGGTCTCGACAAGCTCTTCGCGGCCATCGACGCTCGTCGCGAACCGGAACTCGATCGCTTTATTTTTGCGCTAGGCATCCGCCATATCGGCGAAACCACGGCCGCTGTGCTTGCCCGATCCTTCTCGACCATTGAGGAGCTGATCCGCATCGGCAAGGAGACAGCAGCGGCTGCCGATCCACACACCGTTTTCCCATCGATCAACGGCATTGGCGACACGGTGATAGGTGCGCTTCGCGATTTCTTCGGCAATGAACGCAACGACGACGTGCTTGCAGCGCTGCTCGCGCAGGTCCACCCGAAACCGTACATTGTAAACGTCTCGGCCGACAGCGCGGTCGCCGGCAAGACGATCGTGTTTACAGGCACGCTGGAAAAGATGACGCGCCCTGAAGCCAAGGCGATGGCCGAACGTCTCGGCGCGAAGGTCGCGGGCTCGGTTTCCGCGAAGACCGATCTCGTGGTGGCGGGCCCAGGTGCTGGCTCCAAGCTCAAGCTTGCCACCGAACTCGACATCGAGGTGATCGACGAAGACGCTTGGTTGGCGCGGATCGGCAAGGCGTGATGGAAGGCGCGTTCACCGGTTTCGGCCAAAAGGCAATTCCCTTCCTCAAGGCGCTCGATTTTCATCAAAGCCGGGAGTGGTTTCTGGAAAACCGCGACCTCTTTGAATGCGAGTTGCGCGAGCCCTTTGGCGATCTGGTCGAAACGCTCTCCGAGCATTTCGCGGCGGTAGGGCTGGGTTTGCGCGGCGATCGCAAGAAGTCGCTGTTCCGGATCAATCGCGACGTGCGCTTCGCCAGGGACAAACGACCCTACAACCGGCATCTGTCGGCAATCCTCTCGCCTGACGGCACCAAGATGGAACAGGGCGTGTTCTTCGTCCATATCGGGCTTGAGCGCTGCTTTGCCGGCGTTGCCTGGTGGCAGCCCGGGCCGGCGCTGCTGCTGGCAATGCGCAACGCCATCGCGACGCGGCCGGGCGAATTCCGGGCGCTGATCGAGGCGCTGAAGCAAAACCGCCTCGAACTCGACGCGGAAGGCTGCATGAAGCGAGCACCACGCGGCTTCGAGCATGTCACGGCGGCCGATCTCGCGGCGGCCATCCGCAACCGGCATTTCGCCGTCCGGCACGAAGTCGACCCTGCGGGAATCCACGGGCCGGCGCTGGTCGACGAGCTGGTCGATTTCGCCTTGCGGGCCAAGCCGCTGCTCGACTGGGGCAGGGCGATCGAAGCCAAGGTCCCGGTGGACTGAGCACTGGCCAAACGCGCACGCCTGAACCTGCGACGAGGATCACTTCCGCTGATCGTTGGCTCAAGCGAATTGGTGTGACAAGGCTGACAGCGCTCCCTACATACCAGCTTTCCCCCGCATCGGCCCGAAAATCGGGATCGATTTTCGGATGGCCCGACGCGTGGATTCAAAGTGTTAGAGCGTCCTTTGATCGTCCAAAAGGACGAGCGGCGCTCGTGGATTCAAGGTGTTAGAGCGTCCTTTGCTCGTCCAAAAGGACGAGCGGCGCTCTAAGGAGTGGCTGATGTCGGCGGAAGCAATCTCCGAAAACCGCGCAAAAAGCGATTTCTGGCAAGGCGTGCGGCTCAGCATGCCCGTCGTGGTGGCGGCGGCGCCGTTTGGACTGCTGTTCGGGGCGCTCGCCGTCGACAACGGATTTTCGGTGCTTGAAGCCTTGCTGATGAGCGCCATGGTTTTCGGCGGCGCCAGCCAGATGGTCGGCATCGAATTGTTCGGGCAGCATGTCGCGCCATGGCTGATCGTGCTGTCGATCTTCGCCGTGAATTTCCGCCATGTGCTCTACTCCGCGGGCATCGGCCGGCGCATCGCGCACTGGCCGCCGGTGCAGCAGGCGGTCGGCTATTTCCTGCTCACCGATCCGCAGTTCGCCGTGGCCGAGCGCAAGGCGGAGGCTGGCGAGACGGTCGGCTTCGCCTGGTATATGGGGCTTGGCCTGCCGGTCTATGTGTTCTGGGTGACCGAAAGCGCGCTTGGCGCGGTATTCGGCAGGCTTATTCCCGATACCCATGCGCTGGGCATCGATTTTCTGCTGCCGATCTATTTCCTCGGACTGGTCATGGGCTTTCGCAAACGGCCACTGTGGCTGCCGGTGGTTGTCGCCAGTGCTGCTGCCTCCATCATCGCCTACAAGACGGTGGGCTCGCCCTGGCACGTCTCGATTGGCGCCGTGGCCGGCGTGCTGCTCGCGGTCATCCTGCCGCCGCGCCACAGCGGCGTGGAGGCGCGGCCATGAGCACGACCTTGTGGATCATCATCGCCGGCGCGATCGCGACCTATCTGACCCGCATCGGCGGCCATCTGGTGATCTCGCGCTTCGAAAACATCCATCCGCGCGTCGAGGCCGGGCTGAACGCTGTGCCTGCCGCAGTGCTGACGACGCTGGTGGCGCCGGCAGCACTTGGCGGCGGGCCGGCGGAATGGGCGGCATTGATCGTTGCCGGGCTGGTCTCGCTGCGCAACGGGCTTATGGCGATGTTTTTGGCCGGCGCCGTCGTGCTGGTGCTGGCCCGGCAGTTCGTCGGGTAACCGGACCGGCTGAGTACGCCAGTCCTATTTGCGCACGATGTTGGAGATCGCGGGATCGAATCGACCTCCTGCAAAGAGCCTGCGCATCGTCTCTTGCGGATCGAGACCAAACGTTTCGGCTGCCGTCACCGCAATCAGCGCGTCGAGGTCGAGCGTCGGGGCGAGGTCGCGTCCTTGGTAGAGCGCACCGGCAGACAGTCCCGGCCAATCGGCCAGCACCCGCCCGCCATTCACCGCTCCGCCAGCGATCATCGCAGCCGATGCCGTACCGTGGTCGGTGCCGCCAGTGCCGTTGACGGCGACAGTGCGGCCGAACTCGGTGGCGACCAGCACGGTCGTATCCTTCCAGATATCGCTGAGGCCAACGTGCAACCCATCGATGAGCGCGTCGAGCGCTCTGAGCTGGTTGGCCAGCCTGGCTTGCTGGCCACTATGGGTGTCCCAGCCGCTGGTTTCGATCATGGCAACGCGCGGGCCGCCGGCCTTGGCGAGGAAGCCCGCAGCGGTGCGGCCGACGCTCGCTGCGTCCTTGCGCTGCGCGTTCACCGCGCCCAACGCCCGTGTCTCCATCGCGCTGCTCCACAGCGCATGCAGCTGTTCGTCGGCGTCATAGAGCTTGCCGACGCGCGTCATCAGGTCGTCCGGCGCCTCCGGCAGGGCGGACGGCGCATAGGAGGTGACGTCTGCCTCGCCTCGCAGCGCCAGCGGGATGGTCGGTGCAAAAGCGATTGCTTCGCCGCGAGACTTCGGCAGCATGCCGACCAGCCGGTTCAGCCAACCGTCCTTGCGCTCGTAGGGCGAGCTGCCGCCGCTTTCGAGCACATTTTGACCATCGAAATGCGAGCGCTCGCGATAGGGCGAAGCGACCGCGTGGACGAACAGCGCCTGCTTGTCCTGATGCAGCTTGCGGAGACCGGTGAGCGAAGGATGCAGGCCAAACGGGCCGTCAAGCTTTATCGGATCGTCGATGGCCAATGGGCCGCGCAGTGCGCGGTAGGCGGGGTCGGCATAGGGAATGATCGTGTCCAGCCCGTCCGCGGCGCCGCGCTGGATGATGAAAACGAAGCGGCGATCGGTTTCCACATTGGCGAAGACGATGCGCGGCGCGATCAGCATCGAGCCGAGGCCGGCGCCGGCGAGAGTAAGGAATTGACGGCGTTCCATCTTGGTCATCTCCTCTGGAAATCATCTTCGCTGAAAGTCATCTTCGTTGGAATTCGGGCGACACGAGCAGCAGCGCGATGCCGGTGCGCCGGCTCTCGGCGCGCTCGATCTCGGCCATCGCCAGGTCGCTGAGCGAGCCGGCAAAGAGTTTTCGCGCGAGATCTCGCGGATCGATATCGCCAACCTGCGCGGCGAGGCGCTGCGCCACCTCGACCCGGCGGACCAGTACGTCGGGTGCTGCCCAGCTCCCGGCAACATCGTCATAGCCGGCCGGCGAACGCGGCCGCCATGCCGGTTGGCCGAGTTGGTTGAGCAGTTGCGCCAGACGCGGCTTGCCGAGTTCGCTGCGGCCCAGGCCGCGCAGCGCCGAGATCGTCCATTCCCACGGCGTCTTGAACTTCGCCGCTGCTGGTTGCCAGGCTTCTGGACTGTCGAGGAGCGCGCGGTAGACCGCGACGAGATCGCCCTTTGACCGGCGAAAGGCTTCGGCGAGCCGCGTCACGACCGCGGCCGGCGGTTCGTCGGCGATGAAGTGGCGCGCCAGCTTGGTTGCGATGTGCGTTGCGGTTGCCTCGGCCGCCGCGAGGTCGCCGAGCACGGCGAGCGCCTGTTTGTCGCCGCGCTGGTCGTAGGTCTGGCCGATGATCGTGCGTTGGCCCGGTTCGTGCAGCCCGGGTCGAAAGGTGAAAGCGCCGGCCTGGCCTCGCCCTTTAGCGCGTCCGGTGCTGAAACCGGTCAGCGCCAGTGCGAATTCGGTCACGTCGGCCTGGCTGTAGCCGGAGCGTGCACCGAGTGTGTGCAGTTCCATGATTTCGCGGGCCAGGTTCTCGTTGATGCCGGGTTTGCGCTTGGCGTTGCGTTTTGCGGCGCGTTTGGCAACTCTTGAGTTGGGACCGATCGAGCGCACCTGGTCGAGATAGAACAGCATCGCCGGGTGGCGCTCGGCGGCGAGTAGCATATTCTCGAGGCGGCCGAGCACATGTGGGCGGATCGCCTCGCGCTCGAAGGCGCCGGCGATCAGGGTCACCTGCGGTTTCTCCGCCGAGATGGCGAAATGGTTCGACCAGAAATGCACGAGCCGTTCGACGAAGGGGGTCGATGTTTCGAGCGCTGCGCGTGCTCGCATGTCGACCTCGTCGCGATAAAGCGCTTGAGCCTCCTGGCGCGCCGCCTTGCGGGCGGCCATCTTTGCGGCCGCGTCGGCGTCTTTGGCCTCGAGCATCGCTTCGGCATAGCCGGCGCCGAGTGTGGCCGAGTCCTGCGCACCGGAAAAGACCGCCGGGTTTGCGTCGTAGCTTTCGAACTACGCTATCAGCCAGGATTTCGGGTCGGCCGGCGCCTCGTCGTCGGGCCGGGCGCCCAGGCCGAAGCGGTTGAGCGCAACCGCGACATCGCTCGGACTTGCCAATGGTGCCTCCGTCAGCATTGCTTTTGGAGGCTTCAACGCGGCAGCGACTGGAATCCGTCGCTGTTTCCAGCGCTATTTTTCGCCCGCTCGGCGCAGCATGTTGCTGCGGCCGCGCAGGCCGTCGACAAGTCGCGTCCTGTCGGCTGGCGTCAGTCCCGTCGCGAAGGTCACGATTGCCTGTTCGAGCCGGCCGCGCAGCGCCATATCGGCTTGCCGGACCGAGGCGAGCGTCTCATTGACCGCCGCTGCGTCGATCGGCTCAGCCTCGATCAGGCGCGCCACCGCCTCGCGGCCGACCCGAGCCGCTTCGATGTCGGCAGCCGACTGGCGCCGCGCCTCTGCGAGCGCCTGGCGGAACGCCTTGCGCTGGTCGGGCGACAGGCCGGCAGCGGCGAAGCGCAGGCCGCGCTGGTCGCCCGTTCTGTCGCGCTGCCCCTGCTGCGCCTGCCATGTATAGCCAGCGCCGGCGGCGGCGCCGAGCACGAAGACGTTCAGTGCCAGCGAGACGGCAAGCAGGATCCTGATGCTGCGTTCGCTCATTGCACGTCCCCCTGCATGTCGCCGAATGCGGTCAGCGCATAGGTGTCGCCATCGTCAGGGGCGCTGTTGGGCGGCAGCAGCACGGCGACTGTCAGCGCCCCGGCCAGCGCGCCCGCCAGTCCGATGCCGGCCAATCCGGCACACCGCCAGACGAGTTGGTTGCGGCGCCAAAGCGCAGACGGCGCCGTGGCGATGATCCTTCGCGCGAGCGCGTCGTCCGGAGCTGCGACGCGATGGCGCGACAGCAGATCGTCGAGCTCCACCGCCGGTGCAAGTGCGGCTTCGGCCTGAGCCGGATTGGCGGCGATGAAGTCCAGCGCTGCCGCGCGCTCGTTTTCAGGCCAGCGCTGCGGCGACCCGCCATAGGCGGCAACGAGCTCGGAAAACCTCTCTGGAGTCATGTCATTTCGTCCCTGTCTCGTCCGAGCCTGGAGCGCAGCTGCCGCCGCGCCCGCGACAACAGGCTTTCCAATGCCTCGATGCTGATGCCCATGACCTCTGCTGCATCGCCGTTCGAAAGCTCCTGATAATACTGCAGCACGATCGCCTCGCGCTGGCGCTCCGGCAGCTCGGCCAGCGCGCGCCGCACCTGGTGCTGATCGTCGGCTGCGAGCATATCCGCTTCTGCGCCCGGGCGTTCGTCGGGGCGATCGGGAAGTTCCGCCACCGGCGTCTCCCGCCGCCTGCGCAGCCGGTCGTAGCAGAGATTGAGCGCGACGCGATGCAGCCAGGTGTCGAACTTCGCCTCGCCGGCGCGCCAGCCCGGAGCCGCCCGCCAGATGCGCAAGAACGTCTCCTGCGCGACATCCTCGGCCTCGCCGCGGTCGCCCAGCATTCGCGTGGCGAGACGGATCAGCCGCGGCAGCTTGCGCTCGACCATGGCTTCCACCGCAGCCGCATTGTTCTGAGCGATCAGCGCCAGCAGCCGCTCGTCGGTTTCGCCCACGCTCTGCCTTCTCGTTCCACCACGCCAGACCTTGTGCCGACACGACCGTCACCCTGCACCCGCCATGTGTCTTCAACGAGTTTCGCTGTGAAATCCGTCGGCGACCCTTGGAGGTTAGAAGGCAGCGATAAGGCCGCAGGCCATTGCCTGCGGACCGGCATCCTGGGTCCCTAGCTGAGCCACCAGTCTTTCCGAGAAATCAAATCTTCTGGTCGTGCGGCAGTGGTGCGGTTGCCCTTTCCAGCCAGGCCAGCGCCTCGCCGTCGAGCATCGGTCCGATCTCGGCCAGCACGCGGGCGTGGTATGTGTCGAGCCAATGCAACTCGTCGCGCGTCAAAAGGTCCGACCGCACCAGCCTGGTGTCGATCGGCGCCAGCGTCAGCGTCTCGAAGCCATGCACGGCGATGTCGCCGCCCTCTATCGGCTCGGCCGGCGTCACCAGTATGAGGTTCTCGATGCGAATGCCGTAAGAACCCTCCTTGTAGTAGCCCGGCTCGTTGGAGACGATCATGCCTGCCAGCAGCTTTTCGGTGCCGGTCCTGGCGATGCGCTGCGGGCCCTCGTGCACGGCCAGATAGGAGCCGACGCCATGGCCCGTGCCATGGGCGAAATCGCAACCGTGTTTCCACAGGGCAAGGCGCGCCACGGCGTCGATCTCGGAGCCGCGCGTGCCCGGGGGAAAGCGCAGCATGGAAATGCCGATCATGCCCTTCAGCACCAGCGTGAAGCGTTCGCGCATTTCCTCGGTCGGTGTGCCGATCGGCACGGTGCGGGTGATGTCGGTGGTGCCGTCCTGATACTGCCCGCCCGAATCGAGCAGGAACAGTTCGCCAGACTGAAGCTTTCGGCTGGTGGCGCGGGAAACGCGGTAGTGCATGATGGCGCCGTTCGGGCCGGCGCCGGCGATGGTATCGAAGGACACGTCGCGCAGCGGCATTTGTGTTTCCTCGCCGGTGCTGCGGCGGCACTCCTCGAGCTTGGTGACGACCGCGATCTCGTCGAGCTTGCCGGGTTCCTGGCGGTCGAGCCAGCAAAGCAGCTTGGCGACGGCGGCGCCATCGCGGCGGTGCGCGGCGCGGGCGCCGTTGATTTCGGCCTGGTTTTTCGTCGCGCGTGGAATGCGGGCAGGGTCTGGCGCGGTGATGACGGTGCCGCCATTGTCCTCGACCAGCATTCTCAGTCTCTCCGCCGCCAGCACCGGATCCAGCGCGATCTTCGCGCCGCCCTTGGCCAGGGCTGCGATCGCAGCTTCGAATTCACCGGGTTCGTGCAATTCGGCGAGCTGCGTCAGATAGGCCGCGACGGTGCGTGAAAACTTACGCTGGTCCATGAAAAGCAGGTGCGATCGATCGGCGGCGAGCACGGCGAAGCCGAGCGCCAGAGGGGTGTGCGGCACATCCCCGCCGCGGATGTCGAAGGCCCAGGCGATGGACGACGGGTCGGTCAGCACGGCATGGGTGGCGCCATCCTTGCCGATCGACTCGGCCAGCCGCGCCAGCTTGTCCTTGGCCAATTCGCCGGCAAAGCCGATAGGATGAAGCTCGACCGGCGCCAGCGGCGGTTCGGGCTGGTTCTCCCAAATGACGTCGATCGGATTCCTCTCGAGCGGCACCAATGTCGCTCCCGATTTTTCGGCCGACGCTTTCAGCGCTTTCACGTCGCCGATCGTCTGCAGCCACGGGTCGAAGCCAAGCCGCACGCCCTTGCCGAGATTGTCCTTGATCCAGGTGGCGGGCGGATTGTCGACCAGGCTTTCGATCGAAAAGATGTCGAGATCGACCTCGTGGCGCACCTGCAGCGTGTAGCGGCCGTCGACGAACATGATGGCACGGTCGCCGAGCACGATGGCGACGCCGGCCGAGCCGCTGAAGCCGGTCAGCCATTTCAGCCGCGCCGAGCGGTCGGCGACATATTCGCCCTGATGCTCGTCGGCACGAGGCACGATGAAGCCATCCAGCCCGTTGGCCGCCAGCCATTGACGCAGCAACGCCACACGCGGCTTGCCGACGGCGGGGTCGCCTGCGGAATCAAAGGTCTGGAACATCATGGCCTCTCCTCGGATGCTGGATGTGAGCGGCGGACTTTCAAGTCGAACCGTGCCGCCGCTCACAAGCATCGGGTTTTCCCAAAACCGGTTTCCACTTTTGGGCCCGATGCTTTGGCGCGACCGTAGCGCATGACCCCGAAAATCGGAATCGACTTTTGCTACGCCAGGCGCCGGCCGAATTCGGTCCAGCCGGACAATCGCTTCAGGTCCGCGCTGCCCCTCATCTGCCTGCCGGCATCTTCTCCCGTATAGTGACGGGGAGAAGGGGCTGACCGCAACCTCGGCATCCTTTCCGCAACGCTGGAGATTGGCGAAATCGTTCGCGAAGGCGTTTTTCTCCCCGTCACTATGCGGGGAGAAATGCCCGGCAGGGCAATGAGGGGCAGCGCCGACATCGACGGTGGTCATTCTACGAGAGCTGGGAGGCCCTCTTTTGCCTGCAGTGATTGCCCTGTTCGGTCCAGCATCGCTTTTGCGCATGGACGCCATGCAGAATCAGCGATTTAAAAAAAGGTCAGCAGAGCTTACGTTTTTGGCGTGGAGGAACGAGTCTTACTGCCCTGCGAAGGAGACCATCATGTCCACGAATTCAGCCAGACGCGGATTTTTCAGAAGCGCCGTGAACGCTCTCATCGAAGCGCGCCAGCGCGAAGCGAGCCGCTATGTGAGCGGCGTTCTGCTTGGCTTTGACGACGAAACGCTGAAAGCCAACGGCTACGATCGCGAAGAACTGAAGAAGGCGGCAAGGTCGCGCTATGTCTGAGCGAATTTGCGGCGTGCGGTTGAAGGCGCTGCGCGTCACCGCTTGAGGTGGATTGTCACCCAGCCTTCGCGATGCAACGTCCTGACATGGCGGAACCGCTGGCCGACATAGGCGGAGATCACCGCGTCGCGCTGCCGGTCGAGGATGCCTGACAGCACGATCGAGCCGCCCAAACCGATATGCCCGGCCATTTCGGGCGCCAGCCGCATCAGCGGCCGCGCCAGTATATTGGCGACGATGAGGCCAAAAGGCCCGCGCGCGGCAAAAATCGGATGGTGGAAGCCCAGCGCCGTCACCGTTTCGACGAGCGCCTTGACGTGGTTGAGCCGCGCGTTGGCGGCGGCGACTTTTGTGGCGACCGGATCGATGTCGGTCGCCAGCACCGGGATATGGGCGAGCTTGGCCAGCGCGATGGCCAGCACCGCGCTGCCGGTGCCGAGGTCGAGCGCGTTGCGCGGGCGCTCGCGCCGCACGACCTGTTCCAGCATTTCGAGGCAGCCGGCGGTGGTGCCGTGATGGCCGGTGCCGAAAGCCAGGCCCGCTTCGATCTCGATGGCGATTTCGCCGCTGTGGCGCTTCCTGCGGTCATGCGCGCCGTGGACGAAGAAACGGCCGGCGCGCACCGGCTTCAGCCCCTCCAAAGAACGCGTCACCCAGTCGATATCAGGCACGGGCTCGCGCGCAATCGGCCTCGACAGTGCCAGCCCGGCAAGGATCTCCTTCAAGCGCGCCTCGACGGCATCGACATCGCCGTCGGCATAGAGCGACACTTCGTGGATGTCGCGGTCCTCGTCGACTTCGACCAAGCCAATCGGCAGGCCCTCATCTTCGAATGCCGCTTCGAACGCCGCGAAGATACGGTCGGCCTCGATCTTTCCAGTGCTGAAATAAAGCCGCGTTTGGGTCATCAAACGATTTTCTTCGTGAGCATGATCTTGTCCGAAAACCGGTTCCCACTTTTCGCTGGCGCGGACCGTCGGTTCGGGACCATGCACTAACCTGCCGCCAGCCGCTTGAGCTTGGCGACGGCGGCGTCGGGGCTTTCGCCATAAGCGATGGTGCCGGCGAAATCGCCCCTGGCGTTGAGCAGCAGCACCGAAGCAGTGTGGTCCATCGTGTAGTCGCCGTTGCCGGTATCGACCTTTTTCGAATAGATGCCGAAGGATTTGGCCATGGCGCGGACCTTGTCCGGGTCGCCGGTGATGCCGAGGATGCGATCGGAGAAGTTGCTGATATAGGCGTTCATGATTTCGGGCGTGTCGCGCTCCGGGTCGACCGTCACGAAATAGGCGCGCAGGTTCTTGCCATCGTCGCCCATCGTCTTCAGCCAGCCGGCCAGTTCGAACAGCGTGGTCGGGCAGACTTCCGGGCAGTGGGTGAAGCCGAAGAAGACGACGCTGGGCTGGCCGCGAAAGGCAGCCTCGCTGATCGGAGCGCCCTTCTGGTCGACCAGCGTGAACGGCGCGCCGAACGGCTCGCCGCCATAATGCCCGCGGTACCATTCAAAGGTGAGCCAGCCGATGCCCGCCGCCATCAGGACGAGAATGCCGACCAGTATTGAACGCATCATCAAATTGGCTGTCCGTCGCTATTTTCATCGGCGCCGTGTCGGCGCCTTTGGAGCTTGTTGGGCGAACACTCTTAACGGTTTGATCTCGCTCGCGCAAAGATGTCGCGTTGCCGCAACCGGCTTTCTCTTAAAAAATGATCCGCTTGCAAAGTGCTGCCGCCCGTCCCACCTGAGGTCGGCAAAACCCGAACCGCAGGAGGCTTCGTTTGCAAAGGTTGATTGGGCAACGACTGATTGGGCAAGGACTGATTGGGCGAAAACTGATCGGCGGCGCTTTGGCCGCGTGCCTTGTCATCGGTGCTGGTGCGGCTGTCGCCCAGGAGGTCGGCAAGGTCGGCGTCGACTGGCTCGGCAACGACATCATCGTCGAGGCGATCAAGGACCCGAAGGTCGAAGGCGTAACCTGCCATGTCTCCTATTTCGACCGTGGCGTGATCGATCGCCTGCAAAAGGGCAACTGGTTCGAGGACCCATCCGATTCCTCGATCGCCTGCCGCCAAACCGGGCCGATTACCATCGGCGACATCGACATGAGCGAGACCGGCGAGGAGGTGTTCAAGCAAGGCATCAGCCTGATCTGGAAGAAACAGGTGGTGAACCGCATCTACGACAAAGCCAACGAGACCCTGATCTATCTGTCGCATTCGCGCCAGGTGCAGGACGGTTCAGCGAAAATGTCGGTCACCACGGTGCCGCTCTATGGCCAGAACGTGATGTGGACCAACGGCAAGCCGAAATAGGCTCTGGAAACAGGTGACGGACGATTGCTCCCGCTTGCGGGACTAACCGCTCGGGCGTAAAGCCGCCGGGATGGACCGTCCCGAAAACCTCGTCCTGAAAGACCCCGAGCCGCGGATCCACCCGACCGCGGAGTTGAAGGCATGCAAGCTTGGGCGCTACGCCTCGATCGGCGAGCGGGTCATCTTGCGCGAAGTCATAGTCGGTGACTTCTCCTATTTCGAGCGCCACGCCGAGGCGATCTACACGACAACAGGCAAGTTCTGTTCGATCGCCGCCAACAGCCGTATCAACGCGCTCGAGCATCCGATCGAACGGTTGACCCAGCACAAGATCAGCTACCGGCCAAACGAGTATTTCCGCTGGCTCGGCGTCGACGCCAGATTTCGGGAGCGACGGCGGGCGACGTCCGTCACCATCGGCCACGACGTCTGGATCGGTCATGGTGCGGTGATCATGCCTGATGTGAGTATCGGCAATGGCGCGATCGTCGGCGCCAATGCGGTGGTGACGCGCGATGTACCTGCCTATGCGATCGTCGCCGGGGTTCCGGCCAAGCCGCTGCGCCAGCGTTTTGCCGAGAAAACCGCTGCGCGGATTGAAAGCCTCGGCTGGTGGGACTGGTCGGTCGAAAAACTCGCCAGGGCCATTCCTGACATGCAGGCGCTTTCCATCGAGGCCTTCCTCGACCGCTGGGAGCACGAAATCCCCTGATCCTTGCGGCTCTCTGAACGGCTACGTCGGTGAAAGGAGGGAACCTCAGCGGATGCTGGTTGTTTCTCCTGCCATGATAGAGAAGCTTTTTACCAGGGTCGCCAACTATGTTGCGCATCTAGCCGGTCTGCCGTCGACATTCGCCGTCTGTTTCCTGATCATTGTTGCGTGGGCGGCAAGCGGACCGATGTTCGGGTTTTCCGATACGTGGCAGCTCATCATCAACACCGGCACGACGATCGTCACCTTCCTGATGGTGTTCCTCATCCAAAACACCCAGAACCGCGATGGCACGGCGATTCAGACGAAACTCGACGAGTTGATCCGGGTCGGCAAAGCTCACAATACCTTAATCGGCATCGAGCACCTGACCGAATCCGAGGTCGAGGAGATCCGTAGAAAATGTGAACAGGCGGCGAAACGGCATGATACGGCGGTCAAGAAAGCCACTGCACAAAAGCGCGGCTCAAAGACACATGCGTGAGCGTCAGCTTTCCATGAACGCCGCGAAAGCCTCCTTGTGGTCCGGGTGCCAGCGCGACAGAGCAGGGCGATTTTCGATGATGTCGCCGATCGCCCAGGCCATGCGCTTTTCGTCCATGGTCCGTGTCGCCTCGTTGTCGGGGCACAGGATGTAGAAGTCGCCACGCACCAGCGCGGCCAGCATGAAGTCGATCACCTGCTCGCCGGTCCAGGCGCCGGCGGGCTTTTCGGTTGCACCCTCGGTCAGGCCGGTAAAAGTGAACCCCGGAATGAGCAGATGCGCAGCAATCTTTCCGCCGGGCTCGTTGCGCAGCGCATGCGCCAGGCCTTCGGTGAAGCTCTTCACGCCAGATTTGGAGACGTTGTAGGCAAGGTTGCCGGGCGGCGTGGTGATGCCTTGCTTGGAGCCGGTGTTGACGATCAGGCCCGGTTTTCCTGCAGCCAGCATGCGCGGCACGAAGGCCTCGACGCCATGGACGACGCCCCAGAAATTGATGTCCAGCAGCCGCTTCCAGGCGTCGCGGTTCTCCCAGGGCTTGCCGGGATTGTTGCCGACGCCGGCATTGTTCATCAACAGCGACACGCCGCCGAAGGCATCGAATGCCTTTTCGGCCAGCCGGTCGACTTCGTCGGCTTTCGAGACGTCGGTGGCGACAGCGAGCACGCCACTTTCGCCGGCAATCGTGGCAACGGCACCGGCAGCCTCATCGAGCCGCGCGCCGCCGATGTCGGCAAGCACGATTTTCAGGCCCATTGCCGCCAGCCGCCTGGCCGCGGCAAGGCCGATGCCGCTGGCGCCGCCGGTGATGACGGCAACGTTGCCGGAGCTAAGGGCAGGCAAAGCGCTCTGGATTTCGGCGTCGGTGGTCATCGATCGTGTCCTCGTTCAGGTTGCGCCGAACTTAACGCGGCGACAGGCTCGCGCAAGCCCGTTTGGGCCCGCTGCCGGATGTGCGCGGTAGGATCTGAAAATCGCCTTCGCCACGCTCGACCAGTATTAGCAACCGATGTCGAGCATCGTCGCTCTATGGACCGGTACGGCCGCCGGCGTGGCCGAACTATTAATTCGCTGCCTGACCGTAGACCACTTGCCGTGTTTGACCGCTATCCAGCACCATGACGCCTGTCGCGGTAAGTGGTCCGTCCATTATACGAGTGAGCGTAACGGTCCCTTTGGCTCCATCCGTGCAGTGAACTGGGATTGTGATCGTCAAATTCGACCATGACCGGAATTTTCCTTCGCATGTGCCGTTTTGATCCGAAACCTGAAACCGTCCGTTGGACAACGTCCCGCTCATCTCGATCGAACCTGATCCATACTTTCCGGCGGGTCCGACATACTTGACACTCAGCTGGCTGGCACAGCCCGCGAGCATAAAAATAATGATCATAAGTGCATTTCGCATGCGCTCGCTCCGAGTGAAACGAGGCGATGCTAATTTATGCCAGCGAAGGAATCCATGACCCTCGAAGAATACATCAGGCTGCCGCACCGGTGGCGCTTAGGCGTCCTTGGGTTGACCACATCGGCAGGCGCTGCGCATGTTGTCCGCGTAAGAAGGAGATTACCGATTGACCGACTGGATCGAGATCCTGAAAGAACAGACCGCCACCGGCGACCAGATGAGCCGTGAGGTGCCGCAAATGCTTGCCAATCCCGACATCAGCGAAGCGCAAGTGAGAACGCTGTTTTCGGCGCTCGAAAAGCAGGCGGAGTTCGTCGAGAAGCTGCGCATGGCGCTGGAAAAATTCGGCCATGATTTTTCGGTGATCAAGGCGGCCGAGCGGCTGGAGGAGCGCTATGCCGACCTTGCGGCCTCGGTGGCGGAAAAGCTGAAGGCGATGCGGGGATAGGGCGGACCTATTTTTCGATCTGCCTTTCGAAACGCTTGTCCGGCACGAACCAGATCATGGCAACCAGCACATAGAGCGCGACGCTGATCCATTGATTGACGAAGGTCAGCGGAATGGCGGCGATGTAGAGGACCACCGAGATCTTTTCCTTGCGATCGGTGCCTGCCGCTCTGGCGAAGGCAGTGTCGTTGCCATGCAGCCGGTGCAGGAGGACGACCAGAATGAAGTAGGCGGCCGCGCAAAGCGCCAGGACAACACCGTAAACGGCGACAGGCACCGGCGCGAAATGGTTTTCGCCCATGAAGGCGGTGGTCACGGGCATCAGCGACAGCCAGAACAGCAGATGCAAATTCGCCCACAGCACGCGGCCATCGACCCGCTGCACGGTGTGGAACATGTTGTGCAGATTGTTCCAGTAGATGCCGACATAGATGAAGGACAGCACGTAGCTGAGAAAGGTGGGCCATAGCGGTGCCAGCGCGGAAAAATCCGCGCTATGCGGCACCTTCAATTCCAGCACCATGATGGTGATGATGATGGCCATGACGCCATCGGAAAATGCCTCGACCCGTCCCTTGCCCATGGATTCTCACCTGCTGCGCCTGACTCATCCTAGGCGATCGACGTGGCTGGAGGGAAGGCCCGGCCATCATCAATCGCTGTCGCGCGCGATCAGCTCCAGCGGCCAGACCTCACGGATGATCCGCGCGCCTTCGGGGCCGGCGAAGGCCGGGATCGACGCCAGCAACATTTCGGCAAGCCGCCGTCCCATCGGCTCCAGGCGAGGGCGGAAGCCGGTCAGTGCCGGTGAAAAATAGCGGCAGAGCGGCGTGTCGACGATGACGATCACCGCAATGTCGTGGCCCGGCTTGATACCCATCTCGGCCAGCGACTTGCAGCCGCCGAGTGCCATCGCGTCATTGTTGAAGATGATGGCGGTCGGCGGGTCCTTGGAGCGCATGACCTGCGGCGTCACCGCGTCGCCGCCGGCTTCATTGATGAAGCCTTTCGCGATCAGCCCGGGGTCGACCTCGATGCCGTGCCGCCGCAAGGCCTTGCGATAGCCGGCCAGGAACAGGTAGCCGAAATTGAGGTTGAGGGACGGGCGGATGGCGGCGATGCGGCGATGGCCGCGCGCCACCAGGCGGTCGACCGCGTCGGCCCCGGCTTTTTCGAAATCGAGGTCGAGCGACGGATAGGTCTTGCCGCCGGAGCGGCTGCGGCCGAGCGTCGCGAACGGGAATCCGACCCTGGTCAGGTAATCGATGCGCTCGTCCTCGCGACGCGTATAGGCCAGCACCACGGCGTCGGCCCGGCGCGTCTCGACCACCCGGCGCAGGCGCTCCTGCTGGTAGTCGCCCGGCGCGCCCATCACCACGATCAGGTCGAGCCCGCTTTCGGCGAGTTTCGCCTGCAGCCCGGTCAGAAACGGAATGAAGAACGGCTCGCCATATTGCTGGTCGCCCGGGTGCGGCTGCAGCATGAAGGCGATCGAGTGGGTGGCGCCGCGGCGCAGGCTGCGGCCGGACTGGTTCGGCGAATAGTTCAGCTTTGCCGCCGCATCGAGCACCCGCTGGCGGGTGTCGGCATTGACGTCGGCACGGCCGTTGAGCGCGCGCGACACGGTGCCGATCGAAATGTTCAGGTGACGCGCAAGGTCGTGGATGCTGGACGCCAAAGGACAGTTCTCCCCCTTGCCTGGCTATCATCGACCGCTCTTCAGGCCAAGGTGATCTAGGTGATTTTCGCGAGCGGCCAATTGACATTCTACGCCTTCCGGTGTGTTCTCGTAAACGTTTACGGAAAAACGTTTACGGTCATGCCGTGAATGCCGTGACGATCGGTCTGGAGGGGCCGAACGGAGGAGGAGCGCTGGATGATGAATGTCGTCCTGGTCGGCTGCGGAGCGATGAGCAAGCACTGGCTCGATGCGGCGAGGCAGATCGACGGGTTGGCTATTGTCGGCCTTGTCGACCTCGACGCAGACAGGGCGAAGGCAAGGGCGCGCGAATACGAGCTTGCCGGCGCCATTGTCGGGACCAATCTTGACGCCGTGCTCGACCAGACCAAGCCCGACGCTGTGTTCGACGTCGTGGTTCCGGCGGCTCGGCGCGATGTCGCGCTTTCGGCCTTTGCCCATCGCTGCCACCTCCTGACGGAGAAGCCGCTGGCTGACAGCCCGGAGAACGCGCGCGCCATCGTCGAGGCAGCCCGACGCGCCAGGCGCGTGCACGCCGTCGTCCAGAACCGCCGCTATGTCGCCAATGTCAGGCGCATCAGGCGTTTTCTCGATTCCGGCGCCATCGGCGCGCCAACCAGCATCCACGCCGAATTCTTCGTCGCGCCGCATTTCGGCGGGTTTCGCGAGGAGATGCGCCATGTCCTGCTGCTCGACATGGCGATCCATACTTTCGACGCCGCCCGCTACATGGTCGGCGGCGCGCCGGCCAGCGTCTACTGCCAGGAATGGGAGCCGGTCAATTCCTGGTACCGGCAGGGATCGTCGGCCACCGCAATCTTCGAGCTCGGCGGCGGCAAGCTGTTCACCTATGCCGGCTCCTGGTGCGCCGACGGGTTCCGCACCAGTTGGGAGAGCACATGGCGCATCGTCGCCGAGCACGGCAGCCTGGTCTGGGACGGCGAGGATGGGCTGAGGGCGGAAGTCGCGCGGCCTATCCGTGAAGGCCTGTTCGATCGCACAGAGCCGCTCTCCGTGCCGCCGCTCGATCCCAATGACCGCATCGGCGGCCATCTCGGCATCATCCAGGATTTTGTGCGCGCCGTCGAAACCGGCAGCGAGCCGGAGACGCGTGGCGCCGACAACATCAAGAGCCTGGCCATGGTATTTGCCGCGATCGAAAGCGCCGAAACCGGGCGCCGGGTCGCGATCACATAGAGCAAGATGAGGTTAGTTTTGGTCATTCTGCCGGTGATGGTTTGGGACAAGGTCGAGGGGTCTGGCGAAGGGCGTAGTGGTGCTACACCCGAGCCAGAGCCCGAAGGATTTGGCCCAAACCAGCCCGGCAGAATGACCAAAACTAACCTCATCTTGCTCTGGGAAGGGTGACGATGCCAAACCCGCTTCT